>JBBQXA010000090.1:0-10249 GCA_038210095.1 Burkholderiales bacterium
CAAACACCTGCCCGGACTGTTTACCGGCATAGGCATCATCGGCACGTTCTATGGCCTGTTGCTCGGGCTGCAATCCTTTGCCGTTTCCGAAAACCCAGTCATCGTGCGCGCCAGCCTGACCCAGCTTTTGCATGGCGTATCCGAAGCCTTCCTCGTATCCGCCGCGGCCATCACACTGGCGATGATTATCACTTTCATCGAAAAGCTGGTTACTGCCCGCCTGAATGCCAAGGTTGAAAAGCTGGTGCAACTGCTGGATGGTTTATTCGTGAGCGGGGCTGGAGAGGAGTACCTTGCGCGGCTAGTCAAGGCATCGGAAGCCTCCTCCGTACAAACCGCCGGTCTGCTCAAGGGTGAACTGAAACAGATACTCACCGAATTGACTGAGCAGCAAATTGCCGCCACTCATACCGGCACCCAAGCCCTCGGCGATCGCATTGCCGCCAGCATCGAGCAAGGCCTACAAGGCCCGCTCAGCGAGATCTCCAACGCATTGAAGAATGTAAACCAGTCTCAGGATTCGGCGGTCCAAACCATGCTGACAGGCGTACTCGAAAATTTCAGTCGCCAGATGAAGGATTTGTTCGGCGGCCAGATCACCGGCATCAACAGCATGCAGCAGCAAACTATTGATGCTCTGCAAGCCGCCGTGGTCACGCTAGAACGCATGGCATCCGATGCCGGAGCCGAAGGGCAGCGCAACAGCGCCGCCATGGCGGAACAACTGGCAGAATCGATTGCAGCCGCAGAATCCAGGCAACGTATCATGAATGACAAACTCGGCGAATTCGTCGAACAGATGCGTTTGACTTCCAACCAGTCCCAAAATGATACGCAGGAAAAACTGCACGACACACTAGCCCTGCTTTCCGAACGCATGGGCGAAGTAATTGAAGGCCTGAGCGCCCAGGTACGCTCAGCGACCGATGTCAGCGCGAAGCATCAACAGAATCTGGCAACACAAAGCCAGAACATCGTGGGGCAATTCAGCGAGCAAATCGTCGCCATGGTAGACGGCGTCAACCGAGCCGTCGGCGAAATGAAAGCCGCCGTTATGGCGATGCGCAATACCACCGGCGAATCCATGTCCAAGCTTAACAACGGCGCGGACACCCTGTATCTGGCCGCCAAAGACTTTGCCAAGGCCGGCCAGGGCGTCACCGCCACGCTAGACAAATCTGCCGCCGTCGCCGGTCAGCTCACCCAGGCTGCCGGTGCTGTCGCCTCTGCATCCAAGAGCCTGAACGGCATGCTGGCCGACTACAACTCGGCGCGCGACTCCATGATCGAAATGGTCGGCTCCCTGCAACTGCTGGTCGAGCAGGTAAAACGCGATGCTTCCATGTCAGGCGATGTGCTCAAACGCATTGAAGCGGCCACCGACAAACTGGTCGGCGCACAAAAAGAAGCGGACAGCTATTTGGCCAAGGTCTCCGTCGTCATCAGCGAAGCGCATGAATCCTTCAGCGAAGGCATGATTAAGGCGGTAGGCGAAGCCAATCGCGATTTCCACCAAGCCCTGTCAGACTCCGTCAAGCTGTTGCGCGAAGGCGTGCAGGAACTGGAAAGCACTCTTGATGCCGCGACCAGCCTGTAGAGATTCTCATGATCAATAAATATCTGATTCTCGGCAGCCGCAACAAAGACGACGGCGAAAAACCGTTCTGGATTTCCTTCGCCGA
Source organism: Burkholderiales bacterium (assembly GCA_038210095.1). GTDB lineage: Bacteria > Pseudomonadota > Gammaproteobacteria > Burkholderiales > Gallionellaceae > Gallionella. Next base: position 1,683 of record JBBQXA010000090.1, read on the forward strand.
TCTGATGACCGCCCTGATGGTCATGTTCCTGCTGGTGATGAGCGTAGCCCTGCTGGCGGTCACCGACGAAGTCTCGGCAGGCGATCAGGAGAAGGCAAAAACCGAACAGCAGAAGGCGCAACGCGAACAGGAAATTGATGAACTGCTGGCCAGAATCGAAAAAGCCGCGCAGGACTATCCGGGTATCTCCATCGACAAAAACCGGAATGTTATCGACTTTGGCGACCGCGCCCGCTTCGATACCGGTAGCTCACGCCTTTCCAGCGAACAAGCCCAATATCTGAGCCGCTTCGTCGCAGAAGTCCTGTCCGTATCCCGCGACCAACTCGGCCAGAAATGGATCAAGCGCATCGTTGCCGAAGGTTTCGCCGATCAGCGCGGCGATTACCTACTGAATCTAAATCTCAGCCTGCAGCGCAGCCAGCGCGTGCTATGCGTGTTGCTCTCCCCATCCCGCGACCAACAGCACTTCCTTAATCCGGAAGAACAGGAACAGGTGCGCGATCTGTTTCTGGTGGGCGGCTACTCCTTCAATTCGGCCAAGGCGTCACTTGAAGAAAGCCGTCGAATCGAACTGCGCCTCGAGTTTTACCAACTGGATGAACCGCGCGCGGCCCTAAACGGCATTCCACGCGGCAACTTTGGCTCCTGCCGAATCTGACACCATGGATGTACTGGATCAGCTTAAAAGGACATTGAACAATCTCAACCGGATTGCGCTCTCCCGCCTACGTCCCGGAGACTCGGTTCGAATGCTGGGCGAGCGCACCAAGCTGCGAGAATGGGTTGGCGGCACGGCACAACTGGATGAAAACTCATCCAGCACCATCGAAGAAGCGCTGCGCGCCTATCAACAAAATAATTACCTCAAAGGCCTGCGCCAGATACGACTGGTTTGCTACGGCTGCACACAGACCCTGGACGCCGATAACTATCGCCTGATCGACAACCGCGAACAGTTCGAACAATTGCTTCTCTATGTTGGAAGATATGCCAATCGACCGACCGCCTTGCGCAAGCTCTATCACGGCTTACAGGCCTGCTATTTTTCCTATGACCCGTACGCATCTGAAACCACACCCGCCGGTCGCGCCAACTGGGAGGCGCTGAGAACCTTCTTGAGGAATCACCTCAATTTGCTCCTGTCACCCGGATACACCCCAGACTGGGTTATCACCTTATCGCAGCACCCCAATCTGTTGGGCGAAGATCCCTGCCGTCCCTATGAAAATCTGGTATTTCAGGGTGACTGGTCGGCATTTGAGGAACTGTGCGCGCAACTCGACATCAGCACCGCCTCCTGGCTGGTTCGGCAAATGGTGATGACCCCGATCAAGACGATAGAAAGCATGGATGATGATGCCTTCAAGGATAATCTCGACAGCATCCTGCTGCTACTGCATAGCTATCGTCTTTACGCCGCAACAGGCCTGACCCTGCTGTTGAATCGTTTTGCGCTATGCACTAATCGCAAGACCAGCATCGGCCTCAGGGACTTTTCCCTCGCTCTCTGGGGCAACCCCTGGCTGCCCGAAAACAGCCATCAATGGCAATGCAGCGAGGATGCCCGCAACCTTCTTGCACACTGGCTGAAGCGTCATCTGCTCAAGGGCTTTTTTTCATTGTTATGCGACGATGAAAAAAACTCCCGGCGCTTTCAACTCTGGGACCTCTATAGCCAAGACCTGACCGGCATGTACTTTGCGCTGGGCACGGATGCATTCGATATCAGCAACATGGAGTTATACAAATTCCGCCGGCTAGCCAAAGGTTTGATTACCAAACTTCCGGAAGGCAAGCAGAACGTTCACGCCTGCATCATGCAATTCAAAAATCACCATGTAGTCGAGTTTAACCGCGACAACAATGTGGCCTACCTCTACGATCTCAAACAAGGCACCCCGCACTTTTACCTAAGCAAAGGATGGGCAGAAATTGGCGCGCTCAGCGTAACCGAAGTAAGCAAGGGCGTGGATGTAACCAGCCAGTCCAAACCGTTGCGCCATCAGGACACCCCGCAACTGAACTGGGAGGGCCGTTTCGCACAGGAACTGGGGCCGACCAAAAACGCCATCAAGGCATTCTGTGCGAAATACCAGTGCGGGCATACCGACACCAGTGAGCAGAATGGCCAACAATGGATACGTCCCCGTAACCACGCCCAATACGGGCCGGAAGTCTGGTCGATCTTAAACGGCTGGGGCTTCACCCTTTCAAATAACGAAAACGGTTTTCTTCGCTCTGTCAGCCTGAGTATCTCCCTCTAACGACAAAAGGCCAGCTTGCGCTGGCCTTTTGTTTGCTTTGTACTTTTACTAAACTATGTATACCTTAAAAAGGGATATCGTCGTCGAAATTGTCGAAGCTCGCCGGTGCTGCCGCTGGAGCGGGACGCGCCGGAGCTGCCGCGCGGGCAGGGGCGGCGGAACGTTGCGGTGCGCTCTGATTCTCTACCACCTCGAAGCTGCCGCCGCCGGAGGATTTCCCACCCAGCATGGTCATCTCGTTGACCACGATCTCGGTGATATAACGCTCCTGATTTTCCTTGGTCGTGTACTTGCGCGTCTGAATGCGGCCTTCGATGTAGACCTGCGAGCCCTTCTTCAGGTATTCACCCGCGATCTCGGCCAGACGACGATAGAACACCAGATTGTGCCACTCAGTCTTTTCCTGCTTCTCGCCGCTTTTGTCCTTCCAGCTCTCGGACGTTGCCAGCGTGGCATTGGTCACGGCCTCGCCGTTAGTCATGTAACGGGTCTCGGGGTCTTTGCCGAGACGGCCTATCAGAATTACTTTATTTACCGACATGTCATGCTCCTTTCATCACGAGTTGTTCTACCGCCGCTTCATCGAAGCCCTGCATATCCACTTTGAGGCAGGCCATACCTTCGCCGGCCACGACCATTGCCTCGCGTACACCGGAGAGCAGCAACAGTTGCCGGCGCAATTCTACCGCAGCCGCTTCATCCATTTCAGACAAATGATAAAGCCGGGTACGCACTGCTGCCAGAGGCGTCATACCGGATGCGGCAACCAGCCACAACAACAGCAACACGACACTGAACACGAACACCGCATTGCCGCCCACAAATTGCATCAAGGCACCGCCCGCTGCCGCGCCGAAGAAAGCACCGAGGAACTGCACACTGCTGTATACGCCCATCGCCGTACCCTTGGCGTGCAAGGGGGCGATCTTGCTGATCATCGAAGGCAGTGTGGCCTCCAGCACGTTGAACGCAGTGAAGAACAACAGCAAGGCAATCGCCACACCCCACAAGCTATGCTGCGCAAACATCAACAACAGCATCGCGGCAGCAGCCAGCGCAATCGAAGCCATAAATATCTGCTTCATCTTCGCCTTCTTCTCGGCAATCACGATGGGCGGCACCATCAACGCAAACGCCACCAGCATTACCGGCAGATAGATATGCCAATGCTGCGAGACATCAAGCCCATCGGCCTGCATGATGAAGGGCACTTGCATGAATACCGACATCAGAATCGCGTGCAGCGAAAAAATGCCGAAGTCCAACCGCAGCAAATCCTTATTGCGCAACACCTCGCCGAAGTGACCGTGCCCGGCCTCGGTGTCGCTGTGAAAGCGCGTAATTTTTGGATCGGGAATTACAAAGCGCACCACGGCAATCGCCAGCAGCGCCAGCACACCGGTCAACGCAAAGATGCCGGGCACACCGAGCACATGATTGAGCATCGGCGACAACACCAGCGAGATCGAGAAGGTGATGCCTATCGTCATCCCTATTGTTGCCATCGCCTTGGTGCGCACTTCCTCGCGGGTCAGATCGGCAGTCAATGCCATCACAGCCGCATTCAGCGCACCCGCGCCCTGCACCACACGACCAGCGATCACCCAATAGATATCATCTGCCGAAGCCGCGATGAAGCTGCCCAACGCAAACAGTATCAGACTGATATAGATAATCGGCTTGCGCCCGTAACGGTCAGACAGCCAGCCAGCGGGAATCTGCAAAATCGCCTGGGTCAGGCCATACGCACCCAGTGCGACGCCCATCAGCAAGTGACTCTCGCCGCCGGGAAGATGCTCGGCGTATAACGCAAACACGGGAAGAATAATGAACAGGCCCAGCATGCGCAGGCCATAAATACCCGCCAGGCCAAAGCTGGCTCGGCGTTCAACGGGGGTCATGGAAATAGGTTCGGACATAGGACAAAGACGTAAGCTAAATAGCGGCGTATCTTAACAGAGATGGGTAGCATCGTCCGCCGGACGGGATGAAGGTAGCGAACCAATGCAACATATGGACTACGCCACCCCGCCGCACCAAGCTCAAAACAGCTCGATGTCGTCGCCCTTATCCTTCATATCATTCATATAACGATCCAGCGCTTCCTGCACTGGCACACCTTCCATCACCGCCTCGAACAATGCATGCTCCTCGGCAGTGGTGTACTTGCTACGTATCTTTTGCTGCAACGCCACCCATTCGCTCGGGCTGTACAAACGCTGGCGATCAGCAACCAGATCGTTCATGGATGCCAAGCTGTGGCAAACATGCGACAGACGCTGAGTCAGCTTGTCGTAGAACTGAAACGCGATAATGGACTGCTGCACCATACCGGTCACATTCAACGCCATACGCTGCATCTCGGCCTTCTTCTCCCCCGCATCTCCGTCATCCGGCAGGCTATCCATCACGTCGGACATCGAGCCCAGATACCCCGCCATGCTGGTAAAACTATCGGTCAATACTTCCACCGAAGTGTTGCTATCCTTCATCGCATGCTCGATCTGCCCCGCAGACAATTCCAGCATCAATATCGTCTCGCGCAACAAGTTCCAGTCCAGATCCGGATTATGTGCACGCGTTCCACCCTTCAAATCTTCATTCATGTTCAAACTCCGTTTGATGCGTAATTTTGTAAGTATTTACCAATTCGCCTGCGAATATAGCGGGGACGCGACTAGATTGCCAGCCTGTCTACGTCACTCATAAAAGTTCAGTCAACCTTCCATCCGCAAACACCAGCGCACAGCGTACCGGTTTTCCTGCATACACAGATTGCATCGCGCTGTGGTATTCATCCAGTTGTGCGCTGTGGCGCGAGACGTCTTCACTGCCGAATTTGTAATCCAGCACCCACACCTCATCGTCAAATTCCACCAACCTGTCTATGCGTTTGGTCTCGCCCTGCGCATTAACGTAAGCCATTTCATTGGCAGCATCGCGGTATTGCTGCGGATCGAAGAAGCGCGTTAGTTGCGCTTGCGCTAACAGCTTGTGCGCCTGCTCCAGCAGGTCGTCGAACTCGGCGACGGGAATGCTACAGAGTTGGCGTAGCTCTTCCATCGCCGAAATACTCTCCTCTCCCGCTTGCGGGATAGGGGCGAGGGGCGAGGCTGGAGCAAGGTGTTGCATCAGCGCATGTAACCAGATGCCGCGCTGTTGCTGTGCGCTCAATAAAGACTTGCGTTTACCGACAGGTAAGGCCTGCGTCAATCGGGGATCAACTTGTATAGTCGTGGACGTTCCAGCCAAAGGTGTAGCGTCAATCTGCGCATTCAGCAACGGATTCTCAACAGCTTGTGGCGATGCATTGGCGATGCGGTCATACCACAGCCCCTCGCTGCGCTCGCCGTTACCGCTGACCAGCAGCGCCTGTTTCGCGCGCGTCATCGCGACGTAAAGCAGATTCAGGTCTTCGCGTTGCGCAAGCTGTCCATCCTGCTCGAAATAATGTTCACGCGTTGGCCCCCGGCTGGCCTTGTCGCCGTACAGCGAAAAATGCGTCGGACGCGGGCTGGCGGTGGGCCAGTCCAGCAACACGTCGTAGCCTCTATCTACTGGCGGTTTTGCATTGGTATCCAACAGCCAGACGATGGGCGCTTCCAGCCCCTTGGATTCATGCACGGTGTAGATGCGCAGTGCATTGCCCGCATGCGCAACCTTGCCTTCATCCGGCGACTCGCTGTCGTCCGCCTTGCGCATCTCACCCAGTTCACGCAGGAATCCGGGCAAGCTGGGATAGCGTCCCGCATCAACATTTAGCGCGATTTCCATAAAAGCCTGCAAATTCGCCAGCACCGTCGCACTCAGCGCTTCGGGTACCGCCGCCGCATAACGCTTCTGCACATCGCCCTCAAAATAAATTCGATCCAGCAGATCATGCACCGGCAACTTGTCCGCTTGCTTCAACCAGCCTTGCAACAGACGGTGTGCACGAACTAACTGCGGCGACGCCTGTTCGCTGGTAGCCAACTGTTGCAAGCGCGACCACCAGGAGGATAGAGGGACGGGGCTGGAGGATGGACCAAGCAGCTCCGCACCATTGGCTAGCACCTCGCTCCTCGTTCCTGCAATCACCATCAAATCCTCATCACTGCACGAGAAGATCGGCGTGCGCAACGTATGAGCCAGTTGCAGGTCGGCGAAGGGGGTAATCAGAAAAGTCAGCAGTGCCTGTATATCGGATGCTTCCAGCGTTTCCAACAGGCCGCCGCGACGCGAGGTCAAACAAGGTATGCCTTGATTGCGCAATGCATCTTCGTAAATACGCAAATGAGTACGTCTGCGCACCAGCACCATGATGTCGGAATATTGCGCGGGGCGGGTCCTGCCCTCGTCGTTGACTTGCCATTTGCCTGCAATCTCGTTCACTTTGGCGGCGAACTGTTGAGCTTCCAGTTCGCGCGCGGATTCTTCGCGCTCGTCGTAAGCTTCAGTCAGTGGATCGCGTAAAGTCAGCGTCGAGAATTGCGGATTGAGGGGCGCGGATTGTTCAGCTTCTGCCATTTGCGGCAGAGGTAAAACCTCAACGTAGCCGGGCAGGTTTTGCTGGTGCGCACCATGCCGCTCGAATCCTTGGTACTCCACCAGTCCATCGAACACGCCGTTGACCGCATCCAGTACGGCGGGGGCGTTGCGGCGGGTCATGTTCTGGGTCAGGTGTTGCGCACCGTAATGCTGTTGCAAAAATTCACGCACCACACCGAACAGGCGCGCATCGGCGCGGCGAAAGCGGTAGATGGATTGCTTGGGGTCGCCGACCACGAACACCGTGGGTCTGGAATCGACCGCATCGGCGGCGGCAAACCAGGATTGCAATATCTGCCATTGCAGCGGATTGGTGTCCTGAAACTCGTCCAACAGCACATGGCTGTAACGGCTATCCAGTTTGTATTGCAAATATTCGGCGTGGTCGCTGTCGTTGAGCAACTGGCACACCCGCCATTCCAAATCGCCAAAATCCAGCATCTGCTGGCGCTGTTTTAGCGCCTGATAGGTTTCCAGTAGCGCAACACCGCAACGCAATGCCGCCTCGTTCATGCGATAAGCCTGCTGCTCTGCCAGCGTGTCGCGCACTTCCTGCAAGGTATTGAACAGCGCCGCGCGCGTCAGCAAAAAAGCTTCCGCATCCTGCTTCTTGGTCGGCTTTAAACTGCGCGGCTCACCCGCCTTGGTATACAACAGCGGCAGCACTTGAGCATAACGCGATGGCTCTGCCGTGTCCGTCCAGCCACGTTCCAGTTCGGAAGCCTTTCCCTGCTGGGTATCGGTGCCGTTACTGGCGAACTGGCGCACGAAAGCGAAAAAGCTCTCTTCGACATTGCCGCACATACCCCAATCTGCAACCGGATCGAAGTTTAAATCCACATTCAACTCTTCACGCAAACTGTCCAGCGCAAAAGCCAATGCCCCCTCTCCCCCGCTCACATTGGAAGGAATTACTGAGGTGTAAGCCCACCACTCGCTACGCTTGGCAAGGAAGTTGAACAGCAGCTTCTCGGTGTTGCTCAGCCCCAACTCCGCGAACAGTATCAGCATCGCCTGCGCATCCGCCGCTTCAGAATGACTGTGCATCCTATCCAATAGCATCTGCCATGCCTCCTGTCGCAAGGCCGAGGTCTGCTCTACCAGTTGCACGCCACCCGCCATCCCCGAATTCAGTGGCGCGCGTTGCAGTATCTGCATGAACCAGCCGTGGAAAGTACTGATGGTGATGCCGGGCTGGGTCAGCAAAAATTGCTGATACAGGCTGCGTGCTCTGGGCAGAAGACGCTCTATATCGGCTTCGTCCACGGCGCGCAAGCGCAGGAACTCGCGCACATAATCGTCATCCTTGGAGGCCAGTTCATACAACCAGTCGCGCAGTCGCGCCTGCATCTCCTGTGCGGCCTTGCGCGTAAAAGTAATTGCCAGTATCTCGCCGGGCGGCACGCCGTCCAGCAGCAACCGCACCACGCGTGATACCAGCAGCCAGGTCTTACCGCTGCCCGCGCAAGCCTCGACCACCACGCTGCGTTGTGGATCGAGTGCGGTATGGTTATCCATGTGCCACCTCCCAGCTTCCGTGACGGCATAAGCCGCGCATCTCGCAATAGCCACACACTTTCTCCGCACCATGTGCGGGCATCACCGCGCCCTCGTGCAGACGCGCGAATATGTCCTCCAACCGCTCTACATTCAGTTGCACCAGTTCATTCATGTCGTGTGGCGATTGCACGGCATCCACCTTGCTATCCAGTGCAACAAAGGCCGCTTCCGACGCGCCGATCTGGTAGGCATAGCAGGCCAGTTGCACGTCCT
>JBBQXA010000091.1:0-9951 GCA_038210095.1 Burkholderiales bacterium
ACAGACTTCCTGTTGTCGGGGGCGGATTTTTCGGTTGGCGCTGAGTCGCTTCCGTGGCCGCAGGGGGCATTGTCTTGGCAGACTCATTTTCTACCGCCAGAATATCGCTTGTATCGGACGAGGCTGGTAATGTCAGTTCGGAGGGCGACTGCAAATTGGGCGTGGCAGAGTCATTTTGCCACCACCAGGCGGAGAGGCCAATTAGCAGCAGTGCAGAGATTGCGCTGCCGGCCAGCACTTTTTTGTTGGGTACAGAGCGGGGTACTTTCAACTCACTGTCGCGCATTGCGGCCTGAACGTGGTGCGGTTCGATGTTGTGCGTGTCTTCGACGAATGCGGCAAGCAGTGATTTGTCAGCAAGAATATTGGCGCGGCGTATCAGTCCTTCGGAGGTGCTTGCGATCAGTTTAATAGCTGCCGATGAGAAGATATTGGGGCCGTGGTAGCCCGCAGCCCGCATGCGAAACATCAGGTAGCTTTCCAGTGCATCGCGCGATATCGGCTGCATGTTGAAGTGGTGGACGATGCGATCCTTGAGTTGGCGCATGTTGGGTTGATCAAGTTTGGCATTCAATTCGGGTTGGCCGAACAGAATGATTTGCAGCAATTTGAAATCGCCGACCTGCAGGTTGTAGAGCAGTCGCAATTCTTCCAGAGTCTCCACCGGCATGGCATGGGCTTCGTCGACCAGTACGACCACGCGTTTGCCCATGCGTGCATGTTCCTCCAGTTTTTCTTGAATGCTGTGCATGATGATGCCGACGCGCTCGCCGTCGATTTTTAACCCCAATCCGTCCGCTATTGCGTATAGCATTTCTTCGCGTGACAGGCTGGGGTTGGCGAGATAGATGGGTTCGATGTAATGGGGTAGGCGCTCGACCAGCATGCGACACAGCATGGTCTTGCCGCTGCCCACTTCGCCGCTGACCTTGATAATTCCCTCAACTTCACTCAGGGAGTAGATCAGCGCATCAAGAATTTCGCCCCGGTTGGCACCGGAGAAGAAGAAGGTCGTGGCTGGCGTAATCCTGAATGGAGGTTCGTTCAGTCCGAAATGATGAAGATACATGTCGGGATCCTATGGGTTGTGTTTTTCGTGGGAATCAATGCGGCTGTGCAGCGTAGTGCGGTTGATGCCCAGCAGCTTGGCCGCTTCGCTGATATTGCCTGAGGTAAGTTCTAGCGCCGCGTTGATGTAGTTTAATTCCAGTTCGAGTAAATGCCGATCCAGATTGAAATTTTCAGCCCGAATTTCGGTCACGTAGTGTGCTTGTCCGGTATCGTTACTCTTGTCTGATGCGCCTGTATTAAAGGCGTTGGCGGACAGGGGATCGAATTCGTCATCCAGTTGTTTCGTGACTATCGTTGCCCCCGGATATTTGGTGGACAGGCGGATGACGATGTTGCGCAGTTCCCGGGTATTGCCGGGGAAGGTGTAATTTTCCCAGTGCTCCAGGGCCGCAGGATGAAGTTCGAAGGGCGGTAGATTGAGTTGCTGTGCATATTGGGCGCGGAAGTGATTGAGCAAAATCAGCTTGTCGGTACCCAGTTCACGTAGCGGTGGAACGACAATCCTGAATACGTTCAGGCGATGGTAGAGGTCGTCGCGGAAGGTTCCCGCTTTAACTGCATCGCGCAAATTGCGATTGGTTGCGGCGACGATGCGCGCGGTGCTTTGCCGCGTAATGGTTTCGCCGACGCGTTGATATTCGCCATTCTCCAGAACCCGCAGTAACTTGGCCTGTAGCTCAAGGGGAAGTTCTCCAATCTCATCAAGGAACAGCGTACCGTTGGCGGCATCTTCAAAGAAGCCCGGTTGCGTGTTGCTTGCGCCGGTGTAGGCTCCTTTGCTATGGCCGAAAAGGGTGGATTCAATCAGTGTCGGGGAAATTGCGGCGCAGTTGAGCGCCTTGAATGGTGCATCCGGGTGAGGTGAGAGGTGTTGTAATGCGGCGGCGACCAGTTCCTTTCCGCATCCTGATTCTCCCTCAATGAGCACTGGGAATGGCATCGGGGCATAGAGGATGATTTGATTGCGCAAGGCCTGAATTGCTGGACTGTGACCGATGATGCCCAGAGAGGGGGCGGGGTGTTCTTCGTCGACGCTGGCTTCCTGTATCCGAAGCGCTGTTGCAAAGTGGCTGCGGATTTTTTCCGGTGCGCAGGGTTTTGCAATGAAGTCCATCGCGCCCAAGGCGCGCGCGTGGCGCGCATTTTCCTCATCATCCTGACCGGATAGAACAAAGATTCTGATATCCGGACTATGGGCGATCAATTCGGCAATCAGGTGAAAGCCTTCATCCGGACGATGCGGAAGTGGCGGTAGGTCCAGATCAATCAGCGCTAACCGCGGAGGGGTGCGCAACTGGCGCAGTTGCTCGATTGCGGTGGCGCGCGATTCGGCAAGGTGGACAGTAAACTCCTCATCGAAGGCGACGGCCAATCCTTCGCGTATCAGAGGGTCGTCATCAACAATTATCAGGCTGGGACGGGTCGATAGGGGGCTCAACTTGTTCTCATCTGGGTTTGCTCGTGGGTGTTGAGCATAACGGTAACGGCGCGCAAGCTCAACATTTTGAAGACGCAAGGTTTTTTATTTTTGTCTGGCGGTTGAGAATTGCAGACACGGTAGTTTAGAATGCCACCCCCTGAAACACTTAGGATTACAAAACTTTGACGTCACCAGCGCTGGTTGAAATTCGCGACCTTAATTTTGCTTACGGCAAGCGGCCTGTATTGCAGGGCATCAATATGACCTTTCCCAAGGGCAAGCTGATCGCCATCATGGGGCTTTCTGGCTGCGGCAAGACCACATTGCTGCGACAGATAGGCGGCGCGCTCAAGCCGACCAGCGGAAGCGTCAAAATAGAAGGGCAGATGCTGCACGAGCTGGATCAGGATGGGATGTATGCCATGCGGCGCAAGATGGGCATGTTGTTCCAGTTTGGTGCGTTGTTCACGGACTTGTCGGTGTATGACAATGTGGCGTTCCAGATGCGCGAACATACCGATTTGCCCGAGGATTTGATACATGATCTGGTCATGATGAAGCTGCATGCGGTCGGACTGCGCGGGACGCATCACCTGATGCCTTCGGAGTTGTCCGGCGGAATGGCGCGCCGCGTTGCGCTGGCGCGCACCGTTGCGCTCGATCCGATGTTGATCATGTACGATGAGCCATTTGCCGGCTTGGATCCAATCTCTCTGTCGGTGGTGGGTGATTTGATTCGTCGTCTGAACGATGCGTTGGGGGCGACCTCTATCGTCGTCACTCACGACATACAGGAATCGTTGAAGATAGTGGATTATGTTTATTTTATGGCCAATGGCGTGATTGAGGCAGAGGGTACGCCCGATGAGATTCGCGCTTCAGGCAGGGAGTTTGTGCACCAGTTTGTGCATGGCGAGATGGATGGCCCCGTGCCGTTCCATTATCCGGGCGGAGATTTCCGTCAAGATTTGAATTTGCGAGCCTAACACTATGCCAGTAGCTAAAACCATCAGAGGAATAGGGCGCGGTAGTATCGATGCGGTGTGGCGTATCGGTAGGGCAACGCGTTTTTTCTTTCTAATTTTGTTGTATTCGGGGAGCAGCTTTCGCCGTTTTCATCTGACTATCAAGGAGTTGTTCTCCACTGGCGTGATGTCTCTTATCATCATCGTCGTGGCGGGGCTGTTCGTCGGTATGGTGCTGGGCCTGCAAGGTTACGAGACGCTTAAACGTTACGGCTCGGAATCGGCCTTGGGGGTGATGGTGGCGCTGGGTCTGGTGCGCGAATTGGGCCCGGTCGTGGCCGCGTTGCTATTTGCCAGTCGCGCCGGTTCGGCGATGACCGCAGAAATCGGACTAATGAAAGCGACCGAGCAAATCTCAGCGATGGAAATGATGGCGGTAAATCCGATTGCGCGTATCGTGGCTCCCCGTTTCTGGGCGGGCGTGATTTCGATGCCGTTGCTGGCGGCGCTATTCAGTGCCGTGGGTGTGTTCGGCGGCTATTTCGTGGGCGTGATGCAAATTGGCGTGGACGAGGGATCGTTTTGGTCGCAGATGCAGTCTGCTGTGGATTTTCGCGAAGACATCATGAACGGTGTGCTGAAAAGTTTTGTGTTCGGAACGGCAGTAACGGTGATTGCGTTGTTCGAGGGGTATGATGCGCCCCCGACTGCCGAGGGTGTTTCCGGCGCAACGACGCGCACGGTGGTTACTTCGTCGCTGGTGATTCTAATGCTCGATTTTATTTTGACTGCAATGATGTTCGGAGGGAAGTAAACGATGGAACGCACAACGCTTGATCTGTGGGTCGGTATGTTTGTGGTGGCGGGTATCGCCGCTCTGGTTATGCTGGCAATGAAAGTGGGGAACCTGAGCACCTATAACGTGTCCGAGACCTACGAAGTACATGCGTATTTTTCGAATATCGGCGGACTGAAGCCCAAGGCGTCGATCAAAAGTGCTGGTGTACTGGTCGGGCGAGTGACCGGAATCACACTGGATACTGAGCGTTACGAAGCCAAAGTAATGATGAGTGTGGACAAGCGTTATCAGTTTCCGAAGGATACGTTTGCTAACATTCTGACTTCGGGGCTGTTGGGTGAACAGTACATCGGTTTGGCTCCTGGTGGTGATGAAGAGATGTTGAAAAACGGCGATCAGGTAAAGATGACGCAGTCTGCCGTGGTGCTGGAAGATTTGATCAGCAAGTTTTTGTACAGCAAGGCCGAGGAGCCGGCTAAATAATTGAGGAGTGCTGAAATATGAAGGGTTTGCTCGGAATTTTGATGGGTCTGTTATTTGTGGTCGGCGGTGCGCGGGCGGAGGTGGTTGCGCCTGACGCTTTGATTTCTGCCGTGGTGCAGGATGTCTTGAAGATCGTGAAGCAGGATAAGGATATTCAGGCAGGGAATCAGAAGAAGATACTGGAGTTGGTGGATGCCAAAGTATTGCCGCACTTCGACTTTTCGCGCATGACTCAGTTGGCGGTGGGTAAGCATTGGCGCGCGGCCACTCCCGAGCAGAAAACTGTGCTGGTGGCTCAATTCCGTGACCTGTTGGTGCGTACTTATGCCAAAGCGCTGTCCGAGTATCGTAATCAGACGATAGAGGTGCTGCCCTTCAAGATGGCGGCGGATGCCACTGAGGCGAAGGTAAGGACTGCAATTAACAAGCCGGGTGGACAGTCGATCTCTGTCGATTATGAGATGCGTAAGCGCGATGAAGGCTGGAAGGCTTTTGATATTGTTATCGGCGGGGTCAGTATGGTGATGAGTTATCGCGGTACTTTTGATGCCGAAGTTGGGCAGAATGGTATTGCCGGATTGATCAAGGTATTGTCGGACAAGAATGCCAGTGCCGCCAATTTGGCGCTGCACAAGGAAGGATCGAAGTGATTGCGCGCGAGGATGGGCGGCTGGTGGTGCGCGGTCGCCTGACCATGGAGACGGTTCCGGGTTTGTTTGATGCGGGCGTACAGTATTTGGCGAGCGAAGATTTGCTGGTAGATCTTTCCCAAGTAGAAACGGTCGACTCTTCTGCCGTGAGTATGCTGCTGGGTTGGTCCCGTGCGGTGCAGCAGAATAAGCGCAGTTTGCGTGTTACCGGGATGCCGCAGGGACTTTCCAGTCTGGCGGAACTATATGGTGTTGCAGACCTGTTGCCGCAGGAAGCAGCCTGATTTTTCAAGCGTGCGGCATTCTCAGTCCGCACATCCCTTCCGGTTTTTAGTATCATGCGCGACTTCGACTGCCATCGGGCCCGCTTCGTTGGCGAGTTGCAACCTACAATCTGAATAAATTCATGAGTACTCCCACGGTCACGCCGGAAAGCATCCGGCTCAATATCGCTCAAGGCTTGCCGACTGATTTCCTGTCGGTGGACGGGGACGGTGCACATTTCGAGGCCGTCGTAGTCAGTTCCGAGTTTGACGGAAAAAGCCGCGTTCAGCGCCACCAGATGGTCTACCGAACATTGGGTGACCGGATGCGGGAAGAGATTCACGCTCTGTCGATGAAAACTTTTACGCCGCAGGAGTGGCAGGATCGGGACGCGTCATGCAAAAACTAGCTATTCAGGGCGGTAATCGACTTAACGGTGAAGTACGGATTTCTGGTGCCAAGAATGCCGCTCTGCCCATCATGTGTGCGAGCCTGTTGGCGGGGGATGATCTGTGTCTGAGTAATCTGCCGGACATGCATGATGTAGAAACCATGGAGGTGCTGCTTCAGCAAATGGGGGTGGGCGTGGTGGCGGAGGCAGGCTTGACTCGCTTCAATGCGGCTCAAGTCGATAAGCTTGAGGCGCCTTACGACATGGTAAAAACGATGCGTGCGGCCATTCTGGTGTTGGGGCCGCTGGTAGCTCGTTTCGGTGAGGCACGCGTGTCCCTGCCCGGCGGTTGCGCTATCGGTTCGCGTCCGGTCGATCTGCATATCAAAGGCTTGCAGGCGATGGGGGCGGAAATACACATCGAGCATGGCTATATTCATGCGACGGCCAAACGACTCAAGGGTGCGCGCATCTGCTTCGATCTGGTCAGCGTTACCGGTACCGAGAATTTGATGATGGCAGCGGCACTGGCCGAGGGTGTGACCGTGCTGGAGAATGCCGCGCGCGAGCCGGAAGTGATTGATCTGGCCGTTTGTTTACGCGCAATGGGAGCCAAAATCGTGGGTGATGGAACGGATACCATCACTGTCACTGGTGTGGATGCGCTGCATGGCGCATCGCATCGCATCATGCCGGACCGCATCGAGAGCGGTACCTTCCTAGTTGCAGCAGCTGCTACGGGCGGTAAGATTGCGCTGACCGAGGCGCGGGCTGATATTCTGGACAATGTATTGGACAAGTTGCGCGAGGCGGGTGCGCAGATCGTTGTGTCCGGTGATCGAATTGAACTGGAGATGACGCGCCGCCCGATGGCGGTGAATCTGCGTACCGCACCGTACCCGGCCTTCCCGACCGATATGCAGGCGCAATTCATGGCGCTGAATACGATAGCGGAGGGAAGTTCTATCGTGGTCGAGACGATTTTCGAGAATCGATTCATGCATGTACAGGAGTTGCGTCGCCTCGGTGCTCAGATTGACGTTGAGGGAAATACCGCTGTGATCAAGGGCTGTGCGCAGCTGGAGGGGGCCACAGTCATGGCGACCGATTTGCGTGCCTCGGCCTCGCTGGTGATCGCTGGCCTGGTCGCTCAGGGCGAGACCGTGGTTGATCGCATCTACCATCTGGATCGAGGCTATGAACATATCGAGGCGAAACTGTCGGCGCTGGGCGCCCAAATTCGTCGAATAAAATAGAAGCGCCGGAATAAATAAATACCCTCTCCGGCGCTGGCGTGCCACCTTCTCCCCGCAGGAGAGGGACTGGGAGGAAGGGAAACGGAAAGCCAGATTATGATTACCATCGCTTTATCCAAGGGACGTATTTTTGAAGAGACCCTGCCGCTACTCGAAGCGGCTGGTATTACCGCGCTGGAAGATCCGGAGTCTTCGCGCAAGCTGATTTTGCCGACCAATCGAGCCGATGTGCGGCTTATCATCGTGCGTGCATCCGATGTGCCGACCTATGTGCAGTACGGTGCGGCCGATATGGGGGTGGCGGGCAAGGATGTGCTCAGCGAGCATGGCGGTACGGGTTTGTACCAACCTCTGGATCTGAATATTGCCAAGTGCCGCATGATGGTGGCGGTATCTGATGGCTTCGATTACGAGTCGGCAGTGAAGCGGGGCGCTCGTTTGCGCGTGGCGACCAAGTATGTGCAGACTGCGCGCGAGCATTTTGCCTCTAAGGGCGTGCACGTCGATCTGATCAAGTTGTATGGCTCTATGGAGCTGGCACCACTGGTTGGCTTGTCCGATGCCATCGTCGATCTGGTCAGTAGTGGCGGTACGTTGAAGGCTAACAACCTCAAAGCAGTCGAGCATATTGCTGACATTTCGTCGCGACTGGTGGTTAATCAGGCGGCACTCAAGCTCAAGCATGCGGTGATTCAGCCCATGCTGGATGCTTTTGCTGGCGCGGTGAATAAGTAGGTCGGGATTCATCCCGACGTTATTGCGGATATTGAGAATGAACATCACACGACTATTTACCAGGCAATCCGACTTTGATGCAAAGTTGAATGCGCTGCTGGCCTTCGAAGAAGCTGCCGACGAAAAACTGGAAGCCACCGTTGCCGCAATTCTGGCGGACGTGAAGAAGCGTGGCGATGAGGCTGTGCTGGAATACACGCGAAAATTTGATCGACTGTCGTTGCCCGATGCGAAGGCGATGGAATTGCCGCGCGAAGAATTGCGTGCGGCATTCGAGGGATTGCCTGATGCGCAACGTATTGCACTGGAAAAGGCGGCGCAGCGAGTGACGGCTTACCATCAGAAGCAAGTGCAAGCCTCATGGAGCTATACCGATGAGGATGGCACGATGCTTGGTCAGCAGGTGACGCCGCTGGATCGCGTCGGGCTATATGTGCCCGGCGGCAAGGCGGCGTATCCCTCTTCGGTGCTGATGAACGCGCTACCCGCTAAGGTTGCGGGAGTGGGCGAGTTGATCATGGTGGTGCCGACGCCGGATGGTGTGAAAAATCAATTGGTGTTGGCTGCGGCATGGTTGTCTGGCGTGGATCGCGTATTTACTATCGGCGGGGCGCAGGCGGTTGCGGCTCTGGCTTATGGGACTGCAAGCATTCCTCGTGTAGACAAGATCGTGGGTCCGGGAAATGCTTATGTGGCTTCTGCCAAGCGTCGCGTATTTGGCATCTGTGGTATCGATATGATTGCTGGTCCTTCGGAAATTCTGGTGATCTGCGACGGCAAGACGAATCCAGATTGGATTGCAATGGATCTGTTCTCGCAGGCAGAGCACGACGAATTGGCGCAAGCAATTCTGCTGTCGCCCGATGCTGGATTTATTGAGGCGGTGGCGCAGAGTGCGGATCGTCTACTGGAGCAAATGCCACGCAAGGACATTATCCGGGTTGCGCTGGAGAATCGCGGTGCATTGATACATGTGACAGATATGCAGGAGGCCTGTGCGATCAGTAATCGTATTGCGCCGGAACATCTGGAATTGTCGGTCGAAGAACCGGATAGCTGGTTGCCGAGTTTGAGGCATGCGGGCGCAATCTTTATGGGGCGTTATACCTCTGAGTCTCTGGGAGACTATTGTGCGGGTCCCAATCATGTATTGCCCACCTCGGGTACGGCGCGTTTTTCCTCGCCGTTGGGGGTGTACGATTTCCAGAAACGCAGCAGTCTGATTCAGGTTTCTCGAGCAGGAGCTCGTGGACTTGGTGCCATTGCCTCCGAATTGGCGATGGGAGAGGGTTTGCAGGCGCATGCACAGTCGGCGCTTTACCGGGTGGAATGAATCTGCACTCCTAAAGCGTGTAAATTGCAAAAGGATGTCAATAAGATTTGACATCGGGTTTCAGGATCGGCATAATTGCGGGCTCAATTTGGAGGGGTTCCCGAGCGGTCAAAGGGATCAGACTGTAAATCTGACGGCTCAGCCTTCGAAGGTTCGAATCCTTCCCCCTCCACCAGTTTTGTTTTATGCTTCAAGTTGGATTATGGTAGCAGCGTGCATGGGGCTGTTGCGTGAAGGAGCGCTGCGGGTGTAGCTCAATGGTAGAGCAGAAGTTTTCCAAACTTACGACGAGGGTTCGATTCCCTTCACCCGCTCCAGAGATTTGCCCATGTGGCTCAGTGGTAGAGCACTCCCTTGGTAAGGGAGAGGTCGCGAGTCCGATTCTCGCCATGGGCACCAAGATTATTGTATTTATTATTAACTTTTGACATTGATAAGGAACCATCATGGCAAAGAGCAAATTTGAACGTACGAAGCCGCACGTAAACGTTGGAACGATTGGTCACGTTGATCATGGTAAAACCACGCTTACAGCGGCGATCACTATGGTGTTGTCGAAAGCTTTTGGCGGCGAAGCCAAAGGC
>JBBQXA010000092.1:0-9928 GCA_038210095.1 Burkholderiales bacterium
GCATGCTCATACAACCACAAGCGCTTTCCATCCACCACATCCAGTCCGGCAATGCGTCCGTCACCGCTACGCACCACCACTACGCCATCATCTACCTGAGGGACACTCAACACTTCGCTGGAAACCTTGCTTTTCCAACGCAGCTTGCCCATCTGGTCAAAGGCCAGCACCTCGCCCTTTTCGCTACCAATTAACACCAATCCCTCACCGGCACCGACTCCGCCGCTTACCTTGATGTCGCTATCTATACTCCAAATCTTTTTACCGCTAATCCTGTCCACGCGTGTCAGCTGACCATCGGACGACACGCCGTAAACGGCATCATCGGTCACTGCCGGCTGCAACAGGCTAGCACCCGACTCGCCCAGACTGACATGCCAGCGTTCCTTAAAGCTGGCACTCGCAGCCAGTTCTTCCAGTTCAGCTGGCCTGACAACTCCTTCCGGCGTCCCGAACCAACCCTTTACCGTTTCACAACCACCCAGGGTGAGCAGTGCCGATAACAACACAACTTTGGCACCATGACGCAGGAAAGGGTGTTTTGAAATCATTTTGCGACTCCCAACGCATCCATTTTCATCTGGATCAAATTGCGATACATACTCGACTCATTCGTTTTTTCATAGGCCAGCTTGTATGCCGTCCGGGCCTCCTCATTTTTGCCCTGCGCACTCAGCACGTCACCCTTCAGGTCGGAATACAAGCCATTGAACGAATCGGGATGGGCCGCATTCAGCAATTTCATCGCCTCGTCGTAGCCCTTCTCATCAAGCAATATTGCGGCCAGACGCAGGCGCGCCACATCTTTCAGTGATGCCTCGCCGGCATGCTCGACGACCCATTGCAACTGAGTTTTGGCATGGGCCAGGTCTTTGATATTTTCGTTAACCTGCGCTGCCAGCAACGCGGCGCGCGGCGCATAGCCGCTATTCGCGTATTTGCTCATCACCGCATCTGCCGCATCGTTGACGCGCTTGGCATCATTGGTCGCCAGCTGCTGTGTGAATTCCGCGTACAGCGTTGCCGCTTCAACGTTCTTCCCGGCCTGATAATTTTGCCAGACGCGCCAACCACCAAATGCGATAACGATAACCAGCAAGCCGCCCAGAAGAGCATTGCCGTTTTCCTTCCACCACGCCTTGATTGCGTCTATTTGTTCCTGTTCCTGCAAATCCAATGCCGCCATGTCGCACTCCGTTTTTACTTGATGATGTTATTGATTGTTACAATTAGTTGATGCACGCCCACCCGCTGTTGTTCACCGCCCTGCATCGGCTTGATACTGACTTCATTCGCCTGCGCCTCATCGTCACCAATGACAACTGCCACACGAGCACCGCTGCCATCCGCCTTCTTCATCTGCGACTTGAAGCTGCCTCCGCCGCAATGCAGCAACACTTTCAGGCCCGCATCGCGCAACTGCTCCGCTACCTGACTAGACAATTCTGCCGCCAGTTCGCCCTGATGCACCACATACACATCCAGCTCTGGCTTGGGTAAGGCCATGCCGTCTTCCAGCACCAGCGCCAGCAGACGCTCCACGCCCATCGCAAAACCCATCGCCGGAGCAGGTTTACCGCCTATCTGCTCGACCAGTCCGTCGTAACGTCCGCCAGCGCAGATAGTACCCTGAGCGCCCAGCCTTGTGGTAACCCACTCGAATACCGTGCGATTGTAATAGTCCAACCCGCGTACCAGACGGGGATTGATCTCGAATTCGATCTGATGGCGCCTGAGTATCGCCTGCACCGCCTCGAAATGCTGCAAGGCTTCCTCGTCCAGCTCGTCCATCAGCTTGGGAGCACCCGCGATAATCTCCTGCATCGCGGGATTCTTGCTGTCCAGTATGCGCAGCGGATTGCTGTGCAAACGGCGCGTCGCATCGGCATCCAGCAAGTCCTTGTGCCCCTCGAAATAGGTGATCAACTTATCGCGATGACGATGACGCGACGCGCTATCGCCCAGCGTGTTCAGTTGCAGGGTCACATCGTGGATGCCCAGTGTGCGCCACAACCGCGCGCACATCAGAATCTGTTCGGCATCCATGTCCGGACCGGCAAAGCCCAGCGCCTCCACACCGACCTGATGAAACTGGCGATAGCGCCCCTTCTGAGGACGCTCGTGGCGGAACATCTGACCGCTGTAATACAAACGCTGCGGCGCGTTATACAGCAAATTGTGCTGGAGCACCGCGCGCACGCATGAAGCTGTTCCTTCCGGACGCAACGTCAGGTGGTCGCCGTTGAGCGCATCCTCGAAGCTGTACATCTCCTTCTCGACAATGTCGGTCACCTCGCCGATGGCTCGCTTGAACAACGCAGTCGGTTCGACCAGCGGCATGCGGATATTGCGATAACCATAGCTGTGCAGCCAGTCGCGCACCACCTCTTCGAACCATAGCCAAAGCTCTGCCTCTTCCGGCAGGATGTCGTTCATGCCGCGCACGGCCTGTAATTTTTCGTTGCTCATAATCAAATCAGTGAGTCAAACGTAGTCAGCTGCAAGTGAAAACCTCACCATTCACCACCCACCACTCACCATTTACCTCTTCAAATATTTTCTTGCCACATAATCGTCCACGATTTGGACGAATTCGGTAGCGATGTTTTCGCCGCGCAGAGTCATCGCCTTCTCGCCGTCAACATAAACCGGTGCGGCGGGCGTTTCGCCTGTACCCGGCAGGCTGATGCCGATGTTCGCCAGCTTGCTTTCGCCGGGACCATTCACCACACAACCCATCACCGCCACGGTCATGTTCTCCACACCCTCATACTGCTTGCGCCAGTGCGGCATCTGCTCACGCAAATGCGCTTGTATGTTCTGAGCCAGCTCCTGAAACACCGTGCTGGTAGTGCGTCCGCAGCCGGGGCAGGCGGTAACCATGGGCGCGAACGCGCGCAAGCCCATGGTCTGCAATATTTCCTGCGCGACAACAACCTCTTCGGTGCGCGCGCCGCCCGGTGCGGGTGTGAGCGATACGCGGATGGTGTCGCCTATGCCTTCCTGCATCAACACCGACAGTGCTGCGGTCGAGGCAACAATACCCTTGGAGCCCATGCCCGCCTCGGTCAAACCGAGATGCAGCGCATAATCGCATTGCTGCGTCAGCGAACGGTACACCGCGATCAAATCCTGAACCTCGCTGACCTTGCAGGACAGCACGATGCAATCATGCGGCATGCCCAGTTGCTCGGCACGTTTTGCACTTTCCAGTGCGGAGGTAATCAATGCGGCGCGGGTGACTTCTTTCACGTCCTTGGGTTGGGCCAGACGCGAGTTTTCGTCCATCATGCGCACCACGATTTTCTGGTCCAGACTACCCCAGTTCACCCCGATGCGTACCGGCTTGCCGTAACGTATCGCGGTTTCGATCATGATGGTGAAGGGATCATCTTCGGCTCGCTCGCGCCCGACATTGCCGGGATTAATGCGGTATTTAGCCAGCATTTGTGCGCACTCGGGATAATCGGTCAGCAGGCGATGTCCGTTGTAATGAAAGTCGCCGACCAATGGCACATAGCACCCCAGAGCATCCAAGCGCTTGCGAATCGCGGGCACCGCAGCAGCTGCTTCCGGCGTATTCACCGTGATGCGCACCAGTTCGGAACCGGCCTGCGCCAGTTCGTAAACTTGTTTGGTCGTCGCACCGATATCTGCGGTATCCGTATTGGTCATGGACTGCACCACGACAGGCATTCCCCCGCCCAGCATGACACTTCCTATCTGGACCCGTTGTGACGGACGGCGTTCGATTGCAGCACTCATGCTTATTCCAGAGTCAGACGCGCCACATCGCTGCTGGCATGAATATAGGGTGACAGGTCGATCGTCTTACCCTTGTAGACTACGCTCGACGTGCTGGCATGCCCAACCACCAGCGTAAGCGGCCCCGCTCCCGTGAGGTTCAGCGCGCTGCCGGCCGGATTGATTTGCGAAAAAACTACATTCCCGTTTGCATCGCGCACCTCGGCCCAAGTTTCTTCAGTAAAAGACAGACGCAAGGAAGACTGCGGTCCCGATGCATCCGATACGGTCTTGCGACTGGCACTTGCAGTCGGCGGAGTGCTGACAACCGACGGGGAGGACGCGGCCTTGACTGGCGCGGCCTGCACCGTTCTTGCTATCACGTCCGGTATCGTCGGTTTGACCGTAGCCGCCTTGGGCGTGGCAGGCACAGGCTTAGCCGTGTCCTGTGCAGCCTTGATCTCGGGAGCGTGCTTGACATCCGGTTCTGGTTTGGACACTGGCACAAGCTTCTCCGCTGGCGGAGAAGCAGGCTCTGCCACAACTGCATCTGCTGCAATATCCTCAGTCTCCACCGCATCGGAAGCCGAAATAACGCGAGCATCTAGTGGCAAAGTAATTGCCATCTCGACCGGATGCACCGTTTCGGAAGAGTTCTCGATACGCGGTGAGGTGTAATGCCACACAACGAAAGCCACCACCACCACCGACAACAAGAGTGCAGCCCCCAACCAGAGCAAATTTTGTGTACGCGGGGAGTGGGCATCTGGGAAAGGCGCTTCAACCGATGAACGCGCCCCCTTCGGCATAGCCTGCGTAATTGCCAGTGGCAGCATACTCAGCAAGGGCTGCGAATCCAGCTTCAGAATCTTGGCATAGCTGCGCACAAATCCGCGCACGAAAGCCATCTCCGGCAGATGCGCAAAATCGTCGGCTTCCAGCGCCTCAACCTGACGCGGTGCCAGCTTGGTCTGGCCTGCAACATCCGCCACGCTCAACCCCTGTCGTTCTCGCGCCTCGCGCAGTGCGGCACCCGGCAATGTTGGCACTGGCTCTGACCCTGCTTCGCTCTTCACCATAGTATCTTTGTTCTTCTCTTCCATTATTCACCCTGCATCAGAAATTTGGTTTCAGGCGCATCCGGAAAACGCCTGCGCAACTGCACTGCGAAGCTATCCGCCGAGTTGCGGTCGCCGACCTTGCGTTCAATACGCACCGCCAACCAGAGTTGCTCCGCATTTAGCTCCTCGACCCGCCCCGAAAATCCGGAAAAATATTTTTTCGCGGCGGTGTAATTCCCCGTAGAAAAATTCAGCTCAGCCAGCGCAAACAATGCCTGCATATTGCCCGGCTGCACCAACAAGGCACGCTGCAAAAAGTCTTCCGCATCCTTTAGCTCGCCCGCCTTCCGCGAACACACGCCAGCATTTAGATAAGCGCGTTCCGGCGTGGTGTACAGCGGGTTCTTCAACGCCGCCATGAAATGCGCGATGGAGTCTTTTTCCTTGCCGCGCTGACACAGAAACCAGCCGTAATTGTTATGCGCCTCGGAATCGTCCTTGTCCAGCTTCAAACTCAGCTTGAAATCTTCCTCCGCTTCTTTGTCTTCGCGTAATGCCATGCGAATTAATCCGCGCACGTTATAGGCCGGGGCGTAATCGCGATCTGCCTGCAATGCCTTCTCGGTTTCGGCCAACGCAATGCCCAACTGTGAACGTCCGTAATACATCCCGGCCAATTCGGTATGCACCTTGGCAATCGCCGCAGCACGACCATCGACAGGCGCGCGCGAGCCGGAGCTGCTCCCCGAAGAGGTGGCACAAGCGGACAAAAACAGGAGCAACAGAACGGAAAACTTTTTCATTAATGCACCTCGGTTAAACGCTGGGTAGTTCGTTTGGTTTTATCCTGTACCTGACCAGCCAACTGACCACACGCCGCCGCAATATCATCCCCGCGCACCTTGCGTATCGTGGTCACAATATCCGCCTGCATCAGTACATCGCGGAAGCGACGTATTGCCTCCGGCTTCGAGCGCTGATAATGGGTCTGCGGGAACGGATTGAACGGAATCAAATTGAATTTACAGGGCACATCTTTCACCAAACGGATCAGTTCACGCGCCTGTTGCTCGCTATCGTTCACGCCGTCCAGCAATACGTATTCAAACGTAATGAAATCGCGCGGCGCCTTTTCCAAATAGCGCTTGCATGCCGCAAGTAACTCCACCAGCGGATACTTCTGATTGACCGGCACCAGCACATCGCGCAGGGCATCGTTGGACGCATGCAGCGACACCGCCAGCGCCACCGGACACGCCTCACGCAACCTGTCCATCGCGGGCACAATGCCGGAAGTCGAAACCGTCACACGACGACGCGACAGGCCGTAACCGTGATCATCCAGCATCAGGCGCAACGCGCTCACCACATTATCGAAATTCAGCATCGGCTCGCCCATGCCCATCATCACCACATTGCTAATGCGCCAATTACCGTCGGCATCCTTGCCTAGCTGGTTATTTGCCCACCACAACTGGCCGATTATCTCGGCCACACTGAGATTGCGGTTAAAGCCCTGTTTGCCGGTAGAGCAGAATGAACAGTCCAGCGCACAACCAGCTTGTGATGACACACACAAGGTACCGCGCGTTTCCTCGGGGATAAATACGGTCTCCACCGCATTGCCCGTACCCATGTCCAGCAGCCATTTGCGCGTACCGTCGTCGGACAGTTCATCGCGCATTACTTTCGGCGCTTGCACACAGGCAATCTGCTTCAGTTTTTCGCGTAGAGAAACCGCAAGGTCACTCATCGCGTCGAAATCGGACTCCCCGGTTTTGTATATCCAGCGCAGCACCTGCTTGGCGCGGAACGGTTTTTCACCGTGTTCCGCAAACCAGGCAGTCAGTTGCTGCACATCAAAATCGAGGAGGTTTTGCTTCATCTAGCTAAACGTAAATTAACGCGAGTAGACGCTCATTGCGGGGAAGAAATAAGCGATTTCAACGGCAGCAGTTTCTGCAGCGTCAGAACCGTGTACTGCATTCGCATCGATGCTGTCAGCGAAATCAGCACGGATCGTGCCCTTCTCTGCCTTCTTAGGATCGGTTGCGCCCATCAGGTCGCGATTTTTCAGGATGGCGCCTTCGCCTTCCAGTGCCTGGATCATGACCGGACCGGAAATCATAAAGTCAACCAGATCCTTGAAAAAAGGACGAGCAGCGTGAACGGCGTAGAAGCCTTCTGCCTCAGCACGGGACAATTGCACCATGCGTGCAGCGATCACTTTCAGGCCAGCGCCTTCAAAACGGGAATAAATTTGACCGATTACATTCTTGGCAACTGCATCGGGTTTGATAATCGACAGGGTGCGTTCAACAGCCATGCTACTTCTCCAAATGATTAAAGTTAATCAGAAAATTCTGAGTTCGCGATTCTAACAGGCTTTGCCCCCCCTGTCGCAGCCGCCAAGGACTCTAGCCGCAAATTCCCCACTTCCCCCTCATTGGAGTCCGGACAGAATCAAGACAAGCAACCCAATAAGAAAAAAATCCCTATCCCCTTGTAAGTAAAGTTGTTTAATAACGATCAAACACTTGCGGAACAAGACGCGAATCGAGTCCACTGTGGCGAGTTGGCAAACCACCCTCCCCCTGATCTGGAGTAACGCAAGCTCAGTAACAGCCGCATTTGACCGTTCTAGTTGCCATTCCGGTGCTTCAACTGATGTGCGCAGTCCAGTGCAGCCAGCTTGTAGCACTCGGCCAAAGTCGGATAGTTAAACACATTGGCGATTAGATCCCGCACAGTGCCGTTCAGATTCATCACCAATTGACCGATGTGTATCAGTTCGCTGGCCTGCTCGCCGACAATATGTACACCCAGCAGCTTTTCATCGCGCGTATCCACGATCAGCTTGAGCATGCCCTGTGCGTCGCCGATGATCTGACCTCGCGCACTGTCCTTGAAATAGGCACGGCCAACCACGCAGGGGATGTTTGCCTGTATCAGCTCTTTTTCTGTCTTGCCCACATAGGAAATTTCCGGAATGGTGTAGACCGCCATAGGCAGATTTTCCGCCATCACGTGCTCCTCGCCACCGAAGGCATACAGTACGGCAGCACGGCCCTGCTCCATGCCGGTCGAGGCCAACGAGGGACGACCAATCAGGTCGCCGACCGCGTAGATATGCGGCGCGGCAGTCTGGAAATTTTCGTTCACATCTATCCAGCCGCCCTGCTCCACCACGCCTGCCTTTGCCACTTCCAGCCCCTCGCTGTTGGGCTGGCGTCCCAGCGCATACAGCACGACATCGGTGCGTAGTTGCTTGCCACTTTCCAACACAGCCAATGCGCCGCCTTCTTCATTGCGTATCTCCGCGATACGTTCTTTCATGTGTAGCGTCACGCCCATCGCCATAAAGCTTTCGGCCAGCACCTCAACCACATCTCCGCTCAGGTATTCCAGCAGCTGCGCATGACTATCCACCACGCTGACCTGCACACCCAGTGCGGCGAAGATAGAGACGAATTCGCAACCGATCACGCCGCCGCCGACCACCAGTAGGCTGTCGGGCAAGTGGCGCAGATTGAGAATGGAGGTTGAGTCCAACACCGTTTTTTTGTCGAAAGGAATATTGGCCGGACGACGCGGTCTGGAACCTGTTGCCAGCACGATTACTTCAGCAGAAATATTGCGGGCATTGCCCGCTGCATCGACGACTTTCAGCGTGTGCGCATCGACAAACGAGGCTTCGCCCGGTATCAGCGCGACGCCGGAACTGAGCAGGCGTTGCAGGATGACCGATTCCTGCTGGGCGATCACCGCCTCCTTGCGCCGCACCGCATCAGCCAGCATCCCGACGCGGCTGCGCATATCCGACACATGAGCTTGGCGCATGCCACCCTGCCCGGTGCGTGAAACCAGATAAGCCATTTCGCGCATCGCCTTGCTGGGTATGGTGCCGGTCTGTAGTCCCGCCCCGCCTATTCTCGGCTTGCGCTCGACAATAGCCGCGCGCTTTCCCATGCGCGCCGCCTGCCAGGCTGCATGTTGACCGGCGGGGCCGGAACCTATAATGAGTATGTCGTAGTTCATGTTTGCCTCTGATTGGATTGTCATTACATCTGTGTTGAATCTAGTCACTACGCGAAATTACCGAAAGTAATTTCATGCTGACTCAGTCGAGCATAGATGCCGCAGAAATATGATGCAGACCAAACGCTTCGGCTACCTGTTGATGCGTGATTTCACCTGCGACCATATTCAGGCCCTTGAGCAACACCGGAGATTCCTTAAGTGCCCTGCGCCAGCCCTTGTTCGCCAACTGCAGCACATAAGGCAGGGTGGCATTGGTCAACGCCAGTGTGGCGGTAAGTGGCACGCCGCCCGGCATGTTGGCCACGCCGTAGTGGATCACGCCATCAACCTCAAAGACAGGATGCTCATGCGTGGTCGCATGCATGGTTTCGACGCAACCGCCCTGATCTATCGCGACATCCACGATCACCGCGCCACGACGCATCAGTTTCAAATCGTCGCGGCGTATCAGCTTGGGCGCGACCGCGCCATGGATCAGCACCGCCCCGATCACCAGATCGGCACTGGCAATCTGCTCCAGCAGATTATGCCGGTTCGACAGGATCAGTTGCACATTGGCAGGCATCACCTCACTCAGATGACGCAGCCGCTCGAGCGAGATATCGAGAATAACCACGGCCGCTCCCAGCCCGGCGGCCATCTTCGCCGCATTCACACCGACCACTCCGCCACCCAGTATCACTACCTTTCCCGGCGCAACGCCGGGCACACCAGCCAACAGAATTCCGCGTCCGCCATAAAGTTTCTCCAGATACTTGGCGCCTTCCTGCACAGCCATGCGCCCGGCCACCTCGGACATCGGCGTCAGCAACGGCAGTTCGCCGGACGGCAACTCCACCGTCTCATAGGCGATACACACCGCGCCGCTTGCCATGAGCGCGTCGGTCAGCGCTTTGCTGGCGGCGAAATGGAAATAGGTAAAAATAGTCTGTTCGGGCCTGATCAGCGGCCACTCGGATTCGATGGGTTCCTTCACCTTGACGATCAGCTCGGCGACGGCCCAGACCGCTTCGGCAGTCTTCGCAATCTGTGCACCGACAGCCAGATACTCAGCGTCCTCGAAGCCACCACCCTGCCCCGCC
>JBBQXA010000093.1:0-9885 GCA_038210095.1 Burkholderiales bacterium
CATAGGCAAGATTGCGGCAATGCGTTCGCGCAGCATCGGCACGCCGCTGGCACCGCCGGTGAAAAATACCGTATCCACCGCTTCGCTACGCACGCCGGCTTTTGCCAGCAAGGTGCTCAGGGTGTTGCCGATCTGTTCTACTAACTCCGCCGACGCTTGTTCAAACTCGATGCGGGTCAGCGTGTGGCGCATGCCGGGTGCGAGTCTATCCAGATGCAGGGTTGCGCTATCGCCGGCGGACAGAGCGATCTTGGCTTCTTCCACCTGCACCGCCAGCCAGTGGCCGGCGCGGTCGCGGATCAGCTTGAGCAGTCGGTCCATGGCTTCAGGCGCCTGCGTGTCTAAATACAGTTCTTGCAGATCGGCCCAAGTGCGGCGGGTATAGGCCTGGTTGATGGTGTGCCAGGTGGAAAGGTTTAGGTAGTAGCTCGAGGGCATGGTCAGGCCGCGCTTGAGCGGGGTGCCATAACCCAGTAGGGGCATCACGCCTTTCAGGCTCAGTTGCCGGTCGAAGTTGGTGCCGCCGATGTGCACGCCGTTGTTGGCCAACAGATCGTCGCGCCTGTCGGCTGCCAGTATGCGTTGCGGCGAGAGCCGGATCAGGGAAAAGTCGGAGGTGCCGCCGCCGATGTCGGCGATCAGCACCAGTTCCTCGCGGTCAATCTGGCGTTCGTAGTGATAGGCTGCGGCGATGGGCTCATACTGGAAACTGATCTCGCGGAATCCGGCAGTGCGGGCGATAGCGGCCAGCGTCGCCTCGGCCTTATCATCGGCTGCCGTATCGTCATCGACAAAATACACTGGGCGACCAAACACAGCCTGATCGAAAGAACGATCTGCCGCCGTTTCAGCACGGTGTTTAAGCTCGGTGATGAACTGGGTCAGCAATTCCTTGTAGGGCAGCGATCGCCCTTGGATTTCGGTCTTGCCTTCCATCAGGTTGCTGCCCAATAGACTTTTTAAAGCGCGCATCAAGCGGCCTTCATAACCTTCCAGATATTCGTTCAGGCCGGCCTGACCGACGCTTACGGTATTTTCTTCGGCATTGAAGAAGATCGCTGATGGCAGGGCGGCTTTGCCGTTTTCCAGTGCCAGCATGGGGGCGTGGCCGGGACGCAGCCAGCCTGCGGTGGAATTGGATGTACCGAAATCGATGCCGCAGGCGCGGGCGGGAGCTTCAACAGACATGGGACGGGGGCGGCCTGAAGCCGAGCCGAAAAAATGGAGTGCGATGCTACCGCCCGCGCGCGGAAATGTCGAATAGATGCGTCCCGCGAAGGAGGGTATGCCCCCGATTGTTCGGGAAAACAACTCCAGCCTGGCAGCTTGAGCGTCAGCTGCTGAATGCCGCTTTCATCACCCTGATCATGTAGGCCACATCCTGCACGCCTGCGCTTTCACGCAGGCTGTGCATGGCCCACATGGGTGAGCCGACATCCACGCTGGCGATGCCCAGACTGGCCGCGACGATAGGGCCAATGGTGCTGCCGCAGCCGAGGTCGGTGCGGTGGGTGTAGTTCTGGCAGGGAACACCGGCACTTTCGCACAGTGTGATGAAGCGCGCGGCGGTATCCGCATTGGTGCTGTAGCGCTGGTTGGCATTGGTCTTGATCACCGGGCCGGCATTCACCAGCACGCGGTGATTGGGTTCGTAGGCGTTGGGAAAATTGGGCTGGTAAGCGTGCGCCATGTCCGCGCTGATGAAAAAGCTGTGTGCCGCCGCGCAATGTTGTTGTTCTTCATCCAGACCCAGACACAGCGAAATGCGCGCGATCACATCATTGGCAAAACTGCCGCCCGCGCCCGCAGCGCTTTCGCTGCCCACTTCCTCATGGTCAAAAAAGGCAGCGATGCAGGTGGCCGCAGGGGTATCCGTGGCGAGCAGGGCGGCGAGCGCGGCGTGGCAAGAGGCGAGATTGTCGAGCTGGCTGCTGGCGATGAATTCCTGCTCCGCCCCCCAGAACACACCGGACTGGGTATCGGTCACAGCGAGCTCGTAAGTGAGAATATCTGCGGTGTTCACTTTCAATGTATCAGCCAGCAGAATGAGGAATTGCTCACCAGCGGAAAGCTTGTCATCGGCAATGCCAAACAGCAGCGGCAACTCGGTTTGCTTATTGAGCTTGAGGCCTTTTTCATTCACTTCACGGTTCATGTGGATGGCGAGGTTGGGCAGGCGCAGCAACGGCTGCTCGAATTTGACCAAACGTGTTTCAAAACCCTGGGTCGAACCCTGTGCCGTGCGCACATTCACGCGTCCGGCCAAACTCAGGTCGCGGTCGGTAAAGGTCGCCAGTATCGGCCCGCCGTAAATCTCCACACCCAGACGCACCACGCCGTCACTGGCCTGTGCTGCATTGGTCTTGAGGCGCAGGCCGGGAGAATCGGTGTGCGCGCCTATCATGCGCAAGCCGGTATCAGCCAAAGCCTGCAGCCCGATCTTGAAAGAAATTAGCGATGCCCCCCGCACCACGTAATAGCCACAGCCTGCTTTCAATTTCCAGCGCAGCTTTTCATCCAATGGCACAAAATTCTGTGCCTGCAAGCGTTGTGTAATGGTATCCACGGCATGCCACGGGCTGGGGCTGGTATCGATGAAGTTCAGCAAATCTTGCGCGTGGGCGCGGTCTTTAGAGGTGATAGGCATAAAGCTTCCTGGGGTTATGAATAGTTGTGGTGTGGCGAAAATTAACGGCAATCACCCCGGCAAACATCGCCGCACCGAACCTGATTTTATGCCGGATCGCGGCAGTGTAGAATCAACGGGGACAGGCACGAATCCGTTTTTCTGTACAAATTATAGAGGACAGCGACGGGTTTGTTTCAGACATCGCCTTGCGTAAGCCGACTTGAAAAATTTATTCGAAGTCGCTCCCTTTAGTTACGGTTACCATGGTAACGATGTCGAAAACCAAGGAGGTGGCATGGATACGACGAATTCGGATGCACTGGTGCTGTTCGGGGCCACGGGAGATCTTGCGTTCAAGAAAATCTACCCCGCGCTGCATGGTCTGGCTAAGCGCGGGCAGTTTGATATTCCGCTGATCTGTGTCGCCCGCAGCGGCTGGGATATCGAACAAATGCGTGCCCGTATCCGTGCCAGCCTGGAAAATCACGGCAAGGTGGACGAGGTTGCTTTCGGCAAGCTGTCCGCACTGCTGCATTATGTGGATGGCGATTACAATCAGCAGGCCACATTTGATCGACTCTGTCAGGCATTGTGCAAGGCAAAAAATCCGCTGTGCTATCTGGCGATTCCGCCCAGCATGTTTCCCGCGGTCGTCGAGAGTCTGAACAAGATCGGCTGTGCCAAGGGCGGACGCGTGGTGGTGGAGAAGCCATTCGGGCGCGACCTGGCCTCCGCTCAATCACTCAACCAGACACTGCGCAAGTATTACGAAGAAACGGCGATCTTTCGTATCGACCATTATCTGGGCAAGGAAGCGGTACAGAACCTGATGTATTTCCGTTTTGCCAATTCATTCCTGGAGCCGGTGTGGAACCGCAACTTCATCAAGAGTGTGCAGATCACCATGGCGGAAAAATTCGGCGTTGAGGGGCACGGGCGTTTTTACGAAGAAGTCGGCGCGGTGCGCGACGTGGTGCAAAACCATCTGCTGCAAGTAATCGCCATTCTCGCGATGGAGCCCCCGGTGGGCGGTGGCAGCGAACCGTTGCGTGACGAAAAGGCCAAAGTATTTCGCGGTATCCGTCCGCTGACCGGACGCAGCTTGGTGCGCGGCCAATATCGCGGTTACCGCGACGAGACCGGTGTGGCGCCGGACTCGCAAGTGGAAACATTCGCCGCGATGCAGATTCACTTGGACTCATGGCGCTGGGAAGGCGTGCCGTTTTACATTCGCACTGGCAAGCACATGCCGGTCACCGCCACCGAAATACTGGTGACCCTGCGCAACCCGCCGCAGAAAGTCTTTAGCGAGTTGATTCCTGATCGCCCCAATCATTTTCGCTTCCGTCTCGGTCCCGACCAGATTTCGATCGCCATCGGCGCCAACGTCAAAATGTCCGGCACCGCGATGAGCGGCGACGAGATCGAGCTGTATGTATGCAAGATACATGACGATGAAATGGACGCCTACGAGCGCCTGATCGGCGATGCTATTAAAGGCGACTCCACCCTATTTGCACGCCAAGACAGCGTTGAACTCGCTTGGCAGATCGTCGATCCCATCATCGGCATGGAGACGCCGGTTTATGAATACGAACCGGGCAGCTGGGGGCCGCATGAAGCCGACGAGATGATCGCCGGCGTGGGCGGCTGGCATATGCCGAAAGTTGAAGGGTGAACGTACTCCCGTTATTTGTGAAGATAAACCGATTAACCCCCGCGTGAAAGGAAGCACCATGACCACACTGCTTGAACAACTCAAAACCATGACCGCCATCGTGGCCGACACCGGCGACATCGAAGCCATCCGCCGCCACCAACCGGAAGATGCGACGACTAATCCATCGTTATTGCTGAAGGCCGTGACGCTGCCGGAATACGCGCCGCTGATTGATGACGCGCTTTCTTGGGCAAAGGCACAAAGCAATGATCACGATCAACAGACTCGCGATGCCAGCGACAAGCTCGCAGTGGATGTCGGGCTGGAAGTATTGAAAATCGTCTCGGGCCGCATCTCCACCGAAGTGGATGCGCGCCTCTCGTTTGACACGCACGCCACGCTGGTCAAGGCGCGCAGTCTGATACGCCTGTACAACGAAGCGGGCATCGGCAACGAGCGCGTACTGATTAAAATCGCCTCCACCTGGGAAGGCATCCGTGCGGCGGAAATCCTTGAGCATGAGGGGATACATTGCAACCTCACGCTGATGTTCGGCTTTGCCCAGGCGCGCGCGGCAGCCGAAGCTGGCGTAACGTTAATTTCGCCCTTCGTCGGGCGCATCATGGACTGGTACAAGGCCAAAGGCGGCGGCGCAGACATTCCGCCCGAGCAAGACCCCGGCGTGCTCTCGGTGCGCAACATCTACCAGTATTTTAAAGAGCACGGCTATCCCACCAGCGTGATGGGTGCCTCGTTCCGCAGCAGCGGCGAGATCATCGCGCTGGCGGGCTGCGACCGTCTCACCATCGGGCCGAACTTCCTCGAAGAGTTGCAAAAAACCGGGGGAGTACTGCAACGCCGCCTGCAATACAGCGGCGTAATCAAAGTACGTCCGGCCTCAATGAGCGAAGCTGAATTCCGCTGGGCGATGAATGAGGATGCCATGGCCACCGAGAAATTGGCCGAAGGCATACGTGGATTTACCGTAGATCAGATCAAGCTGGAAAAGATGCTGGCGGAGCGCATGTAAGGCGGTGAGCAATAGCATCGCTTGCGGCAACTGAACGGGGCGGATTGAGCAGGATTGTCTTGAGTTCGGACATGGCGAGTTAATCTGCGCACATCCAAAATTCAAGCCGAGCCTATTCCTTTCATTTCTTGGGCAAGGCCCGCCCCTAACGAAACAACGCCAAGCGAGCTATGCACAGGTCGGCATGCATTTCCCTACCGATCGCAACGACACCGAGTCGACGCAATTTTTTTAGGTTGAGCGGTGTGTCGATGCGATGAGCTTGAAAATCGTCAAAGCGCAGCCGCAGGGTCTGCCAATGGGGGAGGGTAGGGAAGCCGGCACGGTAGGATTGCCAGACAGTGCCGGTGTCCTCGGTGCGCAGATGCAGGTTATAGACTTCACCGTTCCCATATACCTCGATCTCAATCCCCGAATAGTCGCTGGCATCAAGCGCGTCGGAGCTGCACAGGTCGAGGCTGGCCTGAACGAATCCGCCATTGTTTTTAAGGCTGACATCCCCGGTCAGGCGCAGGCATTGACGTCCTTCAGTCTCGGTTGGAATGAGCGTCCCCGAAGACACGCCGCCCATGACCGTATCGCTGACTACACGCCAAGACATGCCATTGCTGGCAAGCAGCACATTGCTGTTGCGGTCGTCTATGATCAATTTCGCCCTATCTTCCATCATGGATTTCAATGAGCCCCGGCTTGGTTGTTGTCTTGTTTGACCGTGATCAGTTCGTCAAGATTGAATCCACTTTCACGGGCCTTGGCCAGCAGCTCATCGAGCGTTGCTTGGGGCAGGGACGGGCTACGTGCCAGTATCCAGAAATATTTATGGGTAGGCCCGGCGATCATCGTCCATTGGTATTCCGGGTCGAGCGCCATGACGTGGTAACCACCATAAAAGGGCCAGAAGAAACTGACTTTCAGGCTGGCCGTATCGGGAGAGCCCAAAAAGTAAGCGCGTCCCGTTGCATCGCGCCAGGCTTTTTTCTCCGCGTCATATCCCTTGTTAAGCACATCAATTCCGCCATCTGCTCGCAACTGATAAGTGGCGGTGACATCGCTCAGACCTTCTTCGAAACTATGATCCAGCCTGGCGATTTCATACCAAGTGCCCAGATAACGCTCAACTTGAAAACCCTTAACCGGCGTAACACCCTCCGGTATGCCGGTGCAGCCGGACAATGCAGTTACCGCTAAGATCAATGTGGCGATCAGTTTTGTCATGAGATGTGTCGAGCTGAAATAGTTACATCATGCAACACCTGCAATATACCCGCACCAGCAATCTCCACATTCCCTGACACTATTCGACTGAAGTGGATTCGTTCTGTTGCTTGCTGCTGAAACGGCAAGATCGCAAGACCTGATTCTAGCGTTGGCTGGTCGTTTTTTTGCGCTTGGCTGACGTGCTTTTAGGTTTGTCAGGCAGTTTAACGGCAACTCTGGAGGTCAATATCTGGCGTATTAACGCGATACGATTGACATCAGTTTTCGAAAGACTCAACACCTTGCAGATATTTTCACTCTGCTCAATGCTGCGAACAGATAGCTCTTCCTCGGCCAGATATTCATCCAACTTGCTTGGGGTGTTTCCCCCGTTTTTTGTTATTTCAGCCATCTCATGCCAATCCCTGTAGCCATAGAGCTTTGCGGCCCACTCCTGGCAGGTCGAAAGATTTTTGGTAGGGAACATGGCGATAAGATGCTGCGCGACTTTTTTGGGACGGGCCAAACCGGTTAGG
This sequence comes from Burkholderiales bacterium, assembly GCA_038210095.1. GTDB lineage: Bacteria > Pseudomonadota > Gammaproteobacteria > Burkholderiales > Gallionellaceae > Gallionella. The sequence continues at coordinate 7,053 of JBBQXA010000093.1, forward strand.
AAAAAACGCATGTGACAATCTCCTGATTAAATTGGAGTGCCCACATTGGGATAAGCAGCTCTGGATGGATTGTACAGAAAACGAACAGACAGCCTCGTTTCGACTTTAGCTACCTGCCACCTCTTTCAATAGGGCGGCAGGCTGCGGTATGGATTACTGGCTTACCGCACGCATCCTGTCGATTTTCTCGATAACAGCCTGATAGAGATCATGGTCGGTATCGGGGTTGTTGCGGTCGGGATGATGGGCGCTACGAATCTTTTTCAGTTGGGTCATATCGTCGGGCAGGTCATGCACCTTGGTCACCCGGTCACCGTTTTTTTCCATCAAGCGCTGAAGCTCAGCCTCTGCCGCTTCGCGTGTGTCGTATAACTGCTTGCTGCCAAGCCGCCAACCATCCTGATTCTTGCGCGGAGATAGTTTTTCCTTGCCATCAAACCAGATCCATTTCCCGCTAGCAGGGTCCTGTTCAAAATGTATGGAGGTGATGGTATAGGTGAAATCAGGCGGCTCGATTTCCCTGGCGAATAGATTGATGACCTTGCCGACAGTCGTCACCGTCGTAATGTAATACGCGCCCGCCTCATGCGGACAGAACGCGTTGCTGAGCGTAGGTTCAGGCTTACAGTCGTTACTGGACGAATTCATTGCAGCCATGCGGCTGAGTGCTTTGCGTTGTGCGTTGGTCACGGGTACAGCTCCTTAAATTAGTTAAAACCCACCGGGATCACCCTTCGCTGAAGAGATCACCCGCTGGGCTTCGGGTCTGCCAAAACGGCTTCGCAGCGATCATGTCTTGCGCCCGAGTCGAACTTAAACTCATCGTCGCCAGCGGCTGCTTCGCTCGAAAATAAAAAAGGCCACCGCAAAGGATGGCCTGATTGCCTGCTAAATCGGGTTCCCCGACTAGGCTTCAAATCTACGACCTGCGAATTAATAGTCGTATATCCAAACCGCTACGGGTGAAAACAATCAATTAAATCAGTTGCATAATTATACTGTATTTGATGAAAATTAAATAGGGACGGCGTGAACTCACCCCTTTAGCACTACTTTTACCCCGAACCGATGCACTATTCATGACCCGATCCCAGAGTGTGATTCGACTCCTGCCGTTCTTCAGGCAACTTCTGTGATTATTGCTGAGACCTGTTAAGAGTGCTATTGTTGGCGCTCTTAAAAACGCCGCGAGGCAATCATGGCACACGCAATCCTGGCATCCACAACTGCCAGCATTTCCGAACTTAAAAAGAACCCGATGGCGACAGTCGCGGCGGGGGAAGGCTTTCCGGTAGCGATTCTTAATCGCAACGAACCCACCTTTTACTGCGTTCCCGCCAAGGCATACGAAGCGCTGTTGGATAAGCTGGAAGATGCGGAACTGAACGCGCTGGCCGATGCGCGCCTGAAAGACGGCAAACGTCCGGTCAAGGTGAAGCTGGATGAGCTATGAGCTGAGTTTCCACCCCGACGCATTGGTGGAGTGGAAAAAGCTAGATGGTTCCGTGCGCGAGGTGTTCAAGAAAAAACTTGCCGAACGACTGAAAAATCCCCGCGTCTCATCTGCACGACTCTCCGGTCACAAGGATAGATACAAAATCAAACTGCGCGATGCGGGCTATCGTCTTGTTTATGAAGTTCGCGACAAAGTGCTGGTGATCGTCGTTGTCGCAGTGGGCAAGCGCGAGCGCAACATGGTGTACAAGGCAGCAGCGAAGCGTTGAAACAGTGTCAAACAGCGTTCCGTCACCATGATGTTGTGGTTTCAATGCTACGAATCTAGACCTGCCCCTCGGCTGCATTGCTTATTACACGGACACTCACCGGCTTCGCGGGAACAACGAAAATGAATCAATCAGCGTTGCCCTCAAGATAAGTTTGCTGCAGCGAATCAAAATTGGTACGCTGTGCAACATGACCACGCCAACCTTGGACGTTAGATTCTTCAAGACGGATACCGGCAATGAACCGGTACGCGAATGGCTGCGCTCGCTGTCGGCAACAGAGAAGAAAACCATAGGCGAAGATGTGAAGACCGTGCAATTTGGCTGGCCGCTGGGTATGCCACTGGTGGCGCATATCGGCAACGACATATGGGAAGTGCGCATCAGGCTGGAGACGCGCATCGCGCGGATACTTTTTGCACTGGATGGAAACATCATGGTGTTACTGCACGGCTTCATTAAGAAACAACAGAAGACGCCCAAGCCCGATCTCGATCTGGCGAAAGAACGATTGAAACAGTTAAGGAGAAGAGCATGAGCAAGAAAAATATAGGCAGCAGCTTCGATGAATTCCTCACCGAAAACGCCACCCTCGACGAAGCGACCGCCGTTGCCGTCAAGCGCGTCATCGCATGGCAGATCGGACAGGAAATGAAAGCGCAAAGCCTGAACAAAACAGAGATGGCGAAAAGAATGCACACCAGTCGCGCCGCCTTGAACCGCCTGCTGGACGAGAACGACACTAGCCTCACACTAACTACGCTGGCCAGTGCGGCGGCAGTGTTGGGCAAGACGCTGAAGGTGGAATTGGCGGTTGCTTGAAAATACAAACGGGGTTAACCAATGTTGTATTCCATGCCGCGAATCTAGCCCTCGGTTTTTAAAATGTATGATTGCAAGACTTGACCCCGATGGTGCGTCCACAGTCGGGCAGCACGTAGGCGGACGGTCGTTCCGGCTTGGCCAATAGACGCCGTTCGATTTCGTATTCATCCAGCGTGCTGAGGGTCGGCCAGTCAAGGCCAGCGGCGGTAGCCAATCCAACGTATTTTGAAACGACTCCTTTTGATACTTTTAACGAAGCGGCGATTTGCTCGTGCGAGAGCTTG
>JBBQXA010000094.1:0-9796 GCA_038210095.1 Burkholderiales bacterium
TTAGTGTTGATGTCGTTGGGGTGTTTTCAAGGTAGTTGCTCCAGATGTTCTTGTCGGCACTGGTTGTGCGATGTTGCGTAGCGCCGCGTTCGCCGCTGAAAATTATCACACCATTAACTCCGCCAGTTTTGTTGCATTCGATACCGTTGACTTGGCATTCGCCGTCGGTGCATTTTGCATACAGCAGGTTGTCACGCCATTTTTTTACGAATTCCCTGTTGATGCTTGCACAGCTGGTGAGTGAGGATGAAGGGATGCGTCCTGCAATTAGGTTGCTGCTGGGGTGAGCGCCAGTTGACTCGGTCATGGTGTCGAAGTTGATGTTGATCGGATCGGGTAGGGATGACAGGCACGTCGCGGCAGTGGATAGCAGTGTTGTATCGACAAATGTATGGAAGTCCCTACGGCGCTTGATGGCGTTGAAGATATCGCGGGCCGTAATGAATACCAGCTGGTCATTGATGTCCAGCGTCGCATCGGCGGCGATAAACTGGCTACTCGCCTTGACAATGGTCGACGGGCTGGCGTTGTTTATGCCCGCTGCGGTGTCGAGATAATTGCCCGCGGTGTAATTGCCACCGCAGAGCGGTGCGCCATTGTCGGGTGTGCGATCTTGATTGTTGATGCGGAGGCCGGGCGCAAAAACCACCGCGACTACATCGTTAGCGACCATGTTGCCATTGGCGTCTTTAACTTCTAGTTGAGCGTTGGCATCCCAGTTCATTAAATCAGAGTCAGGATTGTTTTTGAAACTCCCGGCAACCACATACCACAGGCATTCGCTGGCACTATCGCGCAGTGGTGGCATGTCCAGCGTTTTCCACGGCAATCTACCAATGGAGGTCACATTTTTGCTGCCGCAAGTTTCAGAGGAGCCTTCACTGATGACCCCTCCGTTGATGCCGTTCAGATCAGGGCAGGGTAGATAGCCATGTACCTGATTGGTCGTGAAGTGGGTGTCGCTGTAGCTGATGGCATAACCGATCAACGCCTCCTTCGCCTGAGCCAGTGCGGCAGCGCTCGCTTGTTGCTGTGCATTGCGCAGTGAGGTGGCGCTTAGTCGAGAGATCATGATCGCGGCGGAGCCCGCTATCATGATGGCCAGCATCGCTATCATGACGAGGCCATGCTGTCGGTTTGGGCCATGAAGCTGGGCTCGGCGCATGTCGTCTTCCTACTCCCCCGCGGGGCCGGGATTGACGATAATCCGTTGTCCGACTTTGACCTGAACGGGTTGCGATTTTCCGGGAACGGCGACGGGTGCGCGGTCGGGTGCGCGTCCGTTGCTCTTGCCTGCAGGCTGCGGTACGCCGTTAATCCAGACGGTGCGCTCGCCACCATGGCGCTGTACGATGCCGTTCACCGAGACTGTGTTGGGGTTGTTCGGTTGGGCATTGTCGCGCACATCATCAAGATCCATCCGGGTGCGCTGCTCGGGCGTGAAAAACAGGCGACCCAATTCTGCGCCGTCGGCTACGTTGGCGCTAAGCAGGAGCAGTAGGCAGATTTTGATTATCGGGTTCATGGTATTGGATTCCTGTTTTTCATCGTAATCCAGCCGCCGTGACATTCGGCCTTGAGCCGGGCATCAGTTTGCTCGTTGGCGAGGACGCGCTGCAGGGTGCAACCTTCAAGTTGGTAGCGTCCCTTGACATGGGTGCGCAGTGCTGTGAAAAAATTCAGCAGCTGTCCTTCATGCAGTAATTCAAATTCCAGTTTCATTCCGCTGTATCCGATATCGAACTCCCCGCTGTTTATCGGCTGCGCCGGGGCATAGCGGATTTGTGGCGAGATGTTGTATCGGAATGCGGTGACCAGATTTTTCTGCCGCAAATTTTCCAGCCCTTCGATCCAGTCTAGGCGATGATCGTCACCGATGATGCCGCCCGCTTCCAGCAGCGCATATTCATCGGCGTAGGCCGCCATGTTTTCCCTGTCGTCATACGCGGAGGTCAGTTGTCGGCGCGCATTGTCAAGCTTGCCTTGTGCGATGGTCTTGGTTTGCAGGATGTGCGTTGCGTATTCGTTGCTGCCATACAAGAAGGCGGCGGAGAATAATGCAGATAGGCCGATGGTCAACAGACTCCAACGCATCAGGCCAAGATCGGACAGGACGAGTTTCATGGGGGTGGACTCCTGAACAGTTTCAGCGAGAAATCAAGCTTCTCATCTTGTGTGTCGCGTCTGTCGGCGATACTGCCACTCGGGCTGACATCGAGCGGTTCGTTCAGCACTGTTACATGGTAACCCTGCTTCTCCAGCATCTGGCTGAAACGCTGGAGATAGTCGATTGCCGAGCGGTAGTCGTTGGCGAAGTTGAGCAACCGTCCTTTTAGTGTGAGAGCTTGGGGCAAGATGCTGGAGCGGTGGTCGGCAGGCATTGACTCCGTGGTGTTCAATGACCAGTTCAGCTCGCCCAGTTCGATCTGCGGATATTGGTCTAGCATGTTGCTGATCGGCTGCATGACTTCCGTTGGTAACAGGGTTCGTCGCTCCAGATCGCGCAGGATGGAGACAGAGGCTTTCATGTCCGATGCCGGCACAAGGGTCTGAGGGAAGGCGTCGGTGACTTTTCCTGTTTCATTCAATAGACGTTGTGTCTCTGTATTCATGGCGCGAACTTCATGGGCATTCTGCCCGCCTTGCCAGATATCAACCGCCCCGCCCAGCAGGCTGCCTAACAGCAGCGAGCCGCCGATCCAGTTAAGTGCGCGGCGCAAACGCCATAGTGTGCAGTATCTGATATGGGTGGCATTGGCGTAATGGGTCGGAGGTGGGTTGGTCGCCAGGTTATGCAGAAATATCTGGCTTGCATCCGAGTCGGTGAACTGTTGTTCTATGCCGAGTTGGCGAGAAAGCTTGCTCAGTTCTACCAACTCGCAACGCATGTCCGCATTGTCGGGGAGGATAGGTTGAAGTTCAATCAGATCAGATTTGATCCCCAGTAGGCGCACATTCAGCGTTTGATCGGCGGGCAGCAGGCTCAGGCTTTTGAGGTATTGATAGATGCGGGGCAGTTCCACCATGACTGCATCCTGAAAATTCATGTCGGCATTGACCGGCGTCAAGCGGGAGATTTGCAAGCGGTGCTGGCTGAAATAGGTCTGCCGCAGTCCGGCCGACTTTTCCCATGAAATCAGCAGCAGATAGTCGGAAGGATGATCCTTGACGAGCGGTGAGCTGATTTGTGGAACCGAGTAAATTCCCGCCAGCGGGATTGCTTGCTCCAGTAGGATATTCAGCCAGGGGGTAATCAGTCCCGGATTGGTCAGCGCAGAGAACAGCATGTCATCGTCGCGTCGTCCGGTTTTTTGCCGTTCCAATAGCGTGGCCTGACGGAACGGAGTGTTGCGGTAGAACTGCTCGAACTTGCGTTGCAACAGCGCATGGTGGGAACGCCCCATCAGATGCGGAATTGATTCTTGTCGAAAGTCTTCTTCGATCAGGTCGACCAGCAGGTAGGCCGGATATTTGCTGGTTTTAAGGAATGCGGTGAAATCAACTTTACCTTCAGGCGTGTCGGTGAATTCTTGTTCGGCAGTAACCCTGCCGCTGACCATAATCTGGACCAGCATGCGGTTGGCACTAAGCAGGAGCAGGAGAGCATTTTTCATCAGAAATTAACCTTGCCGACGATGTCGTAGATGGGCGACAGTACTGATAGCATTATCCAGCCAAGTAGCGCGCCCAGAATGATAGTCATGACCGGTTCGATCATAATCTGCAGCTTCTTGATGGAGTCTTTGACGTCGCGGTCATAGAAATAGCTGACATTGAGCAGTGCTTTGTCCAGCGATCCGGTTGCCTCACCCACCTTGAGCATGCGTATCACCAACGGCGGAAATATGCCGGTGCTCTGGAAACTCTGGGTAAGATTTTTGCCGGACTCAATTTCCAGCATGACATCATCCAGACTCTGGGCGATCACCCGGTTGTTAACGACCTCGCGCGAATTGGCAATACAGTCAATGATATTTACCCCCGAACCGTACATCATTGCGAAGGTGTTGGCAAAACGCGCCAGTATGATCTTGTGCAGGATGGGGCCGACAAACCACATGTTGAGCTTCAGTTTGTCGTAGCGATAGCGCATATCGGAGCTGGAAGCGATCAGCAGCTTGGCGATGATGGGCAGTGCTATCGGTAGACCGATCAGCACATACCAGTAGCTCACGAAGAAGGCGGAGGTGGCGAGCAGGATGCGGGTCTGGATCGGAATATCCTGCCCCATGCCTTTGATGAACCCGACCAGTTGGGGCACCAGATAAATCATCAGAAAAAAGGTGATGGATATCACGATGGTGCCAACGAAAGCAGGGTAAATCAGGATGGTTCGAGTGTGCGACGCCATTTCGTCCTGCCACTTTAGTGATTCGGTGATATGCAGGAATACTTGGGGCAGTTGTCCGCTTTCCTCGCCGGCATGCGTCAGGCTGATGAAAATCTGGTCGAATGCATCAGGATGTTCTGCCATCGCTTGTGAAAGTTTCTTGCCACCTTCGATGGATTCAATCAGGTTTGCGATTATTTCGCGGAATTGCGGATCGTTCATGGTATCGCGCAGATCCCCCAGGCTGTCGAGTAGCGGAACTGAGGCACGCGTGAGTTGTTCAAGGTTGAAAAAAAAGGTGATCAGTTCGGGACGCTTGATGTGTCTGCGCATCAAACTTGTTCTGCCGTTGTCTTCCTTGGCCGTGATCAGATCCAGTCCGCTGTGTTTCAGACGCATCTCCAGATCGACCTGATTGGCCGCATCCTGCAAGCCCTTACTGAGTCTGCCGCGTTCGTCTACGGCTCGATAGGCGTAAAGGGCCATATCAAGTCACCCGGTCAGTCAGATCCACTACCCGGCTCACCTCCGCGAGTGAAGTAACGCCTTGCAGGGTGCGCCTGATGCCGTCCATTGCTAGCGGGCGGAAACCCTTGGCAAGAGCGGCCTCCCTGATTTGTCGGGTGCTGGCGCGGCGCGACACCAGATCATCAAGATCATGATCCATTTTCAGCAGCTCCATGATGGCCATGCGTCCGCTATAGCCCTGATGGTTGCAGGTGTCGCAGCCGGCAGCGCGATACAGGGTGATGTCCTGATGCTCGGGAATGCCAAGTATCTTGCGTTCCATCGCATCCGGCTGATAGGGATACTTGCAATCCTTGCATAGTTTGCGTATCAGCCGTTGAGCAATGATGCCGATGATGTTGCCCGCCATGATGTCCGGGAGGATGCCGATATCGAGCAGGCGCGGAATCGCACCGATTGCAGAGTTGGTGTGCAGCGTGGAATACACCTGATGTCCCGTCATCGCGGCGCGAAAGGCCATCTCTGCGGTGGGATGATCGCGAATTTCGCCGACTAGGATGATGTCCTGATCCTGACGCATCATGGAGCGTATACCGTTGGCAAAATCCAGTTTGGCGGATTCGTTGATTGAAGTCTGACGGATCATCGCAATCGGATACTCGACCGGGTCTTCCAGTGTCATGATGTTGACCGACTCGGTGTTGATGTGATTCAACACCGAGTAGAGCGTGGTGGTCTTGCCGCTGCCGGTCGGGCCGGTGACCAGCACGATGCCCTCGGGCTTGGCGATGATCATCTTGAGCGTGTTCAGCGTCTCGTTATCCAGACCGATATTGTTGAGGTGGACGATGCCTTTCTGCCGATCCAGAATGCGCAACACGATGTTTTCGCCATGCGTGGTGGGGTGTGAACCTACGCGAAAGTCGATTTGGCGACCGGACAGGCGTAACGAGATGCGGCCATCCTGCGGAGCGCGCGTTTCGGCGATGTTCATGTTGCTCATGACTTTCAGGCGTACCACCATGGCGGGCCAGAAACTTTTGTGTAGGCTGCGCACCTGTCGCAACACGCCATCAATGCGGTAGCGGATACGCAGGAAGCTGCTCTCCGGCTCAAAGTGAATATCGGAAACGCCCAGCTGCACCGCCTCGGTCAGTAATGCGTCAATCAGCCGCACGACCGGCTGGCTGAACTCATTGACGCCTTGCTGGGTCTGGTACTCCATCTCGCCCGGTTCAATCTCGTGCAGGATGCCGTCGATGGAAAGCTCGAAGCCGTAATACTGATCAATGGCCCGCAGGATGTCGGATTCACTGGCCAGCTGGGTGATCAGGCGGTACTCGTCCTTGAGCAGGGCGCGCACCTGATCGAGCGCGATAATGTTGTCCGGGTCAGCGACGGCCAGTGTCAGGATTTGCTGTTTTTTATCTACCGATAATGGCAATAACTGATAGCGCCGCGCGATATCCTTAGGGATGAGTGACAGTGCAGTAGGATCAACGATGATGGTGGCGAGATCGACGCTCTCCTGCCCCAGATTCTCCGATAGTACATCGCGTATGGTCGCTTCCGACAGGAATCCCAGACGTACCAGTAAACGTCCCAGAGGTTGGTGTGTTTTGCTCTGCTCCTGTAGCGCAATACGCAGTTGGTCATCACTGATGATGCCCTTGTCGGCCAGTATTCGCCCGAGTGGTTGCTGTAGCTGATTTTCCTGAAGCGCGTGATTGTGCATGAGATTACCTGCTGGACTGGCCCAGCCTTTCAATACGTTTCGCGACCTGTGCGTGATCGAAGCTGGGGTTGTGTGCGGGATCGAATTGCAATGCGCGTTGATAATATTGCGCGGCCAATCTGTTCTGGCTGAGATGGTCGAGGCTGACAGCGAGGTTGTAGGCGAATTCGGGATTGTCAGGTTCCAGTGCCCATGCATTGAAATAGGCCTGCTGAGCCTCACTCCAGCGCGATTGCCCTGCGAACAGATTCCCCAGTGCGAAATGCAGCGCTGTCGAGTCACGCTGTTTGCTGAGCAGGTTTTTCAGGCGACTTTCGTTGCCGTCGTTGTCCTCGCTCAGTGCCGACATGCCTGCATGTGCTACCGCATTGCGGGGATCTTGCATTAATACGCGACCATAATATTGCGAGGCGCCGAAGTTTTCGCCGCGCTGCTGAGCGATAACGGCAAGCCCAAGCAATGCGTCGGTGTTGCGCGCATCCTTTTTGAGCATGGACAAATACAGTTGTTGAGCCTCGGCCAGCTTGCCATTACGGTAGGCGACATAACCCTCCTTGAGTAACGGATCAACGGTTTGAAGCTGCGGGCGAGCAACGAGCAGTTTGGGGCCCTGATGTTCTACCCTGCTTTCCGTTCGGACAGGGGCTGGTTCGGCAACTGGGGTGGGGGCCGGTAGAGTCATGTCTGGAACCTGCTCGTCGAGCGAGGAGGAGGGGGCTGTAATCGACGTGCTGGAATAGTCGGTGGCAGCGGGTGTTGCTAGTGCGATGGGTAAATTGGCCGGAGTAAGCAGGGCGGATTGGCTGCTCTGGGAATCGATCTGCCATAGATAACCCAAGCCCGCCGTGAGTAGCACGACGGTGACGCCCAATGCGAGTAACAGGCTGCGGGCGGGAAGAGAGAATTCGCCGTTAGTGTTCTTGGCGGAAAACAGGTTGCGCCCGGCATTGCGAGCGCTCTGTTCGGACGCCTCTGGCGCAGCATGACCATCTTCCTGCGCCAGTTGCGCTTGCAGGGATTTTTTACGGGCATCCAAGAGCAGGCTCATAATCAGGGCTTGCCGTTTTCCGGCTCCTCAAAGGACTCTTGATCGGGCACCCGCTTGAAGAAGTTTTGATCCGGCAGCAGATTTTGATAGGCGCTGAAGTCGCCTTTTACGCTGGCGTCTTTGATGACGATGGGGCGCAGGAAAATCACCAGTTCAGTCTTGGTTGTTCTGTCGTTGCGGCTGGTGAAAATACTTCCGATTACGGGCGCCCTGGATAAGCCTGGAATGCCATTTGATAGATTGTTCATCTCATCCTGCATCAGTCCGCCCATCACGGCGATCTGGTTGTTTTCGATTTTTAAGACTGATTCCATTTCACGTGTTTGAGTTTCTGGAACAGGATTTTTTACACCTGCGTTTGCCAAGTCCGGATTTGGGTCGTTGATGTATTGTACAAAGCGCGTGATTGTCGGACGGATGCTGATTTGAACCGAATCACTATCACTGATTTGAGGGGTGACACTTACAGTAAAGCCGACAGGTGCGGTTTGAGGGGTGCTAGTGTACGCATAGGTGGTAATGGGTACTCCTGCGGGGCTGACGGTAACGGTGGGTTCAGCTTTTATGTTGAAATATATTAAGTTATTGACCACGCGTAGTACAGCCGTTTGATTGTTCATGACGCTTAGTTTTGGGCTGGAAAGCACGCGCAAGTCTCCAAATGTTTCCAGCAGCGATACGCTTGCACTGAGATTGCCGAGATCAGATGTTGGGTTTGTGTAATTTAAAATAAAGGTTGCGGGAGTAACGCCGGGAGTGCTTGGGAGAGATAGCGTTCCAGCTTGACCTAATGAAAAACCTTTCGATACTCCAGTTTGGAGCAGTTTGGACCAGTTAATACCCCTTTGATACTGATCATTCAGGTTGACCTCGACAACGGTCATTTCAATCAAGACTTGACGACGTGCGTTGTTCATCACCCGATCAATGAATGCCTGAATCTCATTGTGTTGCCTGCCAGTGGCACGCACCGTGATGATGCTGCTCTCCGGATTGGCGATCACCGAAGCTGCCTCGCGGAAGGTGCTGCGACGGGTGACAGTTTTGCTGTCGCCTTCTTGAATTGTGGTTCGTGTTGGTGCAGTATCGCCGCCGGACTTTTTGAGGGTGTTTTTCTTGTCGCTTACGATGTAATCGGTGCCGCCGCTTTGCTCCGTGACCGTTTCGCTGGACCCATCCGGCAGTATCTTGTCGGTCTCATGCAGAATATCCTTGATGTTCTGGATCAGGGTGTCCCAGAAATGGTTCTTTGAGATATTTTTTATAGATATCTGAGAGTTATTGCTTCCTGAAGAGTCTGTTGTTCCGGTACTGGAAGCTGAGCTTCCGACTTGAGTTGTGTTGGCTATGCCGCTATTAGTATCGCGTATCATATTTACATAGTCTATTTTGTAGCTATGCAGATAGGGGGAGTCCGGCATCACGATCAGGCTGCCGTGATCAAGCTCGTAGCGCATATCGATTTGTTTTGCGATTCGGTTGAGGATTTGTGGCAGGGTCTGGTTCAGCGCATTCAGGGTTACTGTTCCCTGTATGCCGGGATGAATGTCCAAGTTGATCTTTGCATCGCGCGCCAGTGCAAACAGAATTTCCTGCGCAGAAAGGTTTTCGACGACGACGCTATAAGTTTCCTCTTTGGGAGCGGGCTTGGGGGCCGAGAGTGCGATGTTGCGAATCAATGCCAGCGGAATATCCGCAGAGGTATTCTGACTTGGAGGTCGCTGGAGGTGCAGATCCGATGGTTTTATGGGTCTATTTCCGCAGCCCGCCGCGACTGCGCCGACAGCGCAGAGGAGGGTGCAGAGGCGAAATATTTTTTGCGGGCGCATTGTTTTTCTCCATGGCGACCTTACGAATGCAGACTAACAGTTTTGCATTGCCTGCTCAATAGGTGTTCCCTGACATAGGTGTTTCCTGTTTTGCGCACCCTTTAGAATATATGGATCGAGGTGGCAAACGACTCCTGATAGCGTGTCGGAAGATCCTTGATGGCATTCCGTGCCGCATCAACTGAGGGGTAGGCGCCGAATAAAACTCGCACCCCAGTTGTTTGACCGAATTGTGCGGGCAGTAAATAGATATCAGAGAGTTTCCCCAGTCTGTTCGCGCGCTTGAGGAAGCTCTCGATCCGTGCACGATTAATCTCTTCGTTGCAGAACAACTGGATGCTGGCGACGTTGCTCTTGTTCACAAGCAGTTGTTTGCCGGCGGCCAT
>JBBQXA010000095.1:0-9739 GCA_038210095.1 Burkholderiales bacterium
GGCGTGTCGCCGATGATGAACTTGCGCTTAGGAGTGGCGAAGTATCGATAGGCCACGTCGATGGTGATGCCCTGCTCGCGCTCCGCCTGCAAACCGTCGGTCAGCAACGACAGGTCAACCGCCGCCATGCCGCGCTTTTCGCTGGTCTTGGAGATCGCCGAGAACTGGTCCTCGAAGATAGACTTGGAGTCGTGCAGCAAACGACCAATCAGTGTGCTCTTGCCGTCGTCCACACTGCCTGCGGTGATAAAGCGTAATAGTTGTGTCGTGGTGTCCATGATCATTCCCTCAAATTTCACCGCCCCGTCATTCTGGCGAAAGCCGGAATCCAGCGGTTTTACAATATGCCTTCTGGCTTTGTCCCGCATTGCGGGGATTTATTTTCTGGCTGGATTCCCGCCTGCGCGGGAATGACAACCTTAGAAGTAACCTTCCTTTTTGCGCAGCTCCATCGATGCATCCGAGGTCTGATCGTCCATGCGGGTCGCGCCGCGTTCGGTGATGCGGGTAGTCGCGGTCTCGGCGATGATTTCATCCACCGTGCGCGCGGTGGATTCCACCGGTGCGGTACAGGTCATGTCGCCCACGGTGCGGAAGCGCACCGACACCACTTCGACTTTTTCGCCCGGCTTGGGCTGCACCAGATGCGATACCGGAATCACGTTGCCGCCGCGACGGATCACTTCGCGCTCATGCGCAAAATAAATCTCGGGGATGTACAAATTTTCGCGGCCGATGTATTCCCAGATGTCCGTTTCCGTCCAGTTGGAAATCGGGAATACGCGGATGTTCTCGCCCTGATGCACGCGAGTGTTGTAGGTATCCCACAACTCCGGGCGCTGGTTCTTCGGGTCCCATTGGCCGAACTCGTCGCGGAAGGAAAAGATGCGTTCCTTGGCTCGCGCTTTTTCTTCATCGCGTCGCGCGCCACCCAGACAGGCATCAAAGCCAAATTCCTCGATGGTCTCCAGCAATGTCACCGACTGGTAGGGGTTGCGCGGCTTGCTTTCATCCTTGATGACAATGGAGCCGCGCTTGATCGAGTCTTCCAGCGAACGCACGATAAGACGCTCACCCAGATCCGCTGCCAGCTTGTCGCGGCAGGCAATCACTTCCGGGAAGTTGTGCTCGGTGTCGATGTGCACCAACGGAAACGGAAACTTCGCCGGACGGAACGCCTTCTCTGCCAGGCGCAACATCACGATGGAATCCTTGCCGCCGGAGAACAGCAGCGCCGGATTCTTACACTCCGCCGCGACCTCGCGCATGATGTGGATGGATTCGCTTTCCAGCACGTCCAGATGGGTAATAGTGTGTGCGCTCATAATTTATCTCTCTTCAATTCTTCGTATGTATTCATTCGGGGCGAGTCGCTTCGCCCTTGGTCAGCACTAAGGGCTGCACCCTACGCATGCGATCCAGGCATTCGGCTTGAAACATGCAAGCCGCATTCCTTGTGCTCCGGCTGTTCCCACCACCATCTCCCTGCGCGAATATCTTCGCCGGGGGTGACGGCACGGGTGCAGGGTGCGCAACCGATGCTGGGGTAGAACTGATCATGCAATTTGTTGTACGGCACATCGTTGGCCTTGATGTAGGCCCACACCTCGGCATTGGTCCATTCCAGCAGCGGGTTGAATTTCGCCAAGCCGTTGTCGGCATCGAAGCCGGACACTTCCAACGTGCCGCGCGTCGCCGCCTGTTCGCGGCGCATGCCGGTGATCCATGCGCCCTTGCCTGCCAGGGCGCGGCGCAACGGCTCAACCTTGCGCACAAAACAACAGCCCTTGCGATTCCCGACACTGTCGTAAAAACCGTTCACGCCATGTTGCGCGACATAAGCCTCGACCTGAGCGCTATCGGGGAAGTAGACCTTGAGCGGCAAGGCATAACGCTGACTCACTTGCTGCATCAGATCGTAGGTCTCGGCAGGCAGACGCCCGGTATCCAGACTGAACATCTCGATGTTGATCGCATGCTTGGCGATCAGATCGGTCAACACCATGTCTTCCGCCCCCAGACTGTTGGCAAAGGTGACCGGAGCGAATTCAGCTGCGGCCTCCCACAATATCTTCAGGGTTTGTTCTATTTTTTGCTGCAATGCACTCATGCCACGCTCCTTTGCACACGCCGAAACAGCGGTTGCGCTTCGTCTGCCGACGCCTGATAGATCACCGAAAAGTCGTTCAAACCTTTCAGCGCTTCGTTAATATCTTTATCCGCTCTGGGCACGAAGCTGTCAAATCCGACGCGCTGCATGTAAAACAATTGGTCGCGCAACACATCACCGATGGCGCGCAGCTCGCCGACATAACCCATCCTGACGCGCAGGTGATAGGCGATGCTATAGCCGCGCCCGTCGGCAAACTTTGGAAAATTCACCGCGATTACGGCAAAGCGATCCAGCTCCCCCTGCAAGTCTTCAGCGCGTTCATCGCTGTCCAGCCACACGCCCAAGTCGGTGCGGCCTTGCAACTGGTTGCGTTGCGCCTGCCAGACCTTCAACGGCACGATGATCTTTTGCGCCGTCACGTCTGCACTTTCCGGCGTGTCGCCTTCAGCCAGACGCAGCACACCCCAGTCATCATTGGTGACGGCGTGGTTCTTAATGATGCTTACGTTTCTGATGATCATTTTTAAAACCTCCGCGAATAGTGGGGGTTGTTATAGGGCGTGCCTTGTTGAACCGGCACGCATTCCGCCGCATCGTCCGCCAGCCCCATCGCAATCGCGGTGTCCGTCCGGTACACATATTCCTTGAACGGCTGTATGCCCAGGCGTTGCAGGGTATCGATAAAGCGCTCGCCCTCGATGCGCTCCCGCACATACACCTTCAACAGGCTGGCGATCACTTCGGGAATTTCTGCGGCAGAAAACGAGCTGCCGATCACCTTGCCCAGATTGATAGCCTTACCCTGCGCACCGCCGATCGAAACCTGATATCTGTCCTCGCCGTTCTTGTCCACACCGAGGATGCCGATATGCCCGACATGGTGGTGACCGCAGGCATTGATACAGCCCGAGATATTCAGCTCGATGTCGCCGATGTCGTGCAGATAGTCGAAATCGTCGAAGCGTTGTGCAATCGCCTTGGCCAGCGGTATGGAACGGGCATTCGCCAGATTGCAGAAGTCGCTGCCGGGGCAGCAGATCACGTCCGTCAGTAAACCGATATTCGGTGTCGCCAGCCCCTGCGCGGTGGCAACTTGCCACAATGCGATCAAATCGCTTTGCTTCACATCAGCCAGCACCAGATTCTGCATGTGAGTGACGCGCACTTCGCCAAAACTGAAACGATCCGCCAGATCCGCAATCGCATCCAGCTGCTCCGCACTCACATCGCCGGGGGCAACGCCGACTTGTTTCAGCGACAGCAGCACGATGGCATAGCCTGTAACCTTGTGCCGTTTGACGTTACGCCTCATCCAGTTGGAAAACGCTTTGTTATCGCACTGCAAGGCAGTCACCGATGCGTTGCTGGCGGGTTGTTGCTGATAGGCGGGCGCATCGAAAAAGACCGCGACGCGATCCAGTTCCTGCCGGGTTACGGTGCAAGGGCCGTCCTTGGTGAACTGCCAGTCGGCTTCCACCTGACGACGGAATTCCTCTATGCCCAGCGCCTTCACCAATATCTTGATGCGCGCCTTGTAAGCGTTGTCGCGGCGACCGTATTCGTTGTACACGCGCACGATGGATTCGAGATAGGTGATGACATGTTGCCATGGCACAAACTCGGCAATCACGCTGCCGATGACGGGAGTACGTCCCAGCCCGCCGCCGACCAGCACGCGGAAGCCCACCTCGCCCTGCGCATTCTTCACCGCATTCAGGCCGATGTCATGCACGCCGGTCGCCGCACGATCTTCCTCGGCTCCGCTGATCGCGATCTTGAACTTGCGCGGCAGATAGGCAAACTCGGGGTGAAAGGTTGTCCACTGGCGCAATATCTCGGCATAGGGACGCGGATCAACGATCTCATCGGGCGACACACCGGCAAACTCGTCGCTGGTAATGCTGCGCAAGCAACTGCCCGAAGTCTGGTTCGCATGCAATTCAACGCTCGCCAGTTCCGCCAGTATCTCAGGCGTGTCCGGCAGCTTGATCCAGTTGTACTGGATGTTCTGGCGCGTGGTGAAGTGCGCATAGCCGCGGTCAAACTTGCGCGCGATCTGTGCAAACTTGCGCAACTGGTTCGCGCTCGCCAGACCGTAAGGCACGGCCGCACGCAGCATGTAGGCATGAACCTGGTGATACAGGCCGTTCTGCAAACGCAGAATGCGGAACTCGTCTTCGCTCAGTTCACCGGAAAGACGACGACGCACCTGATCGCCGAACTGCGCGACACGCTCGCTGGCGAGTTGATGATCGAACTGGTCATAGCGGTACATTTAGCCTTCTCCTGCCAGATAGTTTTTTGACACGGGCAACAACAACGCGGCCGCCAGCGGGAACTGCGCGCCGAACTTCAAAATGTGCGCGACATCGGAATCCTCGTCATGACACAGAGCCGCGCCGATATAGGCGTACTCACCTTCCATGCCGATCACCACGCCGATGCGGCCACCGCAGCCGTTGAACCAGCTGACTTGTTTCGGATTGTTGGGCTTGTTTGTGCTCATGACTCTTCCTTATTTGTAAAACACCATTTTGATTCCGATAACCAGCAACATTGTTGCCAGCACCGGACGCAATAATTTTTCCGGGACTTTCGCGCTCAAATGGCTGCCGATATAAATCCCCGGTAACGAACCCAGCAGCAACGAACCCAGCAACACCAGATCAACCGTACCGAGTGCCATGTGCCCCATGCCCGCCAGTGCCGTCAGCGGCACCGCATGCACGATGTCCGTACCGACCACTTTCACCGACGACATGCGCGGATAAAGAAACATCAGCGCCACCGTACCCAGCACGCCCGCGCCTATGGATGAAATTGACACCAGCACACCGACCACCACGCCTGTACCTATCGTCGCCGCAGGCAGATAGCGATGATGCAATTCGTAGAACGTGCCATCCTTGCGCCGCCCCAACTTCTTAATCGCATCCTTCAACAACAATGCGGTGGCGGTTCCCAGCAGCGCCACACTCAGCACACTGGTCACCAGACCGCGCAATGTTTGCTCGTCCAGCTCAAGATATTTCAGCAACGCGATGGTCACCACCGCCGCCGGCAGGCTTCCCATCGCCAGCAGCCCGAACACCTTCCAATCCACCGTGCCGCGTTTGCTATGCACCCAGCCGCCCAGCGTCTTGGTCAGCGCCGCATACAGCAGATCGGTACCGACCGCCGTGGCAGGCGAAACGCCAAAGAACAGCACCAGTAATGGCGTCATCAGCGAGCCGCCGCCGACGCCCGTCACGCCGACTATCATGCCGACCAGAAATCCCGAAGCCGTAAACAACCAGTCCATTTGCCTATCCCGCTTACTTCAATGAGGCGCATTCTAGGCAACTCGCGTTATATTCCGAAATACTTTTATGTTAGACTCTTATAACCTCATGACATATAGAGTCTGATCGTGAACTTGCAACAACTGCGCTATCTGCACGAAGTGGTACGACAAGGACTGAACATCTCGGATGCCGCCAATGCGCTGTACACCTCGCAACCGGGGGTAAGCAAACAGATCAAGCTGCTGGAGGAAGAGCTGGGCATCGACATCTTCGTGCGCAACGGAAAACGTCTCGTCGCCGTCACCGAGCCGGGCAAGGCGGTGCTGGAGATTGCCCAGCGTGTACTGCGGGATACCGACAACCTCAGACAGGTCGGAATGGAATTCAAGGGCCAGGACAGCGGCAACCTGACCATCGCCACCACCCATACCCAGGCGCGCTATGCCTTGCCGCGTATCGTGCAGCAATTCACCAAACGCTATCCCGAGGTCAAGCTGGGCCTGCATCAGGGCAACCCGACGCAAATCGCCGAGCAGGTACTGAGCGGGGAAGCGGATATCGGCATCGCCACCGAGAGCCTCGCGCTGTACGACGAACTGGTTACCCTGCCCTGTTACGAATGGCACCACTGCGTGGTCGTGCCACCCGATCACCCGCTGTTGCTGGTAAAGAAACTGACGCTGAAGGCGCTCGCGCAATATCCCATCATCACCTACGACTTCGCCTTCACCGGGCGCAACAAGATCAATCAGGCCTTCAACGATGAGGGCATCGAGCCCAATATCGCGCTGACCGCCATTGATGCCGACGTCATCAAGACCTATGTCGAACTCGGCATGGGCATCGGCATCGTCGCGCAGATGGCGTTCATCCCGGAGCGCGACAAACACTTGCGCATGATCGATGCCGGTCACCTGTTCCAGCCCAGCACCACCCGCATCGCGGTGCGCAGGAACCAGTACCTGCGCGGCTTCGGCTATCATTTCATCGAACTGTTCGCCCCACACCTGACCCGCGAAGTAGTGGCAGAGGCGCTGCATCTGACTAAATAGGATTTGGGATTTGGGATTGAGAATGAACGAGACATTACACATACAGCAAGCACATCGCAGCATACGCAGTTATAAATCGGATCCCGTCAGCGACGCGATGCTGGACGCGATTATCGCTTCGGCTCAACAGGCGCCGACTTCGATGAACGCACAGGAGATTTCGCTGGTCGTGGTGCGCGATGCGGAAAAGCGCGCGCGCATTGCCGCACTCGCGGGCGGTCAGGCGTGGATCGCCCAGGCTCCGGTGTTCATCGCCATCGTGATCGACTTTCACAAGACTGAACTCGGCGTGCGCCGTGCCGGACAAACACAGGTCGTGCATGAGAGCATGGAAGGGTTCGGCGTCGCTGCGGTGGATGCGGGCATCGTGCTCGGCACGATGATTACCGCCGCCGAGTCAATGGGGCTGGGCATTTGCCCCATCGGCGGCATACGCCGCAATCCGCAGGGCATGATAGATCTGCTCAAACTGCCGACACTAACCTTCCCGCTGGTCGGCCTGTGTCTGGGCCACATTCAGGACGACATGCCGCTTAAGCCGCGCATGGACAGCAACAGCTTCCGCCACGACGAGTGCTACGATGCGTCAGCGCATACGGAAACAATAGCTGCCTACGACGCCACGATCATGAGCTACTGGCAACAGCTGGGCCGCAATGATGGCCTGCCCTGGTCGGAGAACCTAGGCAATGCCTACAACAAGGTTTATTTCCCTAGTGTCAAACCAGTGGCCGCGATGCAGGGCCTGCTGAACGACAAATAAGCCCCTTGCCAAACTGAGCACATACGCATGAAACAACTTGCCGCAAACAAAAAGATTGTCTTCCTTATACTGATAGTGGCTACCGCCCTCGGCATTTTCGCTTACC
This sequence comes from Burkholderiales bacterium, assembly GCA_038210095.1. Classification (GTDB taxonomy): domain Bacteria; phylum Pseudomonadota; class Gammaproteobacteria; order Burkholderiales; family Gallionellaceae; genus Gallionella. The sequence goes on from JBBQXA010000095.1 coordinate 7,319, forward strand.
TGCACTTTTCAGCGCACTCGCGCAGCACCGAGAATGCCTACATCAATGCGGACGTCGTAAATGTCGCGGCACAGGTTGCCGGTCGGGTCATTGCGGTTCATGTCCACGAAAACCAGTCGGTGCACAAGGGCGATGCGCTGTTCGACATTGACCCTGCTCCCTTTGCCATCGCACTCGCCCGCGCCGAGGCCGATCTGGCACTCGCACAACAAAGTGCGCGCCAGGACAACGCCGAGGCCGGTGCGGCCAGCGCACAGGTTGCCCAGATCAATGGCGATCTCGCGAATGCCCGCACCACCCTCGCCCGCAATCAGGAGCTGGTTGCCAAAGGCTTCCTGTCCCGGCAGGCCATCGACGATAGCAATGCCCGCGTGCAAGCCTTGCGGGCCTCACAGGATCAGGCTCGCGCAAAATTAACCAAGGCACACGCCGCGCCCGAAAAAACCGAAGAGCGCGGCGACGTACTGAAGGCCCTGGCCGCCATCGCACAAGCTCGACTGGATATGGCGCACACCCATGTCACCGCGATACAGGACGGACAAATCAGCAATCTCAGCCTCACCGCCGGATCGCTGGTCGGCCTCGGTATGCCGCTGTTCGCGCTGATCGCGCGGGATAGTTTCTATATCGATGCCAATTTCAAGGAAACCGAACTGGTCGGCATTCACCCCGGTGAAGAGGTGGACATTGAGATCGACATGTATCCCGGCCAGCCTTTCAAGGGAAGCGTGGAAAGCATTTCCGGCGGCACGGGCACCGCATTTTCACTTTTGCCACCGCAGAATGCGACCGGCAACTGGGTGAAGATTGCGCAACGCGTACCGGTGCGCATCAAATTTTCCCCTACCGATGCCGATCATCCCTTGCGTATCGGCGCGACCGCGACCGTCACCGTGCAACTGAACTAGCAGTACATGAACAACAGCCGCCTCCTCACCAGCATCGCCGTGATGGCGGCGACCATCATGCAGGTGCTGGATACCACCATCGTCAACGTGGCGCTGCCGAGTATGGCGGGGCAGCTCAATGCCACACCCGACAACATTAGCTGGGTACTCACCTCCTACCTGATCGCGTCCGCGATTTTCATGCCGCTCACCGGATTTTTTACCGACCGGCTCGGGCAGAAACGCTTCCTGCTAATCAGCATCGCCGGATTCGTCATTACCTCGGCACTGTGCGGCACGGCAACCAGTCTGGCGCAAATGGTAATGTTCCGTTTTTTGCAGGGCGTATTCGGCGCGGGACTGGTACCACTGTCGCAGTCCATCATGCTGCAAACCTATCCCGCCGAACAGCGCGGAAAAGCAATGGCGATCTGGGCGATGGGGGTGATGGTCGCTCCCATTCTGGGGCCGACGCTGGGCGGCTGGCTCACCGAAATGATTAGCTGGCGCTGGACGTTTTATATCAACCTGCCGGTCGGCATCGCGTCGTTCATTCTGGCTATACGCTATGTGCCCGACACGGCAACGCGCGAACGGCGCATGGACTGGCTGGGTTTCGTTTCGCTGGCGGTGGGTATCGGCGCACTGCAACTGGTGCTGGATCGGGGCAATCAGGACGATTGGTTCAGCTCGCAATCGCTGACGCTCGCCGCCGTCATTGCCGTCATATCGATCATCTTTTTCATCGTTTACACGCTCACCGGCAAACATCACCCGCTGTTCGACCTGCGCATTTTCACAGACCGCAATTTTCTGGTCGCCAGCCTGATCATGACCACCATCGGTATCGGCTTCTTCGGCGGCATGCTGCTGCAATCGCTATTCCTGCAAAACTTTCTCGGCTACCCCACCTTCGATGCGGGACTGTACATGGCACCGCGCGGACTGGCCTCGCTGTTGGTGATGATCTTTGTCGGCAAATTTTCCAACCGGGTTCCGCCGCGCAATTTCGTGCTGCTCGGTATTGCGTGCAGCGTTGCGGGAAACTATCTGATGACCCGCTTCACCGGCGACATCACCGCCGCCGACCTGATTCCGCCGATGATTTTGCAGGGCATGGGTATGGGGCTGATCTTCGTGCCCATCTCCACGCTGGCGTTCACCACGTTGCCCAAAGAAACGGCCACCGAAGCCGCAGGCATCTACAGCCTGATCCGCACGGTAGGCTCGGCGCTGGGCATCTCGGTGCTCGCCACTTATTTCTCGCGCAGCACACAACAAAACTGGGGCATTCTGCGCGGCGAGATCACGCCGTATAACGACGCGCTACAAGCCTATCTCGCCCCGCTCCAGCTCGGTACGCAGGATGCGCAAGGCATTGCGCTTGTCGCCAAGGCCGTGATGTATCAGGCGCAGAATGCCGCGTACATCGACAGTTTCTGGTTCGCCACGGTTAATTTCATTGTGATGCTGCCGCTGATCATGCTGGTGCGCGCACCGATCAAAACCAGCACTGCACTCACCACACCGAAAT
>JBBQXA010000096.1:0-9651 GCA_038210095.1 Burkholderiales bacterium
ACCCTGGCGGAAGAGGGTATCAACATCCAGATGATTTCCACCTCCGAGATCAAGATATCCGTGGTGATCGACGAGAAATATCTGGAGCTGGCCGTGCGCGTGCTTCACAAGGCGTTCGATCTGGATCAGGAAGATGCATAAAAGATGCATAAAAGTTTGACCTCATCGGCCGTTTGCATTATTATGCGCGGCCTTCGGAGAGGTGGCCGAGAGGTCGAAGGCACGCCCCTGCTAAGGGCGCATACGAGCTTAAACTTGTATCGAGGGTTCGAATCCCTCCTTCTCCGCCAAGGTAACATTAGCAACGTTAAAAGATGCGCCCGTAGCTCAGCTGGATAGAGTACTTGGCTACGAACCAAGGGGTCAGGAGTTCGAATCTCTTCGGGCGCACCAATATTTAGTAGTAAGATCAGTCGCTTAGCGTTAATTCGCTAGGCGATTTTTCTTTTTAGCAAAGTCATTGCCGGACTTTTGCCGGTTTTAGTTCGGCAGATCTGATTTACAGCGCCTAACAGTTCCTCAATCTCTGGAGCGGAGTAGTGCGATGTAATGTCACCATTCTTATGCCCCAGCAATACCTTTCGTGTTTCTAGAGAAACGCCAGCCGCTCTAAGCCGCCTACCGAACGTATGCTTTAAATCATGCACTCTGACGTTAGCAAGGCCCGGCATAGCCGTTTCCATGAATTGCTTGAGCTCGGCGGTAATTAAAACTCCCCTTTGGCCTTGCTTCAACAATTCAGGCGGTATGATCTTCCCAGAAGCCTCATATATTTTCATGGCGCTTCTGATCCGAGCTTTTTCCCACGCAGAATTATTTATTCTGCTGATGGGGCCATTTTCGTAAACAAAAACATACTGGGAATGATTACCCCGGCAGCTTTCGATTACTGAGCTGGCAACGTCATTCAGTACGACCAACCGATCCTCACCGTTCTTTACACCTGAGTTTTCCGTTCGGCCCCCAAAATTTGCAGGTATTAGGAAAACGCGTGTCCCAAGTTCAGGCACTTCAATTTCCCAATCCCAGCGCAGAAGGCAAACTTCCTGCTCCCGTGTTCCTGTGTTGACATTGAACAGAGCCATCTTTGCGAGATGATCTGGTAGTTCACGAAAAAACACACTTTGCTCATCCCAAGATAAAGGATAGGGTGATCGTGAGTCATGCGTAGAGAGCATTGAAATCAGTGGCGGTGTTTCTAACCACGTCAACCCATGCTCATCACGCCATTTTCGTGAAGCCAGATTTAAAATCCGTCGCACAATGCTCAAGGCGTTATTAATGCTCTTCGACTTGATGCCGGATGCGAGTCTCGCTTCGACATACGGTTGTAACGTACCGTCATGCAATTTACTTACGGGCAACAAACCGATAAAAGGATCCAATGACTGCAACATATAGCCATCTGAAACAATCGACGCTTTATGCTGGTTGTCGTTAAGATACTTGGTTGCCGCAACGCGGAAAATACGGTCTGGCCTGAATCCATAGACTCTTGCCTGACGTAATTCCTCCAGACGATGAGCTAAGTACCTTTCCGCTTCTTCCTGGTCGCTTGTTCCACAGCTTTCGTGAATTGAGCGGCCGTTGACGACCTTTTCGATATGCCAGATACCTCCCGGCTTATCTGGCCGCCTACGCAGCCCTTTTGTGCCTCTTCCCATTGCTCTTCTCCTTCATGCTTTAAAAGAGCGCCGGGCATTCCGTTACGGCGCTTATATTCGTCCCACCAGCGATCTAGGTCAAGTCGGTCATAAGCAATTCCTTGAGTTCCAATTGGAATCGCTACTACGAGGGGTTTAACCTCGCGATTAAATCTATTTCGATCCATGCCGAGGTAGGCCGGAGCATCTTTTGCTCTGACAACTCTCGGCATGAATTCAAACCTACTATTCAGGTTCATTTTGGAAATCACCTGTGCCTAAGTCACACTGGACTGCGCTTTTCGAAGCTTGGAGAAGTAGGTGACTTGGAGGCTGCTTTCGCCTTGCTGCGTCGAAGTAGGTGTTGTTCGCCCCCAGATAATCGATGGTATCTTGGCGATTCAGACCGCCTCTTTCATCGAGGGGATGAGCCATTTTTTTCATAAGAAAGGTCACTCTGATGCGGATATCGACTGCGAAACCAGCTGCAGCATTGTGATACCACTGTGCTTTAGGCGGCGAACGTACCCAAGGCGCTTTGGTGGCGCTGGAGCATCCTTGATGGCAGCGTGCTTTACCTCAACCCGGTAGAGCGCTGTCAATTTGCCGATCTGGCTCCTGATGCCCCCGAATCCAGGGCATGACCAGAGATGATAGAGCAAGTGATGCATGCTGCTGGCCGAACGGCTGCGAACCGTATCGATGATTGAATGCCGCCAATCTTTGTACTTCTGCTCTTGCATTCGCCACGTCAGCCTTGCTGTTTCATGTGTCGTTGTATTTTAGAATTTATTTTTAGTGGTAGGCTTCGGCAGTCTGAGCAATTCAAATCCATCAATCTCGATGCGACCATCACGCGATAATGCATCGTGCAATTTCTCTGAAGTGTGCGCGGCATGATCTCCATGATCTGGTGATGTAGCCAATAGCCACCAGTGGACTTGATCCTGATTCAACCAAAGAACAAGTTGGGCATTACCAAGGCCGGAGCGTTTTCTGCGCGCACGTACGTTACGATCGTCGAGTACGTGATAATTTAATTCGAACTTTGTGACCAATTTTTGGCAGCGCATGACAGAGATAGAACCGGAACACCAATGGGTGTACCCGTGCCCGACGACATCTGCCAGTCGCTGCATGGTGACAGCGCGTAAAGTAAAAATAATCGGATTCATCATGACCGATACCCAAAAGAACCAATCCTTGCTTGCATAATCAGCCTCTACATTTAAGATGACCGAAGGATATTCAGCATGGGCGGTGCAACTACCGCCCAGTGTTGGAACGTACTTTGGTTCCGAAAAAGGTAACGAAATTTTGAGGAGTGCTATGTCTGTTGAGCAGAAGTCCGGCCTTGCTGCGGAAGAAATGCCAAGCACCGTAACGGCAATGCTAATGGCGGAGATCAAGAATGCGAGCGGCAAGTCCCACCGCGAACTTGCTTCTGATCTGAGCCCTTATATTGATTTGAGCGACAAGATGATCGGGCAATATTTGAGTGGGGCAAAATCCATGAGCGAAGCTCGCCTGTTACAACTGGCTAAGGCCGCTGACAACATTAATTTGTCTGGAGAGCTAATCGCCCAGCTTTTGATGTGGAGCAAACTGAGTCCTGCTGACGGCAGGGTTGAATTTAAGGAGTTGTCATCTACGCTGCAGAAAAAGGTAAAGCGTGCGGAGAAGGCTGCCATTAAAAAATATGAGAAGGCTGTTGCGGAATTGATTTCGATGGATTGGGCTGACTCCAGCCTTGTCGCCCTGACCATTCTGGCAACACGAAAAAAAGTACCAGAACACGAGCGCACGAATGGTGGTCTGATTAATCAGGCAGCCTTAGAGGCATGTTTGGGCAACGATCCCACTTACTATCCCAATATGGCGTATGTTTTTTGGAAAATTAAAGATATTGGGGATGTGACGCCTGAAGATTTGATGGAATAATCGGGAAAACCCCTCCCCCTAAATGAGGGCGGGGTTTGGTACTACATTTGTCGCAGTACCCAGCAACTTGAAACGTCGCAAAAAGCTTCGCTTCGTTCAGATTGCGGTTTCCCGCATCCGACGAGAACCGAGGTTCCGTCTGGCGTTGCGCTCCGAATAACGCATTAGCCGTTCGACTGACACAAACAATAAAATTTCGGTCATTGTCTGTCGTTGGTTTGCCGCTTGAATCATCGACTGATACAGCCTTCCTCGCCCAACTGCGCGATCACCTTGCCATTGGTGCGGCTCCCCGTCAGTAAATGTCGGGATGGCGGTTCGTTTATCTCTATCATCCATACAACAAGGATGATCCCATCTGTCGTCATTGGTAAAACTCGCTGCCAGGCGAGTACGAGTATGGCGCCAACCACGCTCGCCCTACACAATGCGCCGGTGCCACCCGGTTAATACACACATTTCGACCGCGCTGGACTTTCGCTCAACAGGCATACAGCGAGTCTGCCTGCTAAGTTTGGTTGCCTGTCACACAACCACTACTCATCCAGTCTCCCTCCGTTCAATTCCCGTTGCCGGGTTCCATGTGCCTTGCGGCAGAATCGGTGCCAACCAATTCCATGTAACGGATTCCCACGTTAGTTACCACTGCCAATGTTTAGCATGCTGGCTCAGCTAGATAGATTTTCTGTTGCTAAGCAACTCACCGATGTTCTGGTTTTCAGGGGCGCGAGATTCCTAAGCCACTCCCTTACTCCTATCCAACCTCATCACCACTCGCTTGCCGTCCTTGCAGGACGGTACACGCATCACATCCACCAAGCATCCTCAAGGGACGCCTTTCCGGTTTGAGCTATCAATGCGGCTTTGAGCTTGCGCCCAACGCTCGCGGTTGCGCCAGTTCTCCCTTGCAACCCTATCGCCTCACGACGATCTCAACAGCCATCCGTGGTTCACTCGTAATACCCTTTAGAGCACCCCGAGGGCGGGATTGATTACCCGCTCATGCAGTAACAGGAACATCGATGCATTTGCTCATCGCGTCCGTTTCCGTGTCGCCCAATCCCGGCGGAAAAATTCATCCCGTCGTGAATGAAGTCGAAGGAGGGGTTACACCCCCAGCGCTTCGTTACAGCCGCACCAGCACGATTAGGTGCATGCGGCTATCGCAGTCTCATCAGGTTGGCGACCTGATGATGAGCCGTCCGGCTCTATGTGTATCGCATCGGGGGTTGGCAGCCCCGATGTAAATCAAATTCGGGGTGGCATCCCTTGACGATACTGATACGAACGCATCGGGATGCAATTAGTTCACAGATTGGAATCTCTATTTATTCGTGCTCACTGCGTGAGCGAATTGTCTTCTGAAAAGCCTGCCCTGCAAGGACAGGCTTTTATTCTTGCGCGCAGCTGCTTGCAAAAAAAGAAAATCCACACCAGAATCCGGAGTGTCGGGAGTGCTCAAGCCCGACAGCACGAAAGAGTGATCCGAAACGGCCCGGATTGATGAAACAAACAAAAAACGACCTTCACTGTGTCACAGCGACAATTACGCTTGGCTGGGCGGAGGGTTTTGCAAGATGCTCCCGAGTAATCATCATGTATCTCAAAATCGGTATTTTGACGCTGCTGCTAAATGTGGCGATGCCACTCCATGCGGCTGTAAACGATATATTTCCCGGAGATTATTTTCCGACTCGGCCTGGGCAAAGCACATTAGCGGTGTATGCCTTCGACCGTACACAGACCGGCCCTTACTCAAGCAGGAAAAAACTGCTCGATGGAAAAATAACTAGTCAAACTATGGCGTTGCGTTTGACGCATGGTTTTAGCCTTGGCGATAAAGTGAGTGCAGCGGTGCTGGTACTGCCCGCAATTAAAGCCGATATTTCCCCGCTGCCACTCGCCACGGCGCTGGGCACTCAGATTTCCGGTTTGGCCGATTTGCGGCTCGGCATCACCTCATGGTTGATCAATGACCGAACTCAGGCCAATTACTTGGGTTTGAGCGCCATGCTCATCCTGCCGACCGGCGATTACCGCAATAGCCAGATCATCAACCCCGGCGAGAATCGTTGGAAGTTCATTCTTGGCGGCGGCTGGCAGAAGGACATCACGCCCAAGTTTCTCTTTGAGCTCGCTCCCGAGATTGCACTGTACGGTAACAACAACGATTACGCGGGCGGGCGTCGTATGGAGCAGCGTCCCAGCTATGCGCTGACCGGCTATCTCCGTTATCGGATGAGCTCCGCCTTGCATTGGCATGTAGGCGGGCAGATGAACGCGGGCGGGGAGACGCGGATCAACAATGTCGATCAGAATAACCAAGCGAAAAACAATCGGGTCATGGCGGGTGTTACCTTGTTCCTGCCAGAGGGGCAACAGTTGATATTGCGTGCAGCGCGCGATACCACGATTGCCAGCGGATTTAAAACAGACCGAGAAGTAGCACTGCGCTACCTGAAGTTATTCTGATGAAATGCTTGCGGCAACTATGTGTCTGCCTCTTCCTGGTGCTGTGCGCATCCGGTGCCTGGGCTGCGGTGAGCATCGACGAGAGTACGCAGAAAATTTCCCTCGCGGGGCATCTTTCACTGCTGGTCGACGATAGCGGCACGCTCGACCTCGCCGACGCCATCGCCGCTGCCAGCTACGGCAAGTTTCGCCCCTTGCCGGGCTTTCTCAACCGGGGTTACACCCAGTCTACGAGTTGGCTGTCATTTTCCATCCAAAACACGACGGTAGTCGCTCAGACACCCAAATTGCAACTTCAGCCACACTATGTCGATGAAGTGGATGTTTACGTTCAGCACGGTGGCGATCCGACGCAACCTGACAATTATCAGCCATACCAGCTAGTGTAGTGCTGCATTCTTGATGGAATTTATTGTATTGCCGATTATCCAACAATGTAAGTCACATTCGAGGTTCTACTCGGCAGTTCAGTTCGATCTTGATATTTGTTTTGGTTCGCGGCACGATGCGCCATGATTAGACTTTTTCTACAACCTCGTGTTACGCGTATGCGTATGCGTATTCTTCTTCTGATCCTGTTCTTGCTATCGGGCTGGACGATGACATCCAATGCCTGGGCAACCGATTACATCGACTCGCGCGCCGTTCTCGAAGATCGCTCGGGCGAGCTGACGATAGGGCAAGCTGTCGCGGCAGAGTTTCAGCCGGTCGGGGACATTCTCTCCAGAGGCTACACCGATTCAGCGCACTGGCTGCGCATTACGGTGAAGCCACGCGCCGATGGTGGTGAATTGGCGCTGCGAATCCGGCCCACCTTTCTCGACGAGGTTACGCTTTATGAGCCAGACCTCGCCACAGGCGCTGGCTGGAAAAAATCTGTCACGGGTGACCGGACACCGTTCATGATGCGCGAGCACGCATCGGTGACCCTCGGCTTTACGATCAAGCCATCAGCGCCAGAAAGCACCTATTACTTGCGGATCAAGACAAGCAGCTCATCAATTCTGAACGTGGAAGCGATCGATCCACGCACAGCTGGACTCAAGGATGCATGGCTTGGCTTGTTCCAAACGATTTTCCTAGCTTTCATTCTGTTCGTGCTGTTCTGGGCCATCAATGACTATATTTCCAGTCGTCAGGCAATAGTCGCTTGGTTTATCCTCCACCAGTGCGGCTACCTTTTCTACACCTTTGCGATCACCGGGAATCTGGCGCTGCTGATCCCGTCGAGCCCGGCAGGCCTTGGCGACACGTTGACCAGCATCAGCGTCTGTATGACCACTTTATTTGGCTTGGTCTTTCATCGTTTCCTGCTGGCATTATTTCTACCCTCCCGTCTTGCCCTACGCCTGCTTGATGCCCTGATTCTGACGATGCTGGTCGCGCTGGTAATCCTGGCCGCCGGACAGCCTCGCCTCGCACTGCAAGCCAACGCCTTGATCATTCTGCTGGGAGCACCGCTGCTTACGGTGATCGCCTTTACCGCCCGCCAGAATCGTCGCGTCCTGCGAATAATTTACTGCCTGCTGGCAGCGCCGCTGCTGTTTTCCATGATGGCACTGCTGGGCTGGATCAACACGGTCGAATGGACGCTGAATGCTTGGATGTCCCACGGCTTCACCTCCACTGGGCTGATGTTTCTGCTGCTCAATATGCGTTCCCGACAGTTGCAGCGTGAAGGCGCGCAGGCCTCGTTGCAGCATGAATTGACACGGATTGAGCTCGCCAGCGAACGGCAGCAGCGCGAAGCACAGAACCTCTACATGGCGATGCTCAGCCATGAACTCAAAACACCGTTATCGGTCATCCGCATGGTCCTTGGAATGCAAGTGCCAACAGCAACGGTACTACAGCACGCCCAGCAATCGGTGGCGGACATGGATGTCGTCGTCGAGCGCTGCCTGCAAGTTGACCAACTGGAATATCAGCGACTTAACTTAATGCAGCAGGCGTGCCATGTGGATGATCTGTTGGCCAATTTGCGCGATGCCAGTGCTGCGCCGCAACGCTTCATCATCCGCACAGAAGCGTTGCCCACCATTAAAACCGACCCCCAGCTTCTGCATGTCGCACTCAGCAACCTGATCGACAACGCCCTCAAATATGCCGATGCGAAAAAGCTAATTCACATTGAGGCTTTTCAATCCGAGCACCAAGCTCGGCGCGGTATCCTCGTTAGCATCGCCAATGCACCAAACAGTGCTGGCATGCCCGACCCGCAACGCGTTTTTGAGAAGTATTACCGCAGCACCGGCGCCCATAGCAAGACTGGCTCCGGACTCGGCCTATACCTCGTTCGTGGCTTGATTGAGCAACTCGGGGGCTGGGTCCGTTATACCCCCTCTTTAAATGAAGTCAGGTTTGAACTATGGATACCCTGCTGAGTATTGTCGTGGTGGAAGATCATGATGTCCTGCGGGAGGTCACCGTTTATGGCTTGCGCGAGCTTGGCCACACGGTCACGGGCGTTTCCTGCGCCGAGGCGATCGATGACGAGATCGGCGCACTACCTGTCGATCTGCTGGTAGTCGATCTCAACCTGCCCGGCGAAGATGGCATCAGCCTCACCCGGCGCATCCGCAGCACACAACCAAACGTCGGCATCATCATGGTGACGGCGCGTGCTCATATTGACGACAAGCAAGCCGGCTACGCATCCGGGGCGGACATCTATCTCACCAAGCCGACCTCTATCATAGAACTCGGGGCTGCCGTGCAAGCCCTGGGGCGTCGCGTTAGGCAAGTCTCAAGCGAGCAGCAATTTAGTATTAACACCGCCGCAATGACCTTGAACGGCTCAAATGGGTCGGTCGACCTGTCCGCCCATGAAGCGGCCTTTCTCTCGGCCCTAGCCCGCGCGCCGGGGCGGCGACTGGATTACTGGCAATTGATGGTGCTGGGCGGGCACACCGAGGCGGGACTCACTAAGCGCACCTTGGAGGTTCAAGTGGTCCGTCTGCGCAAAAAACTGATCGAGGCAGGCGCTACCACTCAGCCTATCAAATCGGTGCGCAACGTTGGCTATCAGCTCTGTATTCCGGTCACCATCACCTGAGGCGTAGATGCGCGCCGTCTTGTAGGTTTTTGTAGGTTTTGGACGGCATCCCCCAGTTAATCTCACGGAACATTTTTTTCCGTGATCAGGGGTTCCCATGCACCAATTCGTCATCTGTTCTAGCTTCAGGCTGCAATCGCCACGCATGCTTATTCTGCTACTGGGCAGCTTGTGTCTCGCCTTGCCGGTATTCGCCCAGCCGCTCCCCGATGCGGGCTCCTTGCTCAATGAACAGCAGCGGCAGCAACAGCGACTACCGGATCGTTTGCCGTCCGGCGACTCGCCCTCCGAGCGTCCTGCACTGAGATCCGTTTCTGGTGAAAAAGTGGTGTTGCGCGCCGTGCATTTTACGGGTTCGGCTAGGCTTGTCAGCGAAGCCGAGTTGCAAACCATCGTTGCCGATTCGATAGGTACGGAACTGGACTTTTCAGGCATGGAACAACTCGCCGCCCGCGCCACTGAATTTCTGCGAAAAAAAGGTTTCTTCCTTGCCCGCGCTTATCTACCCCAGCACGGAAAACGGGCGGTTCGCCGGGCGAA
>JBBQXA010000097.1:0-9560 GCA_038210095.1 Burkholderiales bacterium
AATGCAGCGCAACTGGGTATTCTGAATGAGCAAGGCTGTGATGCCGTGCAGGGTTTTCATTTTTCACGGGCACTGCCTGTTGATGAATTCACCGCCTTTTTTAAGAAAAGGCTGCTCAAGTGACTCTTAGTTACCGTATCAGGATGAAAGCCGGCGGAGTGATGCTATAATCCGCGCCCTAGCTGGAAGTATACAGCGCGAAAGTGGCGGAATTGGTAGACGCACTGGATTTAGGTTCCAGCGCCGCAAGGCGTGAGAGTTCGAGTCTCTCCTTTCGCACCAATGGGTTAGGTAAATTTTAGTTACTATTAGTTACTTTGATTTCCTTCGTTATCCCATATATTTTTCCCCGGATTTCCCCTTTTTCCCCTTGATATACTGATGGGATATCTTTAAGTTACTCAAAATTTATTTATCATGATTTGATTTGGCTTGAAAAAGCCAGTCGAAATCTCGTTCTCGTGTGAATGACATCCGGCATTGCAAGTTAAAAATAGTTGGATTTAAAATCTGCCAATTCGATGGACATCCTGACTTCGTTAGCAGGCCCTGAAGGTGGCTGGGTGTATTCACTCGAGGAGAGCCCAAATCTCAAAAATGGCAGGGCTTAATTGTCTCGGAAGAGCCACAGTAGCTAGAAACCACTATTCTATGACAAGGTGGCCGGACATTCCTTTGTGCTAACATCGCGCGATAAGAAAAAACAAGCTACGCGCTAACAGGGAAGACGCATGCACTGGATCGCACCAACCGAACGAGACACCGCCACTAACACACTGGAACAACGGCTATGGGGTGCAGCGGACCAGTTTCGCGCTAATTCAGGGCTGACGGCGGCGCAATACTCCGCACCTGTGTTGGGATTGATCTTCCTGCGTTTTGCCGAGACTCGATTCACCCTCCGGCGTAAAGAATTAGAATCGTCCGCATCCACCTCGCGTCGCGCCACCAGCCGTGCCGATGATCCCGCCGCCTACCATGCCGAAAGTGTGATGTATCTGCCAGAAGCGGCGCGCTTCGAGCACCTGCTTAACTTACCCGAAGGCGCGAACATCGGACTCGCCATTAACGACGCGATGTCCGAGGTGGAGAAATACAACCCGCAACTGGCAGGTGTGCTGCCGCGCAGCTTTCAGATTTTCACCAGCGTCTTGCTCAAGGACCTGTTGAAGAAAATTTCCGAGATCCCTGTTAGTCTCGACTACGACGCTTTCGGGCGCATCTACGAATACTTCCTCGGTGAATTCGCCCGCACTGAAGGCCAGAAGGGCGGCGAGTTCTACACGCCCAGCTCTATCGTGCGTCTGCTGGTCGAAGTCATCGAGCCTTTCCATGGCCGCATCCTCGACCCCGCTTGCGGCTCCGGCGGCATGTTTGTCAGCAGCGCACGCTTCGTGTCTGAGCACCAGAAAAACGCCGCTGATGAACTGTTTATCCACGGTGTGGAAAAGACCGATGACACCGGGCGGCTGGCGCGCATGAACCTCGCCATCCATGGCCTCGAAGGCGACATCCGCCACGGTGGCCATATCAACAGCTACTACGACGACCCGCACGAAGCCGTCGGCAAGTTCGATTTCGTCCTCGCCAACCCGCCATTCAACGTCAACGCAGTGGACAAGGACAGGCTGGCATCAGACGTGGGCGCAGGCCGCCGTTTCCCCTTTGGCGTGCCGCGCACCGACAACGCCAACTACCTGTGGATACAACTGTTCTATTCCAGCTTAAACAAGCAAGGCCGCGCCGGATTCGTCATGGCGAATTCCGCCTCGGACGCGCGCAGCTCCGAGCAAGAACTGCGCCGCCAACTCATCGAAGCGCGTGCGGTAGATGTGATGGTCGCGGTCGGCCCCAACATGTTCTACACCGTCACGCTGCCTTGCACGCTGTGGTTCCTGGATAAGGGTAAACAAGGAACGTCGCGAGCCGACACTGTATTGTTCATTGATGCGCGCCACATCTACCGTCAGATAGACCGCGCACATCGCGACTGGGCCGATGCTCAGATCGGCTTCATTGCCAACATCGTGCGCCTGTATCGCGGTGAAGCACCGGACTACACACTGGGCGGCGCAGAAGCCCAGGCCAAGCTACAAGAGCTCTTCCTCCCCTCGCCTGCAAGCGGGAGAGGGGCTGGGGGAGAGGGCGAACTTGTGTACCGCGACATCCCCAGCCTGTGCAAAGCCGCCAGCCTAAAGGAAATCGAAGCCCAAGGCTGGTCGCTCAATGCCGGACGCTATGTCGGCGTGGCAGCTGGCGAGGAGGTCAGCGACGAAGACTTCAAGGAAAAGCTGGAAATGCTGAACGAGGAACTGGAAGTGCTCAACGTTGAAGCACTGGAATTGCAAACCCGTATCGCGCAAAATGTAGCCTCATTGCTTGGCTAACCCAAGGAAAAACACCATGAACACCGAAGCTATCGAAGACACCGTCCTGCACCTGCCGCGGCAACAACGCGCAGAACTCGCGCATAAATTGCTGCTCAGTCTCGAAGATCAAAATGAGGTGGAAATTGCCGAGGCATGGCGTGTCGAAGCACTGCGTCGGTCTGCGGAAATTGACAGTGGATTGGCCGATATGGTTTCTGCCGAAGAAGCCAGTGCTGCCGTCCGCGCACTAGTGAGATGAACTACCGATTCATCCGCACCGCTTTTGACGAACATTACGACAGCGTTGCTTTCTATGAAAATCGGCTGCCCGATTTGGGCGCGGACTACCTTGCCGAGTTCGAGTCAGTCATGACGCATATTTGCAACACCCCCAACATTTCCCCAAAGATTGCGGAGCCTGATATTCACAAGGCCGGATTGAAACGCTTCCCCTTTCACGTCATCTACCGCGTTATGCAAACACAAATCATCGTGCTTGCCGTGGCGCATCAACGCCGCCGCCCGGCTTTTTGGATGGGGCGGTTAGCGAAATGATGAACATAATATTTTTTCGTAGGTTGCGGTTGAGCGTAGCGAAGCCCAACGTTTGGCGCGAAGAAATGTTGGGCTTCATTTTATTCAGCCCAACCTACGGGCTCCCCCCTTGAAGGGGGGAGGACAATCGCTCCCGCCCCTTCAAGGAGAGGGCCAGGGTGGAGATGGGTGTGCTTACCGCGACATCCCCGGCCTGTGCAAAGCCGCCACCCTCAAAGAAATCGAAGCCCAAGGCTGGTCGCTATGTCGGCGTGGCGGCGGGCGAAGAAGTCAGCGACGAAGACTTCAAGGAAAAGCTGGAAGTGCTGAACGAAGAGCTCGAAGTGCTCAATGTCGAAGCACTGGAATTGCAAAGCCGTATCGCGCAAAATGTCGCCACTTTGCTGACCTGAAGGAGAACGCTATGAACTCTGCTATAGAAGCCAACATTATTGAAAAACTGCATCGTCTGGACGAACGCCGCAAAGCGGAAGTGCTCGACTTTGTGGAATACCTCGCCAGCAAACCCACTGCGGCACCCGCTGCTGTGGATTGGCCCAGCATTAATCCTTCGCGTGACTGGGCAAAATTTATCGGGAAGCATCCTTTCCCCGAAGATGGTGTTGCTTATCAGCGGCGCATTCGTGATAGCGAGTGGACATGAGATACCAGCTCGACACCAATGCGCTGATTTACTTGCAAGATGGAAAGCTCGCGGAGACCCTGCCCGTTGGCCAATACGCTTATTCGATTATCAGCGAAATTGAATTGCTCTCCTGGCCGGATATTCAGCATCAGGAAGAGCTGGATTGGCGGGAGCTGCTTGCCACCATGCAACGCATCGAAGTAGATGCCACCGTGCGAGAGGCCGCAATCCGATTGCGCCGCGAGCACCGCCTGAAACTGCCTGATGCCATCATCGCCGCCAGCGCACTGGTATTGGATGCCATCCTGCTGACCAATGACCAGCGACTTCTCGCACTCCCCGGCTTGCGCAGCCAGTCGCTGGAAATCAAACATGAATGAGGGTTCCGCCACAATTGCCGACGCATGGTGCACCGATGCGCAACGCCGTGCCGCCGAAATAGACCAAGGTCTGGTTGACACCGTTTCCGCTGAAGAAGTGCGAAGTGCGGCACGGGCGCTATTGAAAGGTAGTGATAAACAGGCGCGTCAATCGGAAGCGACCATCGCGGCGAATGTGGCGGAGATTCTGGAAGCTTGATGATGGCGAGCGCGTGGCGAACAATGAAGCTCGGTGAATTGGTCGCCTTCAAGACAGGTAAGCTGGACTCAAATGCTGCTGTTCCCAATGGGGACTATCCATTTTTCACCTGTTCGCAAGAGACTCTTCGGACGAACACCTACAGCTTCGATACAGAGTGTGTGCTGCTGGCTGGTAATAACGCCAATGGAATTTATCCCCTGAAATACTTCTACGGAAAGTTTGATGCCTATCAGCGGACTTATGTCGTTAAGCCCCGTGACTCAGAGCAGCTGACGACAAAATTTCTTTACTACGCACTACGGCCAAAGCTTTCGGAGTTGCGCAGCTTCTCAACCGGTGCTGCAACAAAGTTTCTGACGCTTACGATTCTCAACGAAACTGCGATTGAAGTGCCCACGCTTTCGGAGCAACAGCGGATAGCGGACATCCTCTCCGCCTACGACGAACTGATCGAAAACAACCAGCGGCGCATCCGCATTCTGGAAGAGATGGCGCGCAGCCTCTACCGCGAATAATTCGTCCACTTCCGCTACCCCGGCCACGAAACCGTCCCCCTCGTCGCTTCCCCGCTCGGCCAGATTCCGCAGGGGTGGGAGGTGACAACATTTGGCGAAATTTACAACACCAGCTCTGGTGGAACTCCAAGTCGTCAGCGGCCTGATTATTTTGAGAACGGAACAGTTGATTGGGTAAAAAGCCAAGAACTGCTCGATGGATTTATTCTCTCAGCTGATGAGCGGATTACTGAATGCGCCCTAAAGGAATCGTCAGCAAAAGTTTTCCCAGCTAACACCGTGCTAATTGCTCTCTATGGAGCGACAATCGGCAAGCTTGCAATTACCTCATGCAATGCGGCAACGAACCAAGCATGTTGTGCCGTTCTGCCCAAGAGCGCACCGTTTGGGCGGGAGTTTGCATTTCTAATGTTGCGAGAAAATCGAGAAAGGATAATTGGTCTTCGCCTTGGTGCGGCTCAACAGAATATCAGTCAGGTATTGCTGAAAAATTTGGAATGCTTGAAGCCAAGCGATCAGATAGCTCTCCGCTTTTCCGAATTGATTTCGCCTTTGTTCAATGGAATTTTGACGCTGCAACGCCAAACCGCCAACCTCCGTCGCACCCGCGACCTGCTGCTGCCGCGCCTGCTGTCGGGGCAAGTTGGCCTTCAGGATGCACTGTCATGAACAGAGCGTTTATTGATACGGTTGAATCATTGAAGGTGTTGCTAGTGTCGCGCGCCACTGGTGGGGTAGGCGATGAGCGCGACTATAAGCGTTTGCGTAGCGAACTACTTGCTGTGCCGAGAATTGAAAAATTGCTTCCTCAGTGTGTTCGAGTATGCCGCGACCTTTCAGAGTTTTGGTCATTCATCAAGCTAAAGTTTGAGAAGTACGAACAACGTCGGGAGTACCTTCGAACTGAGTTTGATCCGCTATTAACAATGCTTGAAACAGAGTTCCGTACTCCAAGTGATGGAGCGATTTCAACGACGGTGCAGGCCGTCAGTTCTACATTTATTCAGGATGCTTGGCAAAAGGCGTTGGAGCGCAGGAGTGCTGACCCTGAAGGTGCAATTACTTCAGCTCGTACACTGCTTGAGTCGGTGTGCAAGCACATTCTCGACACGGTGGGGGAGAAGTATGAGGACAGTGCCGACCTTCCCAAGCTTTATACGCTGACATCTAAGCAACTCAACCTTTCGCCAAGCCAACACACGGAGCAGTTGTTCAAGCAAATACTGGGTGGTTGCCAGACCGTCGTTGAAGGTCTGGGAGCTTTGAGGAATCGGCATAGTGATGCGCATGGCAAAGGCGCTACAGGATCAAAGCCATTACCACGTCATGCCGAACTTGCGGTAAACCTTGCTGGCACAATGGCGATGTTTCTGCTGCAAACGTGGGAATCAAAAAAGACATGAGAGAGATGTGTAAGTCTTACGCTAATGATTGGCTGCCGCGCCTGCTGTCGGGGCAGGTTACACTGAGCCATCTTCCCGAGGAGGCTGCGGCGTGACTGAATCTGAATTGAACACCATGCTCGACCGACTGCTGGCGTTGTCGGTTGAAACGGAGTGGGTGGAATTCAAGGAAGCGAAGCACAACTTCGGGGCCGATGAACTTGGGCAGTATTTTTCTGCCTTGTCCAACGAAGCGAATCTGCATCGACAGCATTGCGCCTGGCTGCTGTTTGGTGTGAAAGATAAGCCGCGCCAGATTGTGAGTAGCCAGTTTCGTAATACCGCTGCCAGCTTGCAATCGTTGAAACAGGAGGTGGCACGCGAGTTGTCTCCGCATCTTACATTTACTGATATTTTCGAGTTGATCCGCCCGGAAGGCCGGGTGTTATTGTTCCAGATTCCGCCCGCACCCGCTGGTATACCGGTGAGTTGGAAGGGACATCTGTATGGGCGTAACGGCGAATCGCTGGTGGGGCTTTCCATTGAGAAGATTGAGCGTATCCGGCGGCAGGCCATCCGCGAGGATTGGTCTGCGTTGCTGGTGACCGATGCTGTAATGGATGATCTTGATGTCGAGGCGCTTGCGCTTGGGCGGCAAAAATATCGTGAGAAGCATGATGGCAACGCGCGCTTGCTTGCTGAAGAGGCAACTTGGGATGATCCCAAGTTTCTCGACAAGCTGAAGTTGCGCATCAATGGCCAACTGACTCGCGCCGCATTGTTGCTGTTCGGCAAGGATGAAGCGGCGGGCAGGTTGCCCGCGCAACCGAAGATCAGTTGGATTCTGAAAGATGCGCAGGGCATGGATGTGGACTATCAGCATTTCGGCCTGCCATTGCTCAAGTTGCCTGATGCGCTGTTTGCGCGGGTGCGGAATCTGACGGTGCGCTACATGCCGCCGGGCACGCTGTTCCCGACCGAGGTGCCTCAGTATGACAACTGGGTGATCCGTGAGGCACTGCATAACTGTCTCGCGCATCAGGATTATGCGATGGGCGGCTTGGTGCGGGTGGTGGAAAAACCGGGTGAGCTGATTTTCAGCAATCTGGGCAATTTCATTCCCGGCACGGTCGAGCAGGTGATCGAACAGGATGTTCCACCTGAGGAATACCGCAATCGCTGTCTGGCGGATGCGATGGTCGAGATGAAACTGATTGATACCATAGGCAGTGGCATCCGCCGGATGTTCATGCTGCAAAGAAACCGCTTCTTTCCCTTGCCGGACTACCTCATTGATCGTGAGCGTTCGCGGGTGGAGGCGCATATCGCGGGACGGCTGATTGACGAGCGATATACCTTCGCCCTGATTCGCAATGCGGATTTGTCGTTGCATGAGGTCATCTTGCTTGACCGCGTACAGAAGCGGCTCGCCATTACAGCCGATGAAGTGAAGCTGTTGCGAAGCAAAAACTTGATCGAAGGGCGTGCTCCGAATTATTTTGTGGCGGCTGAGGTGGCTGCGGCAGCGGGCGATGCTACGCAGTACACTCGCAACAAGGGGCTGGATAAGGCGTTCTACAAGGAGCTCGTGATTAGCCATTTGAGGAGTTTTGGGCCTACAAGACGCAAGGAATTAGAGCGGCTTTTGCTACCCAAACTACCCGAGGTGTTAGGTGAGCCTCAGAAGGCCAACCAGGTCAGAAATTTGTTACAGGAAATGGCAAGGGAGAACTTGAGCGTTTCATCAGGGCATGGGGTGGGAGCGACTTGGGCTTTAGTTCCCTCCGGCGAATAAGCTAAATGAGTGTAGGTTTAACTTATTTCCAAGCTGGATTTAGCCAATTCGAGATTGTTAGTATTTGATTAAACAGAATTTCAATTGGATAGCTTTTAATTTGAAGAAGGCATTTAGCCTATTAAGCTCATGAGTTACACCGAGGATATTTCAGTCGAACAACCCGCCATCAAGCGTTTCCTTTTTTGCGATGGGAAAAGTAGTATGTTTTCCCATCAAAATGGCTTGCACAGAATTTATGCAATCACTTAATAAAAAAGTAATTTCAAGAATCTATGGGCGCGGGAGGGGTTAATGAACATCCCAATACTACTCGCTACTCCCGAAGGCAAAACGCTGGAATTCAAGCGAGATTTGTCGTCGCCGAAACCGGTGTTGAGAACGCTGGTGGCATTCGCCAATACGGCTGGCGGAACATTAATTATCGGTCGGGCGGATGATGGAACCATCGTTGGTGTGAAGGATGTGTTGGCGGAAGAAGAGCGCTTGGCCAACCTGATTGCCGACAGCATTGCACCTGCGATGATGCCGGAGATTGAGGCGGTGACGGTTGAAGGAAAATCGTTGTTGCTGGTGCGTGTGTCTCATTGGCCGGGGCCGTTTTATCTGAAGGAAAAGGGGCCGGTGGATGGTGTGTACGTGCGGCTGGGTTCTACTAACCGCAAGGCTGATGCGGCCACGCTCGAAGAACTTGGGCGGCTGCATAGCAACAGCGCCTTTGACCAGTTGCCCTGTGTTGGCACTTCGCAATTCGATCTGGATATGCTGGCGGTGCGGCGCTGGTTTGTTA
The DNA here is from genome assembly GCA_038210095.1 of Burkholderiales bacterium. Lineage (GTDB taxonomy): Bacteria > Pseudomonadota > Gammaproteobacteria > Burkholderiales > Gallionellaceae > Gallionella. The sequence goes on from JBBQXA010000097.1 coordinate 8,614, forward strand.
GCAAAAATCACATCGTGGATGCGGCAGCGTTGGAGTCGCTGGGCATTTTGGTGCGCCATGGTAGTGGGCTCGTTGCCTCCAACGACGGGCTGATTCTGTTCGGTAATTCCGATGTGCTCCAGCGTCGTTTTCCTGATGCCCGACTTTCCTGCGCGCGCTTTCACGGTAGCGACAAGAGTGAGTTTATCGACCGGAAAGAGATGGAGGGTCTGCTGGATGCCGTAACCGATGTGCCGAAGTTCATTGCCCAAAACACGCGGCTGGCTTCACGCATCGCTGGCATGCGGCGGCAGGATATTTCGCAGTATCCAGCCATTGCGATTCGCGAGGTGCTGGTGAATGCATTAGCTCATGCCGATTACGCCAGTACGGGGATGCGCATTTTTGTTTCGATTTTTTCTGATCGTCTGGAGATTCAGAGTCCCGGCATGTTTCCATTCGGCATGACCATGGAGGACTTCAAGGCGGGCGTTAGCCGGATCAGGAATCTGGTAATTTGCCGGGTGCTGCATGAGGCGGGTTTGATGGAGCAATGGGGCAGCGGTTATCAGCGCATCGTCAATACCTGCAACAAGGATGGACACCCTGAACCTGAATGGCAGGAGCTTGGTTCATGTGTGCGGGTGATATTCCGCCCGCATCCCGATGTCCCTGTAAATGAGCCTATAAATGAGCCTATAAATGAGCCTATAAATGAGCGGCAACGGTGGTTCGTTCTCCAGCTCCGGCAAGGGACCAATGTCAAATCCGAGGATGTGGTGCAGGAATGGCAAGTAAGCCTGGCTTCGGCGAAGCGGGATATTGCCGAGTTGCGCCAGAAGGGGTTGATCGAGTTCGTAGGCGCGCTGAAGACTGGGCGGTATCAGCTTAAGCAGAACAAGGAAGGAAAGTAGTTATGTCGCCAAGCGCCTTTAGCGAAGACCAGCTTGTAGAGCAACCTGCCATCC
>JBBQXA010000098.1:0-9243 GCA_038210095.1 Burkholderiales bacterium
AAGAAGTTCTACGGTCATTCCGAGAATGCGGTGAAGTCGCAAATCTGGATCGCCGTGTCGGTCTATGTCCTTGTGGCTATCGTCAAGAAGCGCCTGAATCTGGATGCCTCGCTCTACACTTTGCTACAGATATTGTCGGTCTCAATTTTCGAGAAAACCCTTATTTCATACGCCCTACAGCCAGATGCCACCAGAACCATTGCAGCAGACACCGATACCCAGATGATTTTGTTCGACTATTAACCGGACACTAGTGGTATCACTCATATAAAGTAATTTGCACCTGATCTGGTGGGTATGGATTTTTAGTAGAACCATATAGCTAGTGCAAACCCTTTTCCGCGGGAAGCGAGATCCATTCCGGGGCCGAGGTTGCATCCCCGTTTACATCGCCAAATTGAGCTTGCCCCCTGTAATTCTCAGCCTGGCCGGTATCCTTCCCGGACGGGGTAGTAGCTCACGCGACGTTTGATTGCCACTGAAATATCGAATGTGCGGCTACGCACAGACGCGGAGGACCCATTCCCATTAAGTTGCCATAAACACTATTTACGCACTGCGCCACATATCTGTGGCTGCTGCATGTATTGGTATTCTGCAGACTTTGCTACATCCGGCGAACAAAGTTAAAAAGGCTGCATGCATGAGTAACACAAATTCTGTAGCTCCATCAATCACGGAAACGGTGCAACCCGTCCCGTACTCGGCAACCGCTCCTGAGCAACCAGCTACTTTCGAAGTCGTTATATTGAATGAGCGCGGCATCATCCAACGTTGCGGCGATATGGCGGTAAGGATGTTTGGCGGGCGCGTAGGTGATCTGGACGGCCGCACGATCCGGATCTGGATTTCAGTTTTATGCACGAGAAGACTTCGCCCAGCTACAACTCCCGCCACATCGCCTATTTGTTCAAGCGAGATTGTCCATTAGCCGCCGCAATGGCATTTGCAGGAGCATCTGTGCTAATGGATAATAAAAGTTAAATGAAGTGCGTTCCTGTGCGGCACAGAAAAACAGGAATAACTTTTAAGTGCGTGATGGCGGCAGTAAAAAAATGAGGGAAAGCGTAATGCAGAATTCTCCAAAAGGAGGTGCCATGCCAGTCAGTCATCCTGACGCCATTGTTAGCGATGAGGTTGCCGAAGCTATAGATGTCCTCACGGAGGATAGGGGGCAGGAGGCGCGGCTTACCGCGAAAGCCCTGCAGCGCGCGATTTTCAACAGTGCTAACTTTTCCAGCATCGCCACCGATGCCAGGGGCGTGATCCAGATCTTCAATGTCGGCGCGGAGCGCATGCTGGGCTACCTCGCGGGAGAGGTGGTGAATAAGATCACCCCCGCCGACATCTCCGACCCGCAAGAATTAGTCGTGCGCGCCAAGGCACTTTCCGCAGAACTTGGCACCCCGATCGAGCCGGGATTCGAGGCCCTAGTGTTCAAGGCTACACGCGGCATCGAAGACATCTATGAGTTGACCTACATCCGCAAGGATGGCAGCCGCTTCCCCGCGGTGGTTTCGGTGACGGCACTGCGCGACGATGAGGGGGCCATCATTGGCTATCTGTTGATCGGTACCGATAACAGTGTCGGCCAGCAGGCGGAAGCCCTGCAGAGAGCGATCTTCAATAGCGCTAACTTTTCGAGTATCGCTACCGATGCCCATGGGGTGATCCAAATCTTCAATGTCGGCGCTGAGCGTATGCTGGGCTACAGTGCGGAAGAGATGGTGAACAAAATCACCCCGGCCGACATTTCCGACCCGCAGGAAATCATCGGGCGCGCCAAGTCGCTCAGTGCCGAACTCGACACGGAAATTACACCGGGTTTTGATGCACTAGTGTTCAAGGCCAGGCGCGGGATAGAAGACATCTACGAATTGACCTACCTCCGCAAGGACGGCAGCCGCTTGCCCGCGGTGGTGTCGGTTACTGCGCTACGCGATGTGCAGAATGCCATCATCGGCTACCTGCTGATCGGCACAGATAACACTGCGCGCAAACAAATCGAAGGGGAGCGCATGAAGCTCGATCAGCGCCTGCGTGACGAACAGTTCTACACGCGCTCACTGATCGAATCCAACATCGACGCGATCATGACCACCGATCCGCAAGGCATCATCAGCGATGTCAATAAGCAGATGGAAGTGCTCACCGGTTGTACCCGCGACGAGCTGATCGGCGCACCGTTCAAAAAGTTTTTTACCGATCCGGCGCGTGCCGAGGCAAGCATCAAACAGGTGCTGGCCGAGGGCAAGGTCACTGACTATGAGCTCACCGCACTCAGCCGGGATGGCAAGCAGACGGAGGTGTCCTACAACGCCAGCACCTTCTACGATAGGGACAGGAAATTGCAGGGTGTGTTCGCCGCGGCACGCGATGTCACAGAGCGCAATCGCCTGTCAGCCGAACTGGAAAAAGCCAAGGTGGTCGCGGAAAAAGCCAGTTCGTCGAAATCGGACTTTCTATCCAATATGAGCCACGAATTACGCACGCCGATGAATTCTATCATCGGCATGTCGCATCTGGCGTTGAAGACCGAGCTGACGCCGCGTCAGCGCGACTACCTGAAAAAGATTCAAGGGTCGAGCCGCTACCTGCTGCGCAGCATCAACGACATCCTCGACTTCTCCAAGATCGAGGCGGGAAAGGTGACGGTTGAACATACCGGATTCGATTTGGAAAAAGAGCTTGAAAGTGTGGCTAACCTGATTGCTCCGAAAGCGGCCGAAAAAGGAATTGAACTCGTTTTCGATATTGGCCACGACGTGCCCAACGAGTTCATCGGCGACGCGTTTCGTCTCGGACAGATACTCATCAACTACGCCAACAACGCCGTCAAGTTCACCGAGAAGGGCGAGATCGATGTCGTTGTGCGGGTGCGCGAACAAAACGAAAACGACGCGTTGCTCTACTTTGCTGTGCATGACACCGGAATCGGCATTACCCCCGAACAGCGGGGGAAACTGTTCCAGTCTTTTCAGCAGGCGGATACTTCGACTACACGCAAGTATGGCGGCACCGGTCTCGGACTGGTCATTTCAAAAAAACTCGCCGAGTTGATGCATGGCGAGGTCGGCGTAGATAGCGAATTCGGCAAGGGCAGTACCTTCTGGTTTACCGTTCGTCTGGACAAGGAGGCCGTCACCCAACCGCAGCAGAAATTAAGCCCGGATATGCAAGGGCGGCGGGCGCTGGTGGTTGACGATAACGAGAACGCCCGCGCCGTATTCAAGGCGCTGCTCGAAGGTATGAGTCTGGTTGTCGATGAGGCGTCATCCGGGCATGCGGCAATCGATGCTGTTGAGCGCGCCGAAGCAGAGGCCCAGCCTTACGATATCGTCTTCCTCGATTGGCAGATGCCGGGTATGGCGGGTGCCGAGATCTTGAGCCAACTACGCGCGCGCCCTCTCAAGCAGTTGCCGCATATGGTTATGGTGACGGCCAACGGCGATGAGGAAGTCATCAACGAAGCTGAAGCGTCCGGTCTCGAAGATGTGCTCATCAAGCCGGTCAGCGCATCCGTGTTGCTCGACAGTGTAAGCAGCGTGCTGGGTGGCGTACCTTCGGCTCGCCACGCGATGGACGACGATGCGTCGCAGGCAGAGCAGCGGCTCACGGCTATCAAGGGCGCTCGCATTCTGCTGGTTGAGGATAACGACCTCAATCAGGAAGTGGCCTCGGAACTGCTGCGCGAGGCAGGCTTCACTGTCGATCTTGCCATGAACGGTGAGATTGCCTTGCGCAAGGTAAAGCAGGCGGCCTATGACCTCGTGCTCATGGACATGCAGATGCCGGTGATGGACGGCATCACGGCAACGCGTGAGATCCGAAAGTTGCCGCAGTTCGCAGAGCTGCCCATCGTCGCCATGACTGCCAATGCGATGGAGAGCGACCGCAAGCGTTGTCTGGATGTGGGCATGAATGACCACATCCCCAAACCGGTCGAACCGGACGATCTGTGGAATGCATTGCTGAAGTGGGTCAAGCCGCCGCTTGGCCAAAACGAAAGTGTGCCAGCCGCAAGCAGGGTAGGGCAGGGGGTGAAAATAAAACGTGCGAAGGATAAAGCCACCGCAAAAGCCACTTCTGTCACAACGAATACCAAGGTGGTTGCCGCGGATTTACTGGCATTAAAGAGCATCGATGCGCTACAGGGCATCAGTCGCTTCGGCGGGAAATCGGATGCCTACCGCAAACAACTGCGGCGTTTTCGGGAACATTACCACGGCGCGGTTGATGAGTTGAAAGAGCGGATCGCAGCGCAAGGCATTGCCGCAGGCGAGGCGTTCTGCCATGAACTCAAAGGGGTTTGCGGAACCCTCAGTGAAAACGAATTATTTTCCTGTTTGGCGGAGATTGATGTCTTGCTCAAGCGGGGCAAAATGCCGCAACCCGCGCAATTCGAGCACTTTGAACTGTTGCTGCAACAGATCATGGACGAAATAGACGGGCTCGGCGAACCTGTCGAAATACCTGTCGCTGGGGGTGTGCTGACATCCGGCGCGTTGCTGCCCATGCTAACCACACTGTCCGAGCTACTGGAGAGTGACATGGGTGAGGCCGAATCTTTGCTCGCCCAACTGAGTGCAGGCGTGGTGGGCAGCGAATTCGAGCAAGCGTTGGCCGAGATTGCGGCCAGTGTAGATATCTTTGCCATCGACGAGGCGCTTGTCCGGATCGATGCATTACGTGCGCACCTGCAGGACAGCACAAACAAAGAGGCGCAGCCATGACAGAGAGCCGCAACGACAAACCCCGGATACTCATCGTCGATGACGTGAGTGAAAATCTGCATGCGATGATGAACATGCTGGGCGACAGCTATGCGGTCACCGCAGCGACCAGCGGCGAAAAGGCGTTGGATCTGGCGGTACGCAAACCACAGCCGGACTTGGTGTTGCTCGATATCAAGATGCCCGGTATGGATGGCTATGAGGTATTGCGTAGCCTCAAAATTAACCCGCTCACGGCGGACATCCCGGTTATTTTTGTTACCGCCATGTCGGAGTTGGAAGATGAGGCCATAGGGCTGAGGGTGGGTGCCGCCGATTACATCACCAAACCGGTCAATCCTGATTTACTCAAGTTGCGTGTGCTGACCCAGCTTGAATTGCGGCGTTACCGCAGGAAGCCCCTTCAAGCCGGAACAGGCGCAGATGGTACGCGGCCGGAGCATTTCAGCATACTGGTGGTCGATGATGTGCCGGAAAATATCCACGCGCTCATCAGCGCGTTGACCGACGAGTACCGCATCACAGTCGCCGACAAGGGCCTGAAAGCGATAGAGATGGTGGAGGGCCCAACCCCGCCGGACCTGATCCTGCTGGACATCCTGAAACCGGAGATGGATGGCTATGAGATCTGCCGCCGCATCAAGGCGACCGAGGCGGGGAATCAGATTCCCGTTATCTTCCTCAGTGTCATCGATGCGCCAGTGGAAAAGATCCGCGGACTATCCCTCGGGGCCGCAGATTTCATTACCCGTCCGTTCGATATTGATGAAGTCCGTGCCAGAATTCATACCCACCTAGAATTGAGCCGGTTACATCGTTTTTTTGAACAAGCGGTCGAGCAACGGACGGCCGCGTTGCAGACGAGTGAAAGCCAACTCTTCGAAGCCCTGAATATTGCCAGGGTGGGATACTGGGAATATGAATTTTCCACGGATGAATTCGTCTTCAACGACCAGTATTACTCGCTGCACAAGATTTCCGCTGCAGAGGCTGGCGGATACCGGATGACCTCGACTGACTTTGCCCGCCGCTATGTCCATCCGGATGATACATTCATGATTGCTCAGCAAGTTCAACTGGCATTTAAATCTGCCGATCCGGATTATTTTGCCAGAGCTGAGACTCGGATATTGACTGGAACTGGCGAGACTGTCTGGGTGGATATTCGTTTCAGAGTCGAGAAAGACGCCGAGGGACGGACGATTCGGCTAATAGGCGTAAATCAGGACATTACCGAGCGAAAAAAAGGCGAGACACAACTTCAAGCTCAGCTTGAAGAGCTCACGCAAGCACATATCAAGTTGAAAGAGATCAACAAAAAGCTCAAACAATCCCAGGATCAGCTACTGCAATCCGAAAAAATGTCTGCCATTGGCTTGCTCGCCGCGGGGGTTGCGCATGAGATAAACAATCCCATAGGCTATGTGAGCTCCAACGTTGAGTCGCTGAAAAAATACATGGTCAATATCTTCGCCCTGTTAAACAGATACGAAGAGGCCGAGCGACTCATGACGGGAAATGACACTGAAATCGAGGGAATTCGCCAGTTCAAAACAACCATTGATATCGGCTTCCTTAGGGAAGATATCCAATCGCTGATTTCCGAAACTCAGCAAGGATTGGAACGGGTAAAGACTATTGTTTCCAATTTGAAAGAAGTTTCCCGTACCGGCGCAAACGAGCCATGGGCCTGGACTGATATCCAGCATGGTCTGGAAAGTACCTTGAATATTGTATGGAATGAATTGAAGTACAAGTGTGAAGTGAAAAAAGAGTATGGCATGCTTCCGAAAATTTTCTGCTTGCCCTCGCAACTCAATCAGATCTTCATGAATCTGCTCGTGAATGCGGCACAATCTATCGAAGAGCATGGGGTGATTACCATCCGTACCGGACAGGACGGTAAGCAGATTTGGGTTGAGGTCGCCGATACGGGAAAGGGTATTTTACCTGCAGATATGGCTGTTATTTTTGATCCTTTCTTTACCACCAAGCCGGTGGGCAAAGGCACGGGACTAGGCCTGTCCGTGTCTTACGCCATAGTGGAAAAACATCACGGCCGATTCGAAGTTCATAGCGAAGTCGGCATAGGCTCCACTTTTCGCGTATGGTTGCCAATAGAGCAAGCAGTTGACAGTGGTGGTGCGATTCCGGCAGAAAGCGCTTGAACTGTAAGTCAGGCAGATATAAAGCGTCGCATTTGACGACCGTTCAGATATGGAACTAAATTGACCTCAGTTCAGATCGATACATTACGCGCGTACCTGCGAGGTAAAGCATGAGTCAGGGGACTAGCATGACAGAACAGAGCAACGACAAACCCAGAATACTTATCGTCGATGACGCGAGTGAGAACCTGCACGCGATGATGAGCATGCTGGGCGACAGCTATGCGGTCACCGCAGCGACCAGCGGGGAAAAAGCGCTGGTGTTGGCGGCACGAAAACCGCAGCCGGATCTAGTGTTGCTCGACATCAAGATGCCCGGCATGGATGGCTATGAGGTATTGCACCGCCTCAAAATTAACCCACTCACGGCAGATATCCCGGTTATTTTCGTTACGGCTATACCGGAGTCGGAAGATGAAGCGCGAGGGCTGCGGATGGGGGCTGCCGACTATATTCCCAAACCGATCAACCCCGAGTGGCTCAAATCGCGTGTGCTGACCCAGCTTGAATTGCGGCGTTATCGCCGGAAGCCCCTTCAACCCGGCACTAGCGTGGATGGTTCGCGGCCCGAACACTTCAGCATACTGGTCGTCGATGATGTGCCGGAAAATATCCACCCGCTCATCAGCGCGCTAACTGATGAATACCGCATCACAGTTGCCGACAATGGCCCGAAAGCAATAGAGATGGTGTTGGGGCCCACCCCGCCGGATTTGGTTCTGCTGGATATTCTGATGCCGGAGATGGATGGTTATGAGGTCTGCCGTCGCATTAAGGCGACCGCGGCGGGGAATCATATTCCCGTGATCTTTCTGACGATGGTCGAAGATCCTTCGGAAAAGGTTCGCGGATTTTCCCTCGGGGCCGCCGATTTCATCAGCAAGCCGTTCGATATTGATGAAGTGCGTGCCAGGATTCGTACCCATCTTGAGTTGAGCCTGCTGAATCGTTTTTTTGAGCAAGCTGTCTCGCAACGGACTGCCGCGCTGCGGAAGAGTGAAAGCCAGCTTTCTGAAGCGTTGAAAATCGCCAGAGTGGGGTATTGGGAATATGAATTTGCCACGGATGAATTCGTATTCAATGACCAGTATTACGCGCTGCACAAGATTACGGCTGAAGAGGCCGGAGGCTACCGCATGTACGCGGCTGACTTTATACGTCGCTACGTCTATGGTGAAGATGCGCCTCTGATTAGTCGAAATATACAGCTGGCTTTTGAATCTGCCGATCCGAACTATCTTGTTTTGTTTGAAGCCCGAATCCTGACAGGGGAAGGTGAAGTTGTTTGGATGGAAACGCGCATTACGTTAGAGATGGACGGTGAGGGGCAGACAGTCCGGCTAATTGGTGTCAATCAGGATATCAGTGAGCGTAAGGCCACCGAAGCGCGCATCAAATATCTAAGCCGTATGCAGGCCATGCTGAGCGGGATTAACACGCTTATTGTGCGCGTGAATGCCCTCGATGAGTTGTTCAGGGAGTCGTGCAGGGTAGCGATTGAAGCAGGCGGATTTCGCATGGTCATGGTATGCATCGTGGACCGGGACAGTAACAGGTTAGTTCCGGTCGCAACGGAGGGGAAAGATGAGGAGCTCCTGGCCGATATCAAAGAGCTTCTGGCATCAAGCGAGGACGCGTCAAATACCCTGTTCGCGCAGGCAATCAGAGAAAAGAAGAGCCTCGTATCCAACGATTCGGCCCACGACCCCAGAGTCCGCTTTGGCCAGAAATACGCCGAAGCCGGTGTGCACTCGATGGCAATTTTTCCGCTCATCGTCGCGGGCGTAGCAGTCGGCACGCTAGCGCTGTATGCCGGCGAAATTGAATTTTTTCACAAAGAAGAGTTGAAATTACTAAAGGAACTGGCTGGCGACATTGCGTTCGCGATTGATCATATCGAAAAACGGGAGCGAATCAATTATCTCGCCTATTACGATGCGATCACAGGACTCGCCAATCGCACGCTATTTCTAGAACGGTTGGCGCAGTACATGCGCAGTGCAGTCAGAAACGGGCACAAGCTTGCCTTGTGTCTGATTGACCTTGAGCGCTTCCAAAACATTAACGACAGCTTGGGCCGGCCGGCCGGCGACACATTGTTAAGACAGGTGGCGGAGTGGCTGACGCTCAACGCGGGGGACGCCAACCTATTGGCGCATATTGATGCAGACCACTTTGCCATGGTGTTGCCGGAGGTCAATCTTGACGGCGATTTGGCGCGATTGATCGAAAAATTGTCGCAAGCTTTTAAAGGTCATATGTTCCGCCTTAACGACGCCGATTTTCGCATTGCCGCCAAAACCGGAATCGCGCTATTCCCGGACGATGCAGGTGATGCCGAC
>JBBQXA010000099.1:0-9101 GCA_038210095.1 Burkholderiales bacterium
CGCGAGAGAGTATCTATTTACTTGCGCGAAATAGCGCGGTAACCGATGTCGCTACGCATCTGGCTGCCGTCAAATTTAATGGTATCGGCAACTTCGTAAGCGCGTTTCTGTGCCACCTTGACCATGTCGCCGAGTGCGACCACGCACAGCACGCGACCGCCGCTGGTGATTACTTTGCCATCCTGCATCGTCGTACCCGCATGGAACACATGCGCGTCTTCCTGCGTCTTCGGCAAGCCGGTGATCTCGTCGCCCTTGCGCGGGGTGTCGGGATAGTTCGCGGCGGCCATCACCACGCCCAGCGCCGTGCGCCTGTCCCACTCGGCCTCGACCTTGTCCAGCGTGCCGTTGATGGCGTGTTCGACGATGACCGCGAGGTCGCTCTTCAGGCGCATCATGATGGGCTGCGTCTCGGGATCACCCATGCGGCAATTGAATTCCAGCACCTTGATGCTGCCGTCCGGCGAGATCATCAGACCGGCATAGAGGAAACCGGTGAAGGTATTGCCTTCCGCTTCCATGCCGCGCACCACCGGATCGATCACCTCGCGCAACGCTCGTGCATGCACCTCGGGCGTCACCACCGGCGCGGGCGAATACGCGCCCATGCCGCCGGTGTTCGGCCCATTGTCGCCATCCAGCAAACGCTTGTGATCTTGGCTGGTCGCCATGGTCAGCACGTTCTTGCCGTCCACCATCACAATGAAGCTGGCTTCCTCGCCAGCGAGGAATTCCTCGATCACCACGCGCGCACCGGCGTCGCCCAGCTTGTTATCCGACGGGTGCCTGGTCACAAGATTTACGGACAACATCATGTCGATGGCGTCGAATGCTTCGTCCTTGCTCATCGCCACGACTACACCCTTGCCCGCCGCGAGGCCATCGGCCTTGATCACGATGGGCGCGCCGTGTTTCTCGACATAAGCTTTCGCGGGCGCTATCTCACTGAAGGTCTCGAAGAATGCAGTGGGACTGTGGTGACGCGCCATGAAACGCTTGGCGAAATCCTTGGAGGATTCCAGCTGCGCCGCCGCCTGGGTGGGGCCGAAAATTTTCAGTCCCGCCGCGCGGAACGCATCCACCACTCCCGCTGCCAGCGGTGCTTCCGGACCGACCACGGTCATGTAGACCTCATTCTTTTTGACGAATTCGATCAGCTCGGAGATGGTCGTGATATCGACATTTTCCACGCCTTCTTCCAACGCCGTACCCGCATTGCCGGGTGCGACGTAAACCTTCTGCACCTTAATGCCCTGTGCCAGACGCCATGCCAGCGCGTGCTCGCGACCGCCGGAACCGATGACTAGTATTTTCATTTCAATGTTCCTTGAGAATTCTTATAGCGGAATGGAATCGTCATAAAGTGTTTCAGGGGCTATATCGATTTCACCGGGCCACATTACCGTGCCATAAGCGACGGTTGCGCGATGAAACAATTGCTCAGTAGCGATGCGATTCCATGGCCGCATGGTCAGCAATGGGCGCATGTCGAATCGGCGATGTTCGCCATTCTCGAAATCCAATTCCAGATGAAAATCTGGTGTGGTTTTTACGTTCACGACATCAAGTAACATTTTTCACCTCACTGGAGTGGTGCGATTCTGAACGGGTCTTCGCCATTGACGGCCAACTCCCAATCCACCATCAGCTCTTCTTTGTGAATCTCAATCCAAGCCTGCACCATCTTGAGTTGTTTGGGAGGCAACTTACCGTCCAGAATACTGCCATCATCAATCGATACAGCGGCCTCGCTATCCTGATAGCGAATATGAATATGCGGAAGATGGTGACGCCGATTGTCCCGAAAAAACATCAACACCAGAATGCCGTAAAACATGCTGATTGCAGGCATAACGTCACTGCTCCTTTCACATTTCCAAATTTCCGCTTCCATTTGATAGCCAAAGTCTGCCCGCAAAGCAGGCGACAACTTGGCTACTGGCTACACGCTAGCAGCTACGAACCCATTAATGCCTGAAATGACGGTAACCCGTGAACACCATCGCCAGACCATGCTCGTCGGCTGCGGCGATGACTTCCTCGTCGCGCATCGAACCGCCCGGCTGGATGACCGCTTTAGCACCAGCTTCTGCCAGCACGTCGATACCATCACGGAACGGGAAGAAGGCATCGGACGAGACCACAGAATTCGCCAAACTCATGCCTGCGTTCTGCGCCTTGATGCTGGCAATGCGGGTGGAGTCCACGCGGCTCATCTGGCCTGCACCTACGCCCAGTGTCTGGCCGCCCTTGCAGAACACGATGGCATTGGACTTGACGTATTTGGCGACGCGCCAGGCGAACAGCAAGTCAGCCATCTGCTCGGGGGTCGGCTTGTTCTTCGTAACGACCTTGAGTTGCGCTTCCTGCACGTTCAGTGCGTCCGGTGACTGCACCAGCAGACCGCCGCTGACGCGTTTGAAGTCAAACAGGTTATGCGCGTTCGACAATGGCACGGTGAGCACGCGCACATTCTGTTTGGCTGCGGTCACTTTCAATGCGGCTTCGGTCGCGCTCGGCGCGATGATGACTTCGACAAACTGGTTGGCGGTGATCTGCGCAGCAGTCGCCTCATCCAGTTCGCGGTTGAAGGCGATGATGCCGCCGAACGCGGAGGTGATATCGGTCGCATAAGCCAGTTTGTAAGCATTCAATGCAGTGTCCGCAATCGCCACGCCGCAAGGATTCGCGTGCTTAACAATCACACAGGCAGGCTGATCGAACGTCTTCACGCATTCCCAAGCCGCATCGGAATCACCGATGTTGTTGTAGGACAGCTCCTTACCCTGCACTTGGGTGTAATCGGAGATGCCTCCCGCAACCGCAGTCAGGTCGCGATAGAAGGCTGCATTCTGGTGCGGGTTCTCACCGTAGCGCATGTCCTGCACCTTGGCGAAGTTGAAGTTAATCTGTGCCGGAAACTCACTCTTCGCGCCATCTGAATTGATCGCGGTCAGGTAGTTGCTAATCATGCTGTCGTAGGCGGCGGTGTGCGAGAACGCCTTTTTCATCAGATCAAAACGACTCGCGTCGCTCACCGCGCCGCTGTTGGTTTGCATCTCGGCCAGCACATCGGCGTAGTCCACCGGATCGGTAACGATGGCGACATGACCGTGGTTCTTGGCTGCCGCGCGCACCATAGTCGGGCCACCGATGTCGATATTTTCAATCGCATCTTCCAGTGTGCAGCCTGGCTTGGCTACCGTCGCCGCGAACGGATACAGGTTCACGACCACGAGGTCGATCGTCGGGATATTGTGCTTGGCCAGTGTGGCAACATGCTCAGGCAAGTCGCGGCGCGCCAGAATTCCGGCATGCACTTTAGGTTGCAGCGTCTTCACGCGACCGTCCAGCATCTCGGGGAAGCCGGTGTAGTCCGCCACTTCGGTACAGGGAACGCCGTTGTCGGCCAGCAGCTTTGCGGTGCCGCCGGTAGACAGTATCTTCACGCCGAGCTGATGCAGCCCCTGCGCGAATTCGAGTACGCCGGACTTGTCCGATACGCTGATGAGTGCTTGCTTGATCGCTGCCATGTTGGCTCCAGATTTAAATAAAAAAATATTTTTCCGCTGATTAATATAGATTCGAGCAGATTATGTTTCGGTCGTAGTCATTACCGTTCTCAAGCAATCACTCGCGAGGTCGTCTTGACTGCCTGCGATTTTAATCTCGGTTAATCTGTGTAATCTGCGGATCAGTCTCTAATCAATCCCGTGCTGCAGCATCTTCTTGCGCAGGGTGTTGCGATTGATTCCCAGCATTGTGGCCGCGTGGGTCTGATTGCCTCCCGCATGCCCCAATACCATTTCGATCAATGGCTTTTCAACACAGTCCATTACCATCTCGTACATATTGCCGCAGGGGGTTTCGCCGTCCAGATCTTTAAAATAATCCTTCAGTGCCTTGCGCACATAGCGCGCCATATCATTCTCGTCCACCGCACATTCGGTCATGCCGCTTTCTCCTCCTGGTAGCGCAGTCGCGTTCCGCTCTGCGCTTGTTCTATAAAGAATTCATCTACTACTGCCATCTGCTCTTCGACCGTTTCCAGGCAATTCATGTGATGGCGAAAATGCGCCGAGCCGACCAACCCCTTGGTGTACCAGGAGATATGCTTGCGCGCCACGCGCAGGCCGGTGTGTTCGCCATAAAAATCGTAGAGTTCCTGCACATGCGCCACCAGGATGCGGTGTATCTCACCCACTTCCGGCGAGGGCATATACTCGCCCGTCTGTAAAAAATATTCTATTTCGCGGAACAGCCAAGGGCGTCCCTGTGCCGCACGGCCGATCATCACCGCATCCACGCCGGTATGTTCCAGCACGTACTGCGCCTTCTCGGGCGTGGTGATGTCGCCGTTGGCGATAATAGGAATGCGCACCGCATCCTTCACCGCGCGTATCGTTTCGTATTCGGCATCGCCGGTGTAAGCGCAGGCGCGGGTACGACCGTGTATCGCCAGCGCCTGTATGCCGCAGCTCTCGGCGATGCGCGCGATATTCACCGCGTTGCGATTAAGCTTGTCCCAGCCGGTGCGTATCTTCAGCGTGACCGGCACATCCACCGACCCGACCACCGTTTCCAGTATCTCGGCCACCAGCTTCTCGTTCTGCAACAACGCGGAGCCCGCCATGACATTGCAGATTTTTTTAGCCGGGCAACCCATGTTGATGTCGATGATCTGCGCACCGTTGTCCACATTATGCCGAGCGGCCTGCGCCAGCATCTTGGGGTCTGCGCCGACGATCTGCACCGAGATCGGGTCAACCTCGCCCTCATGATTGGCGCGACGCTTGGTCTTCTCCGAACCGTACAGCAGGGAGTTGGACGCCACCATTTCGGACACGGCCATACCCGCCCCCATCCGTTTGCACAGTATGCGGAACGGACGATCTGTCACGCCCGCCATGGGGGCGACGATCAGATTGTTCTTGAGTTTGTATGGGCCGATTTGCATGATGTTTCTCGCGAGGGGCGCTGATTATAAAGCAAGCGGACAGCGCGGGGAAATATCGCTATGATTGCACCCCATGAATTACGACATTGTCATCATCGGCGGCGGTCTGGTTGGAGCCAGTCTGGCTGCCTCGCTCAGACATAGCGGCCTGTCGCTGGCGCTGGTTGAGAGCCAACCATCACCGACACCGGATGCCGATAGCTGGGACAGCCGCATCTACGCGATCAGCCCCGGCAGCCGTAGCTTCCTCGAACAATCGGGCGCATGGGCGTATCTGGATCGCAGCCGCGTGGCGCCAGTCGAGGAGATGCGCGTGTTCGGCGACGGGGGCGCGGCACTTAAATTCAGCGCCTATCAAATGGGCACGGCAGAACTGGCCTGCATACTGGAAAATCGCGCGTTGCAACATGCGCTGTGGCAAGTATTGCGGGAACAGGACAATTTGACACTGCTGCATCCGGCCCGCTGCGCCGCGCTGACGGTGGGCGACGATAGCGCCGAACTCACGCTACAGGACGGACGCAATCTCAAGGCGAAGCTGGTCGTGGGTGCGGATGGGCGCGATTCCTGGGTACGCAACCAGGTCGGCATCAGCGCCGCGCCAACCGACTATCATCAACATGGAGTGGTCGCCAACTTCACGCTGGAACATTCGCATCGCAACATCGCCTGGCAATGGTTTCAGCCCGACGGCATCCTCGCGCTGCTGCCGCTGCCCGGTAATCGCGTATCAATGGTGTGGTCGGTCAGCCCGGAAAAATCCGCCGAACTGTTGGCACTCACTCACGAACAACTGTGCGATAAAGTCGCCGCTGCCGCGCAGCACACACTGGGCAAGATGCAGATTATTACCGCGCCCGCAGCCTTCCCCTTGCGCCTGCTGGTGCTGCCGCAAATCGCCCTGTCGCGCATCGCGCTGATCGGCGATGCCGCGCACAACATGCATCCCTTGGCCGGGCAGGGTGTGAACACCGGCTTCCGCGACGCGCGCGAGTTGGCGCACACCCTGCTTGAGCGTGGCGGGTGTAAAGATTGCGGCGATGCACAGTTGTTGCGGCGCTATGACCGCAAGCGCAAGGAAGACATTTACACAATGCAGGCCACAACCTACGGGCTGAAACACCTGTTCAACAACGACAACCCGCTGCTGGGCAAGCTGCGCAATCTGGGGATGGATGCCACCAACCATCTGACCCCGTTGAAAAAGCTGCTGGTGCAGCACGCCCTGAATTAAGTAGTTCAGATTAACCAACCGAAAGAGAACGATGAAGAAACTGCTCACTCCCCTCCTGTTCGCCACCGCTTTGATCGCGCTGCCCGCTCATGCCGACGAAAAGGAAATTCGCCAGTCATTGAAAAGCAAGCTCCCCAAGCTGGAGCAAATCGACCACATCAAGAAGACCCCCTACTCCGGCCTGTATGAAATCGTGATCGGCGACCAGTTGCTGTACACCGATGCCAAGGGCGAGTACTTATTTCAGGGCAACGTGATCGACCTAAAAAAACACCTTAACGTGACCGAAGAGCGCAGCCGCGAACTGTTCGCCATCGACTTCGACAAGCTGCCGCTGGATCTCGCCATCAAACGGGTAAAGGGTAACGGAACGCGCAAGATGGCTTACTTTACCGATCCGAACTGCGGCTTCTGCAAGAAACTGGAAAAAGAATTGAGCAAGGTCACCGACGTAACCCTGTACCTGTTCATGTATCCGATCTTCAACGGTTCGGACCAACTGGTGCGCAACGTACATTGCGCCAAGGACCCGATCAAAGCCTGGGACGATCTGATGCTGAATGGCAACAAACCCGCCGACGCCAACTGCAAAACCGGCACTGACAAGGTGGTTGCTCTTGCCAGAAAGATGAACGTCAACGGTACACCCAACCTGATCTTCGGCGACGGCGTCCAGAATCCGGGCTACATGCCTGCCGAAGATCTGGAGCAGCGCCTGAACGCCTCGGTCAAGAAGTAAGTGCCATGAGCTATCGTCTCATCAGCTTATGCGCACTGCTGCTGTTGGGCGCATGCGGTCACCAGACCGAAACGCCGCCACTGGCTTCGACTCCTGCACCTACGGTTGAAGAACAACCCGCCAAGCTGTTCGATGCTCAGCGCAACGTACTGGAACAAGCCAAGGCGGTCGATCCGGTACAGCAGGAAGCCGAACGACGCAAAGAATTGGAACAGCAAACCCAGTAGTTACAATGAAAACACCCCGGCATCACCGGGGTGTTTTTTTCTGCTCATCGAGACTTGCTTAGCCGTCGGTGTTAATTCGGGCAATCAACGTCTTCAGCACTTCCTCGGCCTTGTCGTTATCGATTTGGCAGGTACCCGCATTCTGGTGGCCGCCACCGCCGTATTCCAGCATCAATTCGCCGATATTGGTCTTCGAACTGCGGTTAATGATGGACTTGCCGGTAGCAAACACGGTGTTCTGCTGCTTTACGCCCCACAGCACATGAATGGAAATATTGGTGTCCGGGAACATCGCATAGATCATGAAGCGGTTGCCCGCGTAGATGGTTTCTTCCTTGCGCAGATCCAGTACGGCCAGATTGCCATGCAGGGTGGTGCAGCGTGTGAGCTGATCCTTGAATTTTTCTTCATGACTGAAATACAACTCCGAACGTTCTTTGACATCCGGCAATTGCATAATCTGCTCAATGTCGTGGTTACGGCAATAGTCGATCAAATCCATCATCAGGTTGTAGTTCGAGATGCGGAAGTCGCGGAAGCGGCCCAGACCGGTACGCGAATCCATCAGATAGTTGAGCAGCACCCAGTCCTTGGGATGCAGCACTTCTTCACGCGAAAACTGCGCCGCATCGGCCTTGTTCACCGCGATCATCATCTCGTCCCACGCTGCCGGGAACTTTGAAATGCCACCGAAGTAGTCATACACCACACGTGCCGCAGACGGCGCATTCGGGTCGATGATGTGATTGGTGCGCTCACCCGTATTGCGGATGGTCTCGGACAAATGGTGATCAAACGCCAGATACGCCCCAGCCACATAAGGCAGGTTGGTAGTGATGTCATTTGGACCGATTTCGATCTTGCCGTCCTGCATGTCTTTGGGATGAACGAACAAAATGTCACCCAACATGTCCAGATGCTTCAACAGAACCGCGCACACCAAACCATCAAAGTCACTGCGCGTAACCAGACGGTATTTCTTGTTTCCCATATCTCTCCTCCGTATCAGTTGTTATTGGCGAATGCAAATTCAGTCGTTTCCTGCCACAAGTGGCGAATCATACTCCCTCAATTCACGCGACAAAACATCGGGAGCGTAATTTCTATGGCTATGCGCCTAGGAAATTTCCGTCCAAAACTTATCTGGCATAGCCTAGCGACCGCATGGCCCCCAATACTTTCCCGGCAAGTATCGCATGCCCCTCCGCATTCGGATGCAGGGGATCTCCCTTCAACTGAGGCTGAGAAAGGACATCGGCGATGGCATCTTCGAGCAATGGCACACTATTTTTATCAGCCACAGTCCGGTAAAAATCGGGAGCAGACAAATTCCGGAAAACGGCGCCCGCAACACTGGGCTTGGGCGTTGCCAGCAGCACAACCCTCGCTCCGCGCCCTTTCACCAGCGACAGCATCTGCTCCAGATTGGCGATGGTTTCCTGCTCAGGAACATGGTGCAACATGTCATTCCCACCCAGCGCGACGAGTACCAGCACCGGTTCATGCTCTTCCAGCAGCGCAGGCAAGCGTTTCAACGCGTCGCCGCTCTTGTCGCCACTCACCCCGCCATTGATTACATCCCAGCCCGTCTGTTTTGCCAACAGCGCGGGCCACGCCTGCTCGGCATTTACCCCTACCCCGGCCGTCAGACTATCGCCCAGTGCCAGCACCGTGCTGCCGGAAATCAGAGCGTCTTCTTTTGCGGGCTTGCCACAGGCCGCGAGCAAAACGACCGTCAACAGAAACAAAATCCAGAACCGGCTTCCACCCGAATACTTTATTGCGCTCATCGTCCAGACTCCCCTGTCAGTCCCGCCACATCTCCGGCCCCTCTCCACGACGAAAGCGACAAGTCGATTAAAACAGGTCTACTTGCGGCCATAGTGACGTGTTCCCGCCATGCTTTTTAACTTCTAGTCTCGCCCCAGGCCGGACGATCAACCG
>JBBQXA010000100.1:0-9066 GCA_038210095.1 Burkholderiales bacterium
CAATAATTCCCAACCATGCAAGCGATATGGAAAGAGAATCGGGAGCAGTGTTAAACGCCTGATCGGCAATATATGCCATTGGATTTGCAATCAATACTTTTCGCCATCGATACCGCCATCCAGACCGATGAACACACCAAAGTCAGTGATGGACTTGATTGCGCCACGGACTTTGTCGCCCTTCTTGTGGTTGGCAGCGAAGTCGTCCCAAGGATTGGACTGGCACTGCTTCATGCCCAGCGAGATACGGCGGCGCTGTTCGTCGATTTCCAGAATCATCACTTCTACTTCGTCGCCCAGAGAAACAACTTTGGAAGGATGTACGTTCTTGTTAGTCCAATCCATTTCGGAAACGTGAACCAGACCCTCGATGCCCTGCTCGATCTCAACGAAAGAGCCGTAGTCGGTCAGGTTAGTCACCTTACCGAACATGCGAGTACCTTGTGGATAACGACGTGCCAGACCATTCCAAGGATCGTCGCCCATCTGCTTGATGCCCAGAGAAACGCGGTTCTTCTCTTGGTCGAATTTCAGGATCTTCGCTTCGACTTCGTCGCCCACGTTCAACACCTCGGATGGGTGCTTCACACGGCGCCATGCCAGATCGGTGATGTGCAACAGACCGTCGATACCGCCCAGATCCACGAATGCGCCGTAGTCAGTGATGTTCTTGACCACGCCCTTAACGATTGCGCCTTCTTTCAGGTTTTCCATGATGGCTTCGCGATCAGCACCCATAGTCTCTTCCAGCACAGCACGGCGGGAAACCACTACGTTGTTGCGCTTGCGATCCAGCTTGATAACCTTCAGCTCCATATTCTTGTTTTCGTATGGAGTGGTGTCCTTGACTGGACGAATATCAACCAGCGAACCCGGCAGGAATGCACGGATGCCGTTAACCATCGCAGTAAGACCGCCCTTGACCTTGCCGCTGACGTAACCTTCAACTACGCGACCTTCTTCCATCGCCAGTTCTAGATCGTGCCATGCAGCCAGACGCTTGGCTTTTTCGCGCGACAATTTTGTCTCGCCGTAACCATTTTCCAGCGATTCAATCGCGACGTTAACGAAATCATCCGCCTTGACTTCCAGCTCGCCTTTGTCATCGAGGAATTCCTCGATAGGAATCAAACTTTCGGACTTCAGTCCGGCATTCACTACCACCATGTTGTGATCAATGCGCACAACTTGTGCGGTGATCAGTTCGCCCGCGCGCATTTCCTTGCGCGTCAAGCTGTCTTCAAACATAGCGGCAAAACTATCGGGATTTTCTACAACGGCTGCAATTGCGTTCATCGGATAACACCTGAATAAAATCTGCCCAAAACAGAGGTTCGGTACAGAAGGTTAGTTAATGATCCCGACTGGCGGGGAGCCAAGCGGGTCCTTGTGGAAACCTTAAAAACCGTTATGGTTTTTGTCGGCTTCCATTACTGCTTTCTTTAACTCGCGCGGTAGCGATCAAGCACTTCCTGTACCGCCTGTTTGATATTCAAATCAGTCGTATCCAGCAAGCCCGCGCCCTGCGCCTGTTGCAGCGGAGCAGCACTACGTTGAGTATCTCGCTCGTCGCGTGCCCGTATATCCTGCAAAAGGGAGGCGATATTAGCACTCATCCCCTTCTCTTTCAACTGTTTATAGCGCCGGTCGGCGCGCGCCTCGGCACTGGCGGTCAGAAATACTTTGCAGACTGCATCCGGAAACACCACTGACGCCATATCGCGTCCGTCTGTCACCAGCCCCGGCGCACGCCGAAAAGAACGCTGTTTCTCCAGCAATGCGGCACGCACCTGATGCAACGCCGCCACCTGCGAAGCACAACCGCCGGTCACTTCAGAACGCAACTCATCACCTATCAGCACACCATCCAGCCAGACATCACTGCCCTCGAAGCGAATATCCACCCTGGCGGCTAATGCGGCCAGCGCCGCCTCGTCATCCAGCGCGATGCCATCGCGCTGCGCGGCCAATGCCAACAAACGATACAACGCACCGCTATCCAGATAATGAAAGCCCAGCGTATTCGCCACCCGTCCCGCTACCGTGCCCTTGCCAGAAGCGGAAGGCCCGTCGATAGCGATCACCGGCACGGCCTGCACCACCTCGGCCAAGCGCGCGAAATATTCCGGAAAGGTCTTAGCGACACAGCCCGGATCGTTAATGCGTATCCCCGCCCCGCCGAATGCCGCGAGTGAGAAACACATCGCCATGCGATGATCGTCGTAAGTGTCTATGCCGAGGGCAGGATTTAGGATGGTGAATTTAGGATCCAACTGGGTTGCCACTTCGCCTCTGCGCCCCGCATCCTGCATCCCGATTCCTGTAATTCGCAAAAAGTCAGCTCCCTCTGCCACGGTTGCGCCGACTTTGCGCAGTTCGATTGCCATCGCGGCAATACGGTCGGTTTCCTTGACACGCCAGCTGGCGATGTTGCGCAGCGTGGTCGTGCCGTCGGCGAAAAGCGCGGCGACCGCCAGCGTCATTGCGGCATCGGGGATGTGATTGCAATCCAGATCGATGGCTTTCAGCCTGCCGGACTCAGGCGCACGCGTTTCCATCCAGTTTGACCCCTGCTCTATCTGTGCGCCCATCAGCTCCAGCGCCTGTGCGAAACGCACATCGCCCTGCACGCTATCGCTTCCCACACCCTCGACCCGCACCGGCCCGCCGCCGATTGCACCCGCCGCCAAGAAATACGATGCCGACGAAGCGTCGCCCTCGACATAGATCGTGCCGGGGCTGCTATAGCGCTGACCGCCGAACACCACGAAGCTCTGCCAGTCCTGACGCTCGACCTTGACACCGAAGCGCGCCATCATCGCCAGCGTGATCCCAATGTAAGGCTTGGAAATCAACTCCCCCACCACCTCGACCTTTACGGTACGCCCGACCAACGGCAGCGCCATCAACAGACCGGTGAGGAACTGACTGGACACATCGCCACGCACCTGCACCACATCACCCGCCAGCAGCGCAGGCGAAATCCGCAACGGCGGGAAACCCTCGTTCTCCAGATAACGTATGTCCGCGCCCAGCTCACGCAAGGCATCCACCAGATCACCGATAGGCCGCTCATGCATACGCGCCACGCCGGACAACTCATAACTGCCGCCCGACAAAGCCAGCGCTGCGGTCAGCGGACGAAACGCCGTACCCGCATTGCCAAGAAACAGCATCGCCTGCTTCACCGGAAAGTTGCCGCCGCACCCCGTCACGCGATAAGCATTGTCGCCCAGCGACTCGATGCCCACGCCGAGCGTGCGCAGCCCCTCCAGCATGCGCTCGGTATCGTCGGAATGCAGCAAGTCGCGCACCTCGGTCACCCCATCAGCCAGCGCAGCCAGCAACAGCACGCGATTGGAAATGCTCTTGGAACCCGGCAGCCGCACCACGCCGCGCGCGCTCAACAAGGGAGGAAGGTCTAGAAAGTTAGTCATCGGAAAGCCTTGCAACAGCGATTAAACGAAGGGCGGCATGATACCGCAGAGGGAAGGGACGCGCATGTAGGTCTGGCTAAGGAGGAGTTGGGAGTTGGGAGTTGGGAGTTGGGAGTTGGGAGTTGGGAGTTGGGAGTTGGGAGTTGGGCAGGTCGGGCTGCTCCCAACAAAACCTTGGTGCAGCACAAGGAATGAAAAAAACAAAGGCCTCCATGCTGGATGCCTTTGTGTTGGTGCGGTTATTTCGCCTGCCACAAGAGATCGGCGTTGATGCTGAGATTGGCCGATTTCTTTGGTGCGCTCAAATCGAAGGTGACAGTGTTCACAGTTGCTCCGCAATTTATCAATGCGCATAACTTACGCGCATTGATTGGGCGCCTCAATATGGGTTCGACCCGACGAAAATAGCCGGATAGTTGCCGGAACTCATCCCGACTTGCCCGCACCTTCCATTTCTCCCGCAACCCCTGTCTGCCTATCCCGTTTGGGGATGCTTCCGTTTTCGCGTATATTGGCAGGTCGTTTTAAAGAAAGTCGGCTTGTATGGAACAGATACGTATACGCGGTGCCCGCACCCATAACCTGAAGAACATCAGCCTTGATTTGCCACGCCATAAACTGGTGGTCATCACGGGCCTGTCCGGCTCGGGAAAATCCTCACTCGCTTTCGACACGCTATATGCCGAGGGGCAGCGTCGTTACGTGGAATCGCTGTCTGCCTATGCACGGCAATTCCTGCAACTGATGGAAAAACCGGATGTGGATCTGATCGAGGGGCTGTCGCCCGCGATTGCGATTGAACAGAAGGCGACGTCGCACAATCCGCGCTCTACCGTGGGTACGGTTACCGAGATACACGATTATCTGCGCCTGCTGTTTGCACGCGCGGGTGATCCCTATTGTCCGCAACACGATCTGGTGCTGGAGGCGCAGAGTGTGGGACAGATGGTGGATCATGTGCTGGAGCTGCCGGAAGGCACCCGTATCATAATCATGTCGCCGCTGGTGGTGGAACGCAAAGGTGAGCAGCTGGATCTGTTTGACGAGTTGCGCGCACAGGGCTTCACGCGGCTGCGCGTGAACGGCACGGTACATGAGATCGACGCACTGCCCAAGCTGGAGAAGAACAAGAAGCACACCGTCGAGATCGTGGTGGACAGACTCAAGGTGAATGTGGAATCCAAGCAGCGACTGGCCGAATCGTTCGAGACTGCATTGCGTCATGCCGAAGGGCGCGCGGTGGCCGTGGAAATGGATTCCGGCAAGGAACATATGTTCTCGGCCAAATTCGCCTGCCCGATATGCAACTACTCGCTGCCGGAACTGGAGCCGCGTCTGTTCTCGTTCAACAATCCGATGGGTGCCTGCCCCAAGTGCGACGGTCTGGGCAACATGAGTTTCTTCGATCCCAAGCGCATCGTGGCCTTCCCTACTCTCAGCCTGAGTTCGGGTGCGATCAAAGGCTGGGACAGACGCAACCAGTTTTATTACCAGCTACTGTCCAGCCTAGCGAAACACTACAACTTCGATTTGGAGCAGTCGTTCGAGAGCCTGCCCGAACACATCCAGCAGGTGGTGCTGTACGGTTCGGGCAGCGAAGTCATCTCCTTCACCTACATGAATGAGCGCGGCAAACCGGCACCGCGCGAACATGCCTTCGAAGGCATCGTCAACAATCTGGAGCGCCGCTATAAGGAAACCGACTCACCCACTGTGCGCGAAGAGCTGGCGAAATATCTGAACAGCTGCGTCTGCACGGAATGTCACGGTGCGCGACTGCGACTGGAGGCGCGCAATGTACGCATAGGCGAAAAGAATCTACACGAGATCAGCGCGCTGCCGCTGAAACAGGCTCTCGCCTTCTTCCAGACGCTGACGCTGATCGGTCACAAGCAGGCCATCGCGGAGAAGATCGTACTGGAAGTTTCCAACCGCCTGACCTTCCTGAATAACGTCGGGTTGGACTATCTTTCGCTGGAACGTTCCGCCGAGACACTATCCGGCGGCGAGTCACAACGCATTCGTCTGGCCTCCCAGATCGGTTCCGGCCTGACTGGGGTGATGTATGTGCTGGACGAGCCTTCCATCGGTCTGCATCAGCGCGACAACGACCGGCTGCTGAACACCCTGAAGATGCTGCGCGACATGGGCAACAGCGTGATCGTGGTCGAACACGACGAAGACGCAATCATGCATGCCGACTACGTGGTGGACATGGGGCCGGGGGCGGGCGAACACGGCGGCATCATCGTCGCCCAGGGAACGCCGAAGGAAATCTGCGCGAACATGGACTCGCTCACGGGCGACTATCTGTCCGGACGACGCAGCATCCTTGCGCCGAAGGATCACCGCGCCCCTGATCCCGAGCGCATGCTGGTCATCACTGGCGCATCCGGTAACAATCTGAAGAATGTCACGATGAACCTGCCGGTCGGCTTGCTGGTGTGCGTCACTGGCGTATCGGGCTCGGGCAAGTCCACGCTAATTAACGACACCCTGTATCCCGCCGTGGCCCAACATCTGTACGGCAGCAACACCGCGCCTGCGCCGCATGCTGAAATCGAGGGACTGGAGTTTTTCGACAAAGTCATCAACGTTGATCAGTCACCTATCGGACGCACGCCACGCTCCAACCCCGCGACCTACACCGGACTGTTCACGCCGATACGCGAGCTGTTCGCGGGCGTACCCTCGGCACGCGAGCGCGGCTACGGGCCGGGACGCTTCTCGTTCAACGTCAAGGGCGGGCGCTGCGAGTCCTGTCAAGGCGACGGCGTACTCAAGGTAGAGATGCACTTCCTGCCGGATGTGTACGTCCCCTGTGACGTATGCCACGGGCAGCGCTACAACCGCGAAACGCTGGAGGTGCAATACAAAGGCAAGAACGTCCACCAGATTCTGAAAATGACCGTGGAGCAGGCGCACGAATTTTTTGCACCCGTGCCGGTGATCGCACGCAAACTACAGACTCTGCTCGATGTCGGCTTGGGTTACATCACGCTGGGCCAGAGCGCGACCACCCTATCGGGAGGCGAGGCACAACGCGTAAAGTTGTCGCTTGAACTATCCAAGCGCGACACCGGACGCACGCTGTACATTCTGGACGAACCCACCACCGGACTGCACTTCCACGACATCGCACTGCTGCTGAAGGTGATCCACAAGCTGCGCGAGCAAGGCAACACTGTGGTAGTTATCGAACACAATCTGGATGTCATCAAGACCGCCGACTGGATCATTGATCTCGGCCCCGAAGGCGGCGACGGTGGCGGGCGCATCATTGCAGAAGGCTCCCCCAAAGACATCGCGAATAACAAGAACAGCGTGACCGGAAAATACCTGAAACAGGTGATGAACAAATAAGACAGAAATAAAAAACCGCCCTAGGGCGGTTTTTTTACTTGCTTGCAGGCACCGGCTTAGGTTGCGGTTTTTTGCCCTTGGATTCTTTCTTCTTGTCCTTGCTGCCCATGGTGGTTCTCCTGTTCAATTTTGAATTACGATAAGCTGCGTCACTATGGCCAACGTACTGCCTGCACAGCAGGCGGAGCATCCTCTTTATTTGCGCGATTTGCAAGCCGCGCACGTCACTTTCAATCGATACCCCAGCCCCCAACTCATATCATCATGACGGTCTGATTACTTTGTTAATCGAGTAAAAATGCGATGAGGCCAGCGAAGTCCAACTTACAGACAATAAAAAAGCCCCCTATTTCTACAGGGCTTAGTAATGCTGGTACCGCCTATCGGATTCGAACTGATGACCTACCGCTTACAATTCTAACAATAATTAGGTTTATGGCTGTTGATTGGCATTCATTAAAAACACATAAACCATTTAAAAACAGCAAACAATATCACTTTCGGCTACCGCTTGTTGCTGCCGATCAAGAATTGACCCAGATGCCGAAACTGGACTGACCCATGTCAATTCACGACAATCCGAATGCTGGCAACGATTCACAAGCCTGATGCTTGGGCCAACGAAATCCCGGCATCTGGGTCAAAATCGAATCAGCGGCAACACCCGCGTTCTGTGGGAGTCGGACTAAAGCCCGACCTACCGCCTCAATCCTCGGCTCCTCGCTTCGCTCTCCTCGATCCTAAATCCTAGCCTGGAGTGCCAACCATCTACCGGCTTCAGGCAGTTAGCGCACAGCGCGCATTCGCCGGGATGTTCCTCGCCGAAGTAGCGCAGGATGGCCTGGTGACGGCAGGTTGTAGACACGCAGAAACCCGGTAGCGCATCAAGCTGTTGCAGTTCGACACGTTTGCACTCCTCGGGAACCTCACCGGACAGCAACATCTGCCGCTATGTACGCTATCGCACGGAGCATCATGACCGGATATGAGATAAAGCCATCACATTTTATAACTTCGCCTGACTCCGACTATGCCAAACAGCGAGATTCGCACTGAAGTCAAAAAGAGTTTTAAAGTGGACTGAATGTCAATTTAAAAGATAACACAACATATCCAAACGACTTGCCCGGTAATGATTTTCAGGTTAGTCGGATGCAAGCCGTATTAACAAAGCAAATGCCAGTCAATCATACCGATGACTATCGAAAGCAGCTTCATAGGAGGGAAAAATGTACAGATTTCAAAGCGTTATTGATGGCGATGCCAGTCATTCCAACGTATCACCCAACAAGGCGATGGCTGCCTATAAACCACGCTGGTGGCTCACTGGTCTGTTGCTGGCCACACTGGTCGGTTGCGGAGGAGGAGGAGGAGGAGGAGGCTCAGCTATTCTAGGCGCAGGGGGTGTTCCCCCGCTGACAGCCGCCACGCTGGTTGATGTGATCAAACCCCGCGTAGCGTCTACCTTCCCAGCCGATCTGGGCATCGTCGCGCCCGCCAATGCGGCAATCACAGCCACCTTTTCAAAAGCAATGGCACCGGCAACAATCATCGCAGCAAACTTTACCGTTGTGTCCACAGGCCCAACAACTCCCGGAGCTGTTGTACCTACCACGATAACGTACGATATCGCGTCCAAAACAGCCACTTTTAACCACGCGCCCCTGACCGTCGGAGATAGTTATACCGCCACAATCACAACCAGCGCGACTGACACCAACGTACCCGGTAATCCGCTGGCAGGCAATCAGGCTCTTCTACCTGCGGCAAGCAACTACGTGTGGACATTTACCGCGACAGCCGTAGACGCTACTCCACCCACAATAACGCTCACAGCCCCTGCTGATTTAGCCATAGGTGTGGCGCTTAACGCCTCTGTTAACGCAACGTTCAGCGAGGCCATGGATCCGACCACAATTTGTGGTGCATCTGGCTTGACAGCAGCGTGTCCGGCAGCAAGCGTTACGTTGGAAGTTACCGGTCCACCTTTAGCCGCCGTAACAGGGGTGGTAAGCTATGACCCAGTGACATTTATTGCGACCTTTACGCCGACAGCCAACCTTCTGCCCAATACCAGCTATACCGTTAAGGTTACCGGTGCGGTAAAGGATCTGGCTGGCAATGCGCTGGTAGTACCCGCTGTGGGTGCCTTACCCAAACCTAACCCTTGGACATTTACCACCGGAACCGGTCTGGCTCCGGGGGCAGCAAATCTGGGTACGGCTAGCACGTTCGGACTGATGGCAACGGCTGCAATCACCTCCGC
>JBBQXA010000101.1:0-8990 GCA_038210095.1 Burkholderiales bacterium
GGAGACTCGTGAAAGTGAGTAACTTCGAAGGCGAGAGTTTGTTTTTGGATGATTTTCTGAGGTCGAAATGAGCAACTCTCCAAAACAAAATAACAAAATCGCTGCAAGTATAGGTGCGCTAATTATAAGCACCATGCTCATGCTACGCAGTTCGATGGAAGAGGATATGGTGCTGCACATGTTGTTACAGTTTCCGTTGATTGTACTTTCCGGATGGTTGATGGCATATATTCTGTCGGACGCTATCAGGGACAGATTGTGCAGATGGAATCATGCTGGAATCACCGGCTTGTTAATGGCGTCGCTGATTTTGATGTTCTGGATGATTCCTCGCGCACTGGATCTGGTGCTCGTTAACAATATGCTGGAATTTACGAAGTTTCTTTCATTGCTAATGGCAGGAGCTGCGCTTCATTTGTCATGGTCGCAAAGCGGAATGATAGTCCGGGGATTTTTTTTGGGTAACGTATTACCCATGATGATGGTTGTGGGATGGTTGTACGTTGAGGCACCAGTTCGCATTTGCAATGCATACCTTACCAACGATCAATTGCGCACTGGAAATGGCCTGATGACATTAGCAATCTTCGGAAGTCTGATTTGGTTACTAGCGTTTTTTATGCACTCCGATCAGGGGTACATTGAACCGTCTCAGAGCTAATCAGTGGTATACAGTATACAGCTCAGAACATGACGTAAAAATCCAGTTTAAAGTAGCCGATTAACCGCCCATCGATATTATGTTGGCAGTGAAATATTTATTGTAAAGTGCCCACATTGTTCGTGTCGGGCGCACCATTTCAGACTTATGGTCAAGCGACCTACGGTCATCAAAATCTCCCAATTTTCTGCCGTGACCAATTCGAGACTAAATTGTGACTAAACCGTGACTACGCTCTGGAAAACAATTGTAGTTATGACCTTTGCTCTTAGTGATTTTTCGGCGGCCGCGGTTTAGCCTAACCGGTCAGCCACGACTGAAACCTAACTACTAAATGACAATTTTTTGGTTTGATAATGTTGAGCGGCATCGTTACCCGAATGGGATGGTGGCAGGTGAACGCGTGGCGATCTCCTGTGCAATGCCAGACGCTATGCCGTTACTTCATCCCTTGCCAGAGTGGAACTGCGCCAATTTAATCAGACGCAGCCAGTTGGTTTTGGCATGCCGCCATATTTGGTGATGGGCTTCATCGGGCCAGTCATCCACAGTTCGAATACGTTTTTCTGGTCCTCATCAATGTATTTTGCAAATTTTCGAATTGGTGGGACAGATCCGAATTCTTCGAAATATTCGCGCGCTTTCATGATTTGCGCCCACTTCTGTTCATTCAGTTCGTAGCTATCCTCCTCGGCCATCAGGCGACCAATCTCGGGGCTCCAGTCATTCATGTCGACGAGATATCCGTCACCATCGCGTTTGGGAGTTTGCATTTTTCGTACCTCGAATAATTAATAATGTAACCATTAAACTATTCCATAGCGTATCAGTCAAGTATTTGCGCGAGGGAAGAAATAATCAGGAAATGAGCCGTAATCGTTAATATCAAAAGCCAAATTCCGGCATAAAACTGAAAGTCGGCATAGGTACTCTGTATAATGCAAACGCATGAAGCTAGCATTAACAGCACAGATGTTGAGTAATCGATGAAATTTCCCCTGCCGGAAGAACAACTTATTCTGGATTGGAAGCGCCGACTAGTATTCTGGAGCGGTGCAATTAGCGTGGGTGTGGTCGCGATCTTACTGGCTGTCGCCTGTGAGTGGGCGAATGCCAGATTCCATCAGCTGGTTGGCATTTCCCCTTACCTTCCTTTGATCGTCACTCCTCTCGGTTTGGTTCTGATCGTATATCTGACCCAGAAGTTATTCCCCGGCTCGCAAGGCAGTGGCATTCCCCAAACTATCGCATCACTTGATCCCAGAGAGACTGACAAGGTTCGCGATCAGGTACTTTCTTGGCGCGTGGCTATAGGTAAGGTGGTGCTTACTGTCATGGGGCTTTTTGTCGGATCTTCGGTGGGACGCGAGGGGCCTACGGTACAAATCGGCGCAGCCATCATGCATGGCATGGGCAAGCTGGCGCGCTTTCCCC
Organism: Burkholderiales bacterium; assembly: GCA_038210095.1. Classification (GTDB taxonomy): domain Bacteria; phylum Pseudomonadota; class Gammaproteobacteria; order Burkholderiales; family Gallionellaceae; genus Gallionella. Next base: position 2,096 of record JBBQXA010000101.1, read on the forward strand.
GTCACGACTTAGAAAAAGGCCTGATTCTGGCTGGAGGTGCTGCGGGTGTTGCTGCCGCGTTTAATACGCCTCTGGCAGGTATTGTTTTTGCAATTGAAGAAATGAGTCGCTCTTTCGAAGAACATAACAGTACGACTATTTTGATGACGGTGATTATCGCCGGTATCACTTCGCTCGCACTGCTAGGAAATTATTCCTATTTTGGCCGCACAACCGAAACATTGGCGTTTGGTCGCGAATGGGATGTGGTGATTATTTGCGGTATAGCGGGAGGCTTGCTCGGCGGGGCGTTCAGTCGTTTGTTGATCGAAGTGAACAAAGGGCTGACTGGCACGCTGGGGATTTGGATGCGAGCAAAACCACTCGCTTTCGCCGCAGCTTGCGGTTTAGTGCTGGCTCTAATCGGGCTGGCGTCAGAAAATACCACATACGGCAGCGGCTACATGGAAGCGAAGTCACTGCTGGATGGTAGTGCGACTTTGCCTGAAAGTTATGGTTTGCTGAAAATGGCGGCTACAGTCGTATCCTACGTCAGCGGAATACCCGGCGGCATCATGGCGCCAACGCTATCTGCCGGGGCAGGTATTGGTGCAAATATTGCACATTTCTTTACTTCAGTTCCTGCGGGTGCGGCGATCATTCTGGGCATGGTCGCTTACTTTGCGGGAGTCACTCAGGCACCTATTACGGCCTTCGTTATCGTCATGGAAATGATCGGCAACCATGAGATGGTATTGCCGCTGATGGCCGCAGCATTTATCGCCAAAATCTGTTCTCGTTTAGTTTGCCCCACGCCGTTGTTTCATACTCTGGCTAAAAACTTTATCAGCATGTCTACTGCGCCTGAAAAGAAGGTAGATAACAAGTTGGCTAACTATGTGTAAATCCGTGTAACAGGATTGCAGTTTGAAGAAGTCGAAATCTTGTCAAAAGCCAGTCATTAGCGCAATTTTGAGCAAGTTTGTACGCAATGTGTGACATATTTACTTCCTTTGCTAAACCTCAGGTGAGAATATTCACCAAGTTTATGCGGGCGATAGCTGCCTTTGGCTCTTTAAGTACAGTCTGCCTATAAAAATAGGAGAATGTATGGTTGACGGTGACTTGCAGAGAATTCTGTAATTGTTTATGGGTTCGCCGGTATATAGCGATCTTCTTGCAGTTGTTGATATAACTCTGCCGGTAATGATGGCAGTAAAACTTGTAAATTGACTTACGTCGGATGGTTTTTCGGGATATCGTTCCACTAGTTACTTGGCATTACTTCCGATGTGTATAGCTCGACTCACAGAAAGTTAAGAAAATATGAGTGATATTCCACATTCCTTCCTTCATTCTCTGACAGAAGCCGAATTGGCCATTTTGCTAAAAAATGGTCACAAGAAAATATATCCAAAAAACAAGCTCATCATTGATGACGGTGAACATTCAAGTTCGGCATACGTTATCAATTCCGGCCAGGTGAAAGTATTTTTGAGTGACAGTCATGGCAAGGAAATTGTTCTGAGCTTTCTGGGGGCGGGTGGGTATTTTGGCGAAATGGCGCTGATTGATCAGGAAGAGCGTTCGGCGGCGGTCATGACTACTGAAGATACCGAGTTAACGGAGATAAGTCAGAAAAATTTCAGGGAGTGTTTGCAAGCTCACCCCGAGCTGACCGAGCGCATCTTGCAGGTGCTGGTGGGAAGACTGCGCAAGGCTAACAAGAAAATTTCCAGTCTTGCTTTGCAAGATGTACATCAGCGGGTGGCCAATACATTGGCCAAAATGGCTGTGCACAAGGATGGCCGTCTGGTAGTCGAGGACAAGCCCACGCACCAGCAAATAGCAAACGTTGTGGGCGCTTCGCGTGAAATGATTACGCGAATTCTGAAGAATATGACATCCGATGGTGTGATCGAAATTACGGCCAAGGAAATCTTCATTCAGGAACGTCGTTCGAGATCGTAGAGCCTTTCTTCAAATCTTAAGGATTTCAGTCGAGCGCCTGTATGGCATCTGGGTAGCGGGTCTCGCGCATAAAATTCGTGACCAGACTACGCAGAGAAAATCGCAACAAAATAACGTTCTGGAAAATCCGCTGCGTTCACCGCGCTGACTTACGTGCAGTAAATTCATAGAGTTGAATCAATCGCCAAACTAGTGCCTGCAGTCACCAGTTTGGTCAACCTTCAGGTGATGGCGGGCTTAGCCAGTGCTTGTAATATGGCTTTGAGCAAGTCCCAGCAATGCGCGACCGATGCGATCTCCACGCGCTCTCCCGGAGCATGTGCGCCGCGGATGTCCGGCCCGAAGGAAATCATATCCAGTTGAGGGTGGCTGGCGGCTAGCAGGCCGCATTCCAGTCCCGCATGTATCACCTGGAGAGTGGCCGGCTGGCCAAATTCGCTAGCGTAGACGCGCTGACACAACGCGAGCAGTGGTGATGAGGGGTTGGGCGTCCAGCCCGGATAGGCGCCATCCTTCCAAGCATGCAGATCGTAGCCTTGAGCATGAGAGATCAACTTTTCAGCCAGTTCATTCGCACGGGCATCATGCAGGGAACGCGCCTTGAATGTGGCGCAGAACTCACCTTGACTCAGGTTAACGACACCGAGGTTGCTGGATGTGTCGGTAACGCTGGGAAAGTCGTGGCTGATTAGTGACACGCCATTGGGCACGGTATCGAGGAAAGCCAGCAGATGATCGCGCGCCTCGGGGAGTAGTGCTTGGCCTTGCCCGGCTGTAATCAGTTGGCACGAAAACCTCACATGCGGATCGGATTGTGCGAAGCGTTGCTGCCAGACTTGGTTTCGGTGTTGCACCCATGCATTAAGTTGATCGGCATCGGTATCGCCGGGCAGGGCGACTTGGGCGTATGCCTCGCGCGGAATGGCGTTGCGCGCACTGCCACCGTTCAGTTCGATGAGTTGCATGTTGGTGTGTGAAGACAGATCGCGCAGTGCTTCGGCCAAAAGTTTGACGGCATTGCCGCGTCCGCTATGGATGTCGATGCCTGAGTGGCCGCCGCGAAGACCGGTTACAGAAAATTGCAGTAGTGCATGGTCGCTGGGCAAGTCCTGCCGTGCGCAGCTATGGGTAACCTCCACATCCATGCCACCCGCGCATCCCAGATAGAAATGTCCCCATTCCTCGGTGTCGAGATTGATCAGTGTCGTGCCGCGCAGTGCTCCGGGAGCAAGCTCTCGCGCGCCATCCATGCCGGATTCTTCGTTGATTGTGAGCAGCACCTCTATCGCCGGATGTGTAAGTCCGGGCTCATCCAGTGCCGCCAGTGCCAAGGCGACTCCGATGCCGTTGTCCGCACCCAGCGTGGTCTCCTCGGCAATCACCCAGCCGTCCCGTATCACTGTGAGTATGGGATCGTGTTTAAAATCATGTGCCGTCCCCGAATTGGCTTGGCACACCATGTCCAGATGGGCTTGCAGAATCAAGCCGTGTGCGGATGCGCAGTCCGCGCTGGCCGCCTTGCGAAGAATCAGGTTGCCGGCATCATCAACCGTCGTTTCGATACCGCGCTCATTCGCCCATTCGACAAGGTGAGTGCGCAGGGGCGCTTCGTGTCGCGAAGGGCGGGGAATTTCGCAGAGTGTGGCGAAGTGGGACCAGACGGAGTGAGGTTGCAGGGAAGTCAGATGCGAAGTCATCGAAGTGCACGAGAAAAAATAATCAACGCGTATTTTACCGCCTAATAGTTGTAACAAGACTGCCGTTGATCGCGGCGGGCACTATCACGTCTGCTATCATCGCGCCCATGCTTAATATTCAGAATCTATCCTACCTGCAGGGCGGTACTCCGCTACTCCAGAATGTAAATTTGCAGGCCTTTGCCAATCAGCGTATCGGTCTGGTCGGCACCAACGGCTGCGGCAAGTCCACCCTATTTCGTTTGATACGCGGCGAGATCAAGCCGGACAGCGGTGAGGTCTCCATACAGTCCGGCAAGACCATCGCTTTCGTTGAACAGGAAATCGCCAATTCTGAACTGCCCGCGTTGGGCTTTGTGCTTGATGGCGATACCGAGTTGCGTGCGTTGGAAAAAATTCTTGCGAAAGAAAATCATGATGCTGCGTGGTTCGAGGCTCAGCAACGATACGAATCCATAGACGGCTACGGTGCTCCTGCGCGCGCCGCACAATTGCTGAACGGACTGGGCTTCGCCAACAACACACTGGAACGTCAGGTTGCCAGTTTCTCGGGCGGCTGGCGCATGCGGTTGAATCTGGCGCGCGCGTTGATGCACCGCGCCGATCTGTTGCTGTTGGACGAACCCACCAATCACCTTGATCTGGAAGCCATACTCTGGCTGGAGCAATATCTGGCGCGCTATCCCGGCAGCATCCTGCTGGTTTCGCACGACCGGGAATTTCTCAACGCCTGCGTGAATCGCATTGCCCACGTGCACGACTGCACCATCGATTGCTATACCGGCGATTACGACGACTTCGAGCGAGCTAGGGCGGAAAAGATCACGCAGCAGAATCAAGCCTTCAATAAGCAACAGGAAAAGATCGCGCATCTGGAAGATTTTGTGCGGCGCTTTCGGGCTCAGGCCACCAAGGCCAAGCAGGCACAAAGCCGCATCAAGGCGCTGGACAGGCTCACGCGTATTGCCGCTGTGCATGTTACCGATGGTCATTTCGACCTTGAAATTGAAGCGCCGGAACGCAGTCCAGACCTGTTGCTGCGTGCGGATAAGATGGGTTTTTCCTATGGCGACAGAGCGCTGTTCAAAAATGTTGAGCTGATGTTGCGAGCCGGTGCGCGTATCGCTCTGTTGGGCCCTAACGGTGCGGGCAAATCCACCCTGATCAAGCTGTTGGTGGGCGAACTGCAAGCCACGGCGGGCAAGCTGGAAATTACCCCCGACATTCGCATCGGCTATTTCGCCCAACATCAACTGGAAAATCTGGACAGCAATGCAACCCCGCTACAACACATGGAACGGATCGCGCCCAAGGAAACCACGCTGACGCTACGCAGCTTCCTCGGTCGCTTTGGTCTGGCTGGAGACAGTGAAGATCGACCGGTGGAAAGTTTCTCGGGCGGAGAAAAGAGCCGCCTTGCACTAGCGCTGCTGGCCTGGCAGAAACCGCATTTGCTACTGTTGGATGAGCCCACCAACCACCTTGATCTCGATATGCGCGACGCGCTCACCATTGCCTTGGAGGAATACACCGGAGCCGTAGTGATCGTATCCCATGATCGCAGTCTGATCCGCGCCGTGGCCGACGAACTCTGGCTGGTGGCCGATGGCGAAGCCAAGTTGTTCGATGGCGATCTGGAAGACTACAAGAACTGGATTGAGGCGCGCCGTCCGCGTGAAGTTGCCGCTCAACCCAAGCAGGAAAAAATACAAAGTGCCCCCAAGCCTAACCGCAAGGCATTGCAGTCCAAACAAAACAAACTTGAACTGGCGTTGAACAATGCACAGGCCGAGCTTGCCACCGTCAATCAGCAACTTGCCGACCCCGACACCTACACCGGCACCGACCGAACCAGGATCGATGAGCTCAACGCGGCGCATACGCGCCTGGCCGCGAAAGTGGCCGAGTTGGAAGAGAGCTGGCTGGAGTTGGAAATGGCAATGGAAGAAACGTGACCGTCGCGATGAATTCAGTCCGGAGGATCGACCTTTTCGGCGGTTGAGGTGTTAATTCGATACCAGCCGGCAATGCTATAGCGGTCGCGCTTTGCGGGTAGCACTTCATGGGGAAATTCTTCGCTCAAAAATACGGCGAGTCTGCCTAGTGTCGGCATGACTCGGGCGATGGGCGGCGCGGCTACATTCATGCCATTGTCTTCCAGGTACAGCAGCATTTCGCCGCCATCATCCGCGACCCAATCACTGTTGAGATAAAGCACCGTGGTCAGGATGCGATTCTCACCGCCGCGAAACGCGTCCACATGACGTTTGTAGAACGCGCCGGGAGCATAGTGCGCGAAATGGGCTTCGTAGGAGAATAGCCCCATGAACAGGCGGCGATTCAGGTAGATGCGCAGTTGCTCTACCCAATCCAGCCAGCCGTGCTCGGCCTCGTGTTCGGTACTCATCCAGCGTATCTCGTCACGCCTGACAAAATCGTTTTGCATCAGCGCGTCAGCGCGGCCAATTCCGGCGGGAGAAAAATCGGTATCGTTCAGCGTTAGAACGCGGGTGAACAAGGCTTCAGCCAGCTGTTCCGGAATTGCCTCGTCTATGAGTGAATATCCGCGTGCGTACAGGTCTTCGGCGATACGCTCAAAGATGGGCGTGTTGTCATACGGCTCGTTAGAGCGCGGAGCACGAATTGCATAACCCATGAGGCCTCCCCAGCTGGTTTGCCGCCCGGGTGACCCGGGATGGGGCACGATATTGCGGCGCGCGAGTGTAGCTTAGAACGACCGGTAAATGTGGTGTTGAAAGCAACTGCCGGCAATCAGCCGCCGGGCTGCAATTCAGGATAAAAACTGCGAAGCAGCAGGGTCTGCAAGAACTCCTTTGTTTGCCGCCACGTTGCGCAGTGCGCTCAATTCGGACAGGCACAGGTGGATGTAGGCCAGTCCGATGTAGATCGGCGAGAGCAGATTGAGTACGGGAATAAATTGCAGCAGTCCCAACATCGCGCCGAGCAGATAAAGTTTGCCAGTTGATCGTTCCATGAGAAGTTCAAACTCTTCCTTGCTGGCATGTTCGGCCAGCGCGTCATAGCGAAATAAGCGTTGATTCAGATAGGCCAGTAGGAGAATGGGCAAGCCGATGGCGAAGGGGGAAAACAGCCATAGCGGCAGCGTCAGAATCCAGCCTGTGCAATACACTACGATAGCCCATATTGAATTCAATACGCTGCCGGAAGTGCTGCCTCCCAGCTTGCGTTCCAGTTGGGGAAAGTTTTTTTGCGCGACATGATTCACC
>JBBQXA010000102.1:0-8958 GCA_038210095.1 Burkholderiales bacterium
AATAGGTCACTCACCCTCCATCCATAATCGATAACCTGCCCCCCCAAGCATGGGGTTGGGGTAGCTTTGTCCGGCGCTTTGTTGCAGGGGTAATTTCCCCAGACTTTGATATTCAACAGAGTTTATGAAACATTCAGGTTAGGTGATGCGCGCGATCCGGGCCAGAGCACAGGCAGCTTATCTCCAGACAGGCCCGATAACCCTGGGGCACTCGCCAACCTACAAAAATTTGCCCAAGCTACTCTTTTTATGGATAATGCGCCCCCTTATGCATCACCATTAGTGCGTACACCCGCCGCACAAAACCACTCGCAAGGAAATAAAAATGAAAGCAGACATCCACCCAAATTATCAGGCAATCACCGTAACTTGCAGTTGCGGCAACAGCTTCGAGACCCGCTCCGTGATCGGCAAGCCGGCACTGAAGGTCGAAGTCTGTTCCGAGTGCCACCCGTACTACACCGGCACCCAGAAGATTGTTGACACCGCTGGCCGTATCGACAAATTCCGCCAGAAATACGGCACCAAGGCTGCTGCATAATAGACGGCCACTCGATCTTCGAGTGGCCGCAGTTCTTCAGGGAACTTTGTGCACCAGCTTTATCAAAAGGCAGCGTTTGCTGCCTTTTTTATTTGCGGCGACTATCCCTCCTCGTACTGACTTAATACAGGAACTGCCATGCGTATTTTGATTCTAGCTTTCGTACTCGCGCTGCTATCCGGCTGCGCGCAGAACCCGGTCTCCGGAAAAACCGATTTCGTGATGATGTCGGAAACTCAGGAGATCGCCATCGGGCGCCAGAACGATGAGCAGATCAAGAAGCAGTACAAGGTTTACGAATCTAAAGCGCTGCAGGATTATGTCAACCGTGTCGGGCAAAAGATCGCCAAACAGAGTCACCGCCCCGAACTCGAATACCACTTTACCGTACTCGACACACCCGAGATAAACGCCTTTGCCCTGCCCGGAGGCTATGTCTACATTACCCGCGGCATCATGGCCTACCTCAACAGCGAGGCTGAGCTGGCCGCCGTGCTGGGGCATGAAATCGGCCACGTCACTGCGCGTCACGGGGTTCGCCAGCAAAGCGCCGCCCAAGCCACCAACATCGGCCTGACGATCGCCTCCATCTTCGTGCCGGAGATAGGCTCCATGGCTGGACAAAACATCAGCAACATTCTCGGCGGTGCCCTGCTGTCCGGCTACGGGCGCGATCACGAACTGGAAGCCGACCGTCTGGGGGCGGTCTATCTGGCACGCACCGACTACGATCCGCAAGCCATTATCAAAGTCATCGGCGTGCTGAAGAATCAGGAGCTCGCCGATGCCAAACTGGCTAAGCAGGAAGGCCGCGAGCCACGCAGTTACCACGGCCTGTTTGCCACCCATCCCGACAACGATACGCGCTTGCAACAGGCCGTCAGCGAAGCCGACAAGAATGGTTCGGCTCACGCCCACTTCGAGGGCCGCGACGAATACTTGAACGCTACTGACAAGCTCATCTTTGGCGATAGCAGCGAGCAGGGCGTCGTGCGCAACAACCGCTTCTATCATGCCGAACTCGGCATAGCGCTGAGCTTCCCCGAAAACTGGCAGGTACACAATCTGCCCGCCTCGCTGGTCGCCGTCAGCCCGCGGGGTGAAACCACGCTACAGATGAAGATGGATGCAACGCCACGCGGCACCCCGTCCGAATACGCGCGAAAACTGGTCGGCTCCGGTGCAAAGACCGAGGCTCTGGACGTAAACGGCTTGCCCGCTGCGACCTTCGAATTGCCCAACACGCTGGGGGGCGTGATCTACCTCAGCAAGAGCGCCTATATCCTCGTGGCTCAAGCCAAGGAAAAGAACGGGCTATCCGCACACCGCAACGAAGTCTTCGGCACCGTGCGCAGCTTCCACACCTTGACTAAGGAAGAGCGCAAGCTGGTCAAGCCGCTCGACATCCGCGTCATTACCGCACGGCAGGGTGACACCTACGCCAAACTGGCGACGGGCTCGCCTCTGGGCAAGTCGGCCGAAAGCTATTTGCGACTGATTAACGCACAATATCCCGAAGGCGAGCCGAAGCCGGGGCAGGCAATCAAGATCGTGGAATAAACCCTTGTACTTCATCAAGCCCACCGACCCATACCCGATCACCCCAGCGAAAGCGCTACTGCTCGGACTGCTGATCCTGATCTGGGTCGGCACGGGGCTGGTCGGACATGATCCCTGGAAACCGGATGATGCCACCAGTTTTGGCATCGTCTATTCCATGCTGCAAAGCGGCGACTGGCTGGTACCCTCGCTGGTCGGCGAGCCGCTGATGGACAAACCGCCGCTGTACTACTGGACCGCCGCGCTATTCGCCCAACTGCTGAGTCCGCTACTGCCGTTGCATGACGGCGCACGACTGTCCAGCGGACTCTATGTCGGACTGACCCTGTTATTCGTCGGTCTCGCCGGACGCAAGCTGTATGGTGAAAATAGAGGCTGGGCAGCCGCCGTCATCCTAATCGGCTGTCTCGGTATGCTGGTGCGCGCGCACCAGATCATCACCGATCTCGCCTTGCTGGCGGGCTGCGCAATGATGCTGTACGGCTATGCGCTAAGTCAGGAGCGCTCAGTGCGTGCCGGTCTGTGGCTAGGTACCGGCTTGGGCATCGGCTTCATGTCCAAGGGCTTCATCGCCCCGGTACTGTTCATCTTCATCTCCGCCGCGCTGCCGCTGCTGTTTGGCACTTGGCGTATACGCCGCTATTACACCAGCCTCGGCATCGCCGTCCTGTTTGCCCTGCCCTGGCTCATCCTCTGGCCGCTGCTGCTGTTTCAAAACTCTCCGCACCTATTTACCGAGTGGGCCTGGACCAATAATATCGGCAACTGGTTGAGCTATGCGAAACACGGCCCCAATGCCGACTCGCTCTACTATCTGGAGAGCCTGCCCTGGCTGGCGTGGCCCGCACTGCCACTGGCCATATGGGCAGTCTGGCAATCGCGCCATCGCCTGAAGATGCGCGACGATTTGCAGTTACCGCTGGTTGCCTTCGGCGTGATGCTGGTCGCTCTCAGTCTGGTGCCCAACATCCAGGAGGTATTCGCACTACCGATGCTGCTGCCCATCGCACTGCTCGCGACCGCCTCGCTGTCATCACTCAAACGCGGTGCGGCCAATGCGCTGGACTGGTTCGGGCTGATGACCTTCGCACTGTTGGCTATCACCATGTGGTGGGGCTGGGCCGGGCTGTTGCTGGACAATAACGCGAAGATCACCCATTGGCTGAAAGACTACCAGCCCGGCTTCGAACCGGACTTCCATGCCGTACCCTTCTGGATCGCTGTCACCGCTTCCGTTCTGTGGCTGATACTGGTGTGGCGCGTCGGCCGCTCCATGCGCCGCGCCGTCACCAACTGGGCGGCGGGCATCACCCTGATCTGGGTACTCGCGATGACGTTGTGGCTGCCTTGGCTGGACAGCGGCAAGAGCTACCGCAGCATGGTCACTTCGTTGCAGGCATCAATGCCGAAGCACTACCGCTGCGTGGGCTACGACTACCTCGGCGACACCCAGCGCGCGATGCTGCATTACTTCGGCGGCATCATTACCCGTGCCGATCGCCGTGAGCGTTGCGACCTGCGTATCATTCAGGGCAACCGTTTATCCAAACCGCTACTGGACGAAGCCCGCTGGAAAAAAATCTGGGAAGGCAACCGCAAGGGCGACAAACGGGAACACTTCCGCCTGTACCGCCGCATTGATCAGCGCGGCGCATAACCCGTAAAGCAAACATCCGCAAATTACGCCGATTTGCGCAGATTCAACTTCATGCAAAAAGTTTTTGAACTTCTCGCCTTTAAAGAATCTGCGCAGCCTCGTCGAACGCCAATCGTGGACTGCGCGGAAATAACCGACTGGCATCGCCATAGCCAAGGTTAATCAAGAAGTTAGACTTGATCTTCGTGCCCGCAAAAAACGCCTGATCCACCTTCTCATTATCGAATCCCGACATCGGCCCCGCATCCAGCCCGAGTGCCCGTGCAGCCAGCAGCAGATAAGCGCCTTGCAAGGTGCCGTTGCGAAACGCGGTGGTATCGATCACCGGCTGATTACCCGCAAACCAGGAACGCGCATCGGCATGGGGAAATAACTGCGGCAGCTTTTCGTAGAACTCGTAGTCCTGCGCGACGATGGCCGTTACAGGCGCAGTGCGCGTCTTCTCCTCGTTGCCCTCCGCCATGGCAGGCAGCAACCGCGCCTTGGCCTCCGCGCTGCGCACGAACACGATGCGCGCCGGACTGCAATTCGCGCTGGTCGGAGCCCACTTCATCAAATCGTAAACCTGATGCAACAACTCATCGCTGACCGGCTTGTCCTGCCAGACACTGTGAGTGCGCGCATTGCGAAAAATTAGATCCAGACTGCTGTCGTCGAGTTGCATGATGGCTCTCCTGTACGTTGACTTCCCTTGCCACGAAGGCGCTACTCCGCCAGTTGTTTAACTTCGATGCTGCGCTGACTTGCGGCCTGCTGCACGGCGGCTATCAAGGCCTGATCCTGCGCCGCATCGCGCATACCCTCATCGGGATAGCGCGACAGCATCTGTTCGGCATAGGCAAGTGCGACAGACAACTGTGTCAGCACATCTTTAGAGGATGGCCTAGCTGCCTGAAAATACACCATGCCATTACGCCGCGTAACCGCCAGCAGATAGAAATCGAAACCATGCGCCGTGACCTGCTTGTCATACACCGCAAAGCATTGCGTCGCACTGCTGGCGGCACTTGTTGCAAGCAACTTGGCGACATCCTCGACATACGGCTGCGCCAAATTCAGCTGTGGTGCGAGTGTCATGTGATAGCGACCACCCCGTTCGATTACCAGCGGATTCTCCAACGGCGGCGTCTTGCCGGGCCGGAAGAAAATCAGATACAACATAATCAGGGTAATGAGGGTGAGGGTTTCTATCATTCCTTGGGTTCCTGTACAGAGAGATGAAGACGGCGTATGCCTGACCTAACTGTAACGGATGCAGCCGGATGCGTGAAGGGTTTTGCAGAGTGGTTGATTCGCGGCGGAAGTCAAAATCAACTTCGCCGATGGCCGCCAGACGGCTTTGCATTACGGCGCAATGCCCTCTGGTTATTGCGCCCTACGTGTTCTTCGCCTCCCGAGCGCGGTCAAGAATCTCGCGGTGGATATCCCCCGTCAGCGCGAAGTGTTCATAGGCCGGTACAGGATTGAGGTTGTCGACCTCGTACTTTCCCTCGGCGAAGATAGGCAGCGTGACATAGCTATAACACTCGCCATCCTCAGCCACTTTTCCTGCCGCATATAATTGCTCAATCAAGTCGGGCAAAAACCACTCGTTAATCATTTCAGTAGCAAGCAACTCTCTGAACTGGTCAACCGAGTCGGCAACCTTCGTTACCTCTGCCGTCCCCGTATTGAGCCACCAGATACCGCCGGAATCCGGCTGCAAAAATACATCGCCTAGCGCGGAGAAAAGCACTGGCACAAAAGGCTCGCGTATCAACCACCCCCATGAGTCGACGAACTGCTGGACCGACTCTTCGGATGGAGCGCAAACGAGAGCAGAGAAACCTATAGACATAAATGACCTAGCTCAACTTTGGTGTCGCACAAACCACATCCGCATTCTGCCCGCGATTGCGTAGCGCATGGTCGATCAGCACCAGCGCCACCATTGCCTCGGCGATGGGTGTCGCGCGGATGCCCACGCAGGGATCGTGGCGACCTTCGGTGGAGACGGTGGCGGGATTGCCGGCTTTGTCGATGGAGTGACGCTCCAGACGGATGCTGGAAGTCGGCTTGATCGCATACTGCGCGACGATATCCTGCCCGGTGGAGATGCCGCCGAGGATGCCGCCCGCGTTATTGGTGGCGAAGCCGTCCGGGGTGAGTTCGTCGCCGTGTTCGCTGCCCTTCTGCTTGACACAGGAAAAGCCCGCGCCGATCTCCACTCCCTTGACCGCGTTGATGCCCATCAGCGCATGGGCGATGTCGGCGTCCAGTCGGTCGAACACCGGCTCACCCCAGCCCACCGGCACATTGCTCGCCGCCACGCCCAGCTTCGCGCCGATCGAGTCACCGGACTTGCGCAGTGCGTCCATGTAATCTTCCAGCGCGGGAACGACACTCTTGTCCGGCGCGAAAAACAGGTTGCTGCCCACATCGTCCCAGTTCTTGAACGGCACGCGGATCTCACCCAGTTGCACGAGGTAGCCGCGCACCGTCACGCCGAATTTTTCATGCAACCACTTCTTCGCGATCGCACCGGCTGCGACACGCGCCGCCGTTTCGCGCGCCGATGAACGGCCACCGCCGCGATAGTCGCGGATGCCGTATTTCTGCCAGTAGGTGTAATCGGCGTGGCCCGGACGAAAGGTCTCGGCGATGCTGCCGTAGTCTTTGCTGCGCTGGTCTTCGTTGCGGATCAGCAGCGCGATGGGCGTACCCGTGGTCTTGCCCTCGAACACGCCCGAGAGGATTTCCACGGTATCGGATTCACGTCGCTGCGTAACATGACGCGACGTGCCGGGCTTGCGGCGATCAAGGTCATGCTGGATGTCGGCCTCGCACAAGGCCAGCCCCGGAGGACAACCGTCGACGATGCAGCCGATGGCCGCACCATGCGACTCGCCGAAAGAGGTGACGGTGAACAGGGTTCCAAAAGTGTTTCCAGACATGACGTTATCTCGCAAAAATAGTGGGCGGAGTTTAACATAGCGTCCCTGCTCGTTATCTCTGAAAACCACGATGAAAGCGATACTCGCCACCGCACCCGGCAGCACCGACGTGCTGCAACTGCACGACCTGCCCATGCCCGAACTCCCGTCGCCGCATCACCTGCGCGTAAAAATCGCCGCCGCGGGGGTGAATCCGGTTGATGCCAAGTTGCGCGCCAAGCCCGCCTACCACCCAGAAAAACTGCCCGCGCTACTCGGCTGCGACGGTGCCGGCGTAGTCGATGTGGTGGGCGAACAGGTCACGCGCTTCAAGGTCGGCGACGAGGTGTATTTCTGCAACGGCGGTCTGGGCGAAAATTCGGGCGGCGAGACCGGCAACTACGCGGAATACACCACGCTGCACGAGGAATATTGCGCCGCCAAACCCGAAAACATCAGCCTACAAGACGCCGCCGCGCTGCCGCTGGTACTGCTCACCGCATGGGAGGCGCTGGTTGAGCGTGCGAAGTTACAAGCCGGACAGACCTTGCTTATTCACGCAGCTGCGGGCGGCGTCGGCCATGTCGCGCTGCAACTCGCACATCATCTGGGCGCACTGGTTGCGGTAACGGTAAGTGACGCGAAGAAGGCCGGACTGGTACGGGGCCTCCATGCCGAGAAAGTCATCAATTACAAGGAACAGGACTTCGTACCAGAAGTCCTGGATTGGACGGATGGTCGCGGCGTGGATGTGGTGTTCGACACCGTGGGCGGCGATACCTATCTGCGCTCGCTGAACGCCGCGCGCATCGGCGGTCATGTGGTCAGCGTGCTCGCCACACCGCTCGCTGCCGCTGACGTGCAACTGGCGCGACTGCGCAACCTGACGCTGGGGTTCGAACTGATGCTCACTCCGCAAGTTCTGAACCTGCACGACGAACGTGTGCGGCAACGCAAGATACTGGAGGAAGGGGCCAAGCTGGTCGAAGCCGGAGACCTCGGCGTGCTAGTCACACACAAGCTCCCATTGGAGCAGGCGGCGGAAGCGCACCGTTTGATCGAAGCGGGCGGCATGATCGGCAAAATCGTGTTGGTGACAGGATAATGAAACACCTTCTCCCGCGTGCGGGAGTGGGCTAGGGAGAGGGCAATGCACTTCATCGACACTCACTGCCACCTGGACGCCGCCGAGTTTGGCGACACGCAGGATGCGCTCGTGCAGGCCGCACAGACGGCGGGCGTGAATCGCATCGTCGTGCCCTCGGTCGCGCGCGCAAACTTCGACATCGTGCGCGAACTGTGCGCCCGCCACCTCGGCTGCTATCCCGCTTATGGCATCCATCCGATGTATACCGATGCTGCGCAGCCGCAAGACCTGGTCGTACTGCGCGACTATCTGGCACAACACAAGCCCGTCGCAGTCGGCGAGATCGGGCTGGATTTTTTCATCGACCATTACGACCGCGCACAGCAGGAATATTATTTCGTCGAGCAACTCAAGCTTGCGCGCGAATTCGATCTGCCGGTGCTGCTGCACATCCGCCGCGCGCAGGACACCATCCTCAAACACCTGCGCCAGTTCAGGGTGCGCGGCGGCATCGCCCACGCCTTCAACGGTAGCCGTCAGCAGGCCGATGAATTCATCAAGCTCGGGTTCAAGCTCGGCTTTGGCGGAGCGATGACCTATGACCGCGCCACCAAACTGCGGGGACTTGCGACCAGCTTGCCTCTGGAAACTATCGTGCTGGAAACCGACGCCCCCGACATTCCACCTGCATTTTTACCAGCGGGCGCACCGAATAAACCGGAATATATCCCGCGTATCGCGCAGACACTGGCCGAATTGCGCGGCGTATCGAGAGAAGAGATTGCAAGGTTTACCACGAAAAACTCACTCTCCCTTCTAAAAATACCCGACAGACAGAATTGAACCGCCGGCAAGCCCGCATGCACCCCAGCTTACCGTTTCACATTGATGACAAATTCTCGGCATAGGCTACTGAATTAATAGCGTATAGTCCCACAAAATTGGCACTATCAATATCATTGCTTTAGTAACTCACTGCCAACCATGAACTCAAACTTTAAAAAAATTTCCGCGAGGCCTCTCGGCGCGATACTAAAAGTGGCGCTGGTCATTGTCATTGCCGAGTTTGCGATCATGGTCGGCATAGAGAACTTTGCGCACCCCGCCTTGAACTTTGATCCCGCCTCCCTGCTTTGGCAGTTTATAGATCCTGCGCTACTGACTATCATCGTAGCGCCCGTGCTCTATCTGGCGATTTTGC
>JBBQXA010000103.1:0-8862 GCA_038210095.1 Burkholderiales bacterium
CTAACGTTAAATATACAGAACTATTCAAACATATGCAGGAGCGTGTTCTGTATAAGCTGTCCTACTATACTGCAAGTCACTGATTTCAATAAGTCGATGGATATTATTATGTCAAGCACCCCTGCATACTCAGTACGGAAATTTTATTTCACCGTTTGAGGACGTTTTCTCGAGGGAAGGTCATCCAGGCTAAATTCATCGAAACGGAATCTATCAGATAACCCCCACTTTACATATAGGTCAAAGTATCTAGGCATATAGGCCTAGGCAATTTGGCCGATCACATCATCGCAGCAATAAATCGAGCCGCGAAATACGGAAAGAAAGAATTCCCGACGCTTAAGTGTCATCCATGATTTGCCTCAATCAAATTCCCTGCACTTTCCAATGACCGTTGTAATATATAGGGGACAGACCACGGTTTACGCCGCCAGCGGAAACGGCGCGATGCGAGGCCGTTTGGTCTTGGAAGCCTGCCACAGTTCGTAGTCGTCCTGTAGCCCCATCCACATTTCCGGGCTGGTGCCGAGGGCGGCTTGCAGGCGCAAGGCCATGTCTGCCGAAATGCCGGACGAGCCGTTCAGCACGCGCGAGAGCGTGGCACGCGCAATGCTGAGCCGTTGTGCTGCATCGGTCACGCTCATGTCGCCCAGCCATTCGCGCAGCACTTCGCCGGGGTGCGGGGGATTGTGCATGGTTGCCATTTGTTACCTCTCAGTGATAGTCCTGATAATCCACCAACAGCGCGTCGCCATTCTCGAAACGGAAGGTGATGCGCCAGTTGCCATTTACCGTGATTGCCCAGTGCCCGGCCAGATTGCCTTTCAGTGCATGCAGCTTCCAGCCTGGGGCTGCCATGTCGTCGGGTTTCTTTGCGCGGTTCAATGCGGCCAGTTGCAATCGCAATCTTGGGGCATGCGCCGCCTGTATTCCGGCTTTCGATCCTGTCTCGAAAAACGCCTTGATGCCCTTGTGTGCAAAGCTCTTTATCATGGCGTTTGATTGTAGCGTGGTATGTTACACACCGCAATTTTTCTTATCATCCCACCTGAGCGCTTTGCGCATGCAATTTGATCCCCAGCGCATTCGTCACTTTCAGGATGGTTGCAAAGCTCGGATTGCCCTCTCCCGATAGTGCCTTGTACAAGCTTTCACGCCCCAGTCCGGTTTCCTTCGCCAGTTGGGTCATGCCCTTGGCGCGGGCGATGTTGCCGAGCGCCTTGGCGATGAAGGCGGCATCATCGCCTGCTTCTTCGAGACAGGCTTCGAGATAGAGCACCATGTCCTCATCGGTTTTCAGGTGTTCGGCGCTGTCCCATTTTTTCAGTTTGATTTTTGCCATGATGCCCTCCTAAGTTTGCCGCGCGATTTCCAGCGCGGTCTTGATGTCTTTTTGTTGGCTGGATTTGTCGCCGCCCGCCAGCAGGATGACAATTTCCATTCCCCGTTGCATGAAGTACACGCGATAGCCCGGCCCATGGTGGATGCGCATTTCCAAGACACCTTCGCCCACGGGTTTGCAATCGCCGAAGTTGCCATCCTCGGCCCGGTCGATGCGCACCTGAATGCGGCGCGATGCCTGCTTGTCTTTCAGGTTCGCGAACCAAGTATCGAAGACCTCGGTGGTAAGTATGGTCTTCATGATTGGAGTGTATTCTTTGGGATACGATGCGTCAACCCGTATGACTTGAGGAGGTATGGGGTGACAGGCGTTACTTCTTTGATTGTTGCGGTCACTTCACCCCCGCGAATATTAGGGGACATTAGGGGACAGTCCACGGATTCATCCCACCTGAGCGGTTTGCGAATAATAGGTGACAGACCACGGTTTCAAGCCGCCAGTTTAAGTTCAACTTCCCCCCCCGCCCGCGTAGCCAGTGTGATGAGCATGTCTAGGCTGAATTTTTCGAATTTGCCGCATTCAGCACGTCGAGTAGGAGTTGGAGAGAGTGCGTGTCGTGGGTGGAAAGCGCTTGGTAAAGCGTTTCGCGGCTGATGCCTGCATCGGCGGCGACGGCTCCCAGATCGCCGTAGGTGGCAGCAATAGGATGCAGAGCGCGCAGGCCGGTGGCACGGGTTTGGGGATTGTTTAGCAATTCCATTGAGGCTTTGATGTGGGCGACGGGGCAGCTCATCATCGGCGTGTCATTGTTGTCCATTAACACGATGGCGAGAGCGGGTCTGCCGGTCTGTTCAGCATTGCGGTCAAGCTAGTCGCCGGCTTGCGAGCGGCTGCTGTCTGGCTTGGCAGTGGGGCGGGCCATAGGGCGATGTCCGGTACTAATGTGTAGGGTTTATTCATTGTTGTGTTTCGTACGACTGTTTCCGGTCATGCCGGGGTCTGATCGGTCAGCGATTTTGTGTGTGTCAACTTGCAATGTCTTAGGCGGCGGATCGTATCCGAATTCCTTTTAAAAAGAACCTATCTGTTCTGCTAGGTATCGGCCATTCCTTTTTTGTGCTAGGTGGGAAGTGTTCGACGTGTCATTGCTCTCCCGCCATCGGACATGCAATTGTGCTATCTTTCCCGCCTATGAAATATAGAGCCTTGATGTCATGAGTCTGTTCGCCCTGATTGCGGCGCTGTTGCTGGAACAGTTGCATCCGCTTTCCTCCCGCAAATATCTGTATGGCTGGTTGTCCGGCTATGCCTATCAGTTCTCGCATTATTTCAATGCGGGCGAGCGCAGGCATGGCCGGATCGCCTGGGTGCTGGCGGTGTTGCCGGTGCTGTTTGTGGTTGCGGTTCTGTCCTGGTTCTTGCATCACGTGCATCCGGTTTTGTCATGGGTGTTCAATGTGCTGGTGCTGTATATGACTATGGGCTTCCGTCAGTTCAGCCATTACTTCAACGATATCCATCAGGCGCTGCGCGATGACGATTTGGGTCGGGCGCACAGGTTGTTGTCCATCTGGCGCGGCGGGCAAGCGCACGAATTGAATGCCGAAGAGGTTGCTCGGGTCACCATCGAGGAGGGCATTCTGGCGTCGCATCGCAATGTGTTCGGTGTGATTGTTTGGTTTGTGTTGTTCAGCGCGCTGGGCTTGAGCGGCGGGGTGGGCGTGATTATGTACCGGCTCGGACAGTTCCTGAGTGCGCGCTGGGGTGAAGACCGGCAAAACAGTTTCGGCGATTTTGCGCGGCAGGCATTTCAGGTGATGGAGTGGTTGCCGGTGCGCATGACTGCGATGACCTTTGCCATCGTGGGTGATTTCGAGGATACGATTTATTGCTGGCGCACTCAGGCCGCGAGCTGGCCGGACCGGGACGAGGGCATTCTGTTGGCGAGTGGCGCGGGTGCGCTGGGCGTGCGTCTGGGTATGCACCTCCCGCAAGGCGGCTTGCCGTTTGACCGCCCCGAGCTGGGCGTGGGTGATGATGCCGACGCGGCCTTTTTGCAAAGCACCATCGGTTTAGTGTGGCGCTCTATCGTACTGTGGTTGCTGCTGTTGCTGTTGCTGACGCTGGCCAGCCTGGTTGGCTAGGCTATGAGATTTCAATTTCCGGCCCTATTTCGATTTAACAACGATACGTTTTAATCCCCAATGAACCGCGAACAAACAAGCCGAAAGTTAAAAGCGGCGCTGGATAATCTGCACACGCTTCCGGCCATGCCCCTCATTGCGCAGAAGTTGCTGGCCTTGCCGTTGAATACGGATGCGGGCATCGCACAGATGCTTGCCCTGATCAAACAGGATGCCAACCTTTCCGGCAAGATTGTCGGCTTGGCCAATTCCCCGGTGCTCGCTTTCGGACGCAAGGTCAGGCACGTTGATGAGGCGGCACTGCTGCTCGGGCAGAAGCGCTTGAAGTCGGTTGCCGTCGGTATTGCGACCCTTTCGAAAATGGGTCATCAGCGCGCATCGAAAAGCTTTGATCCGCAGGATTTATGGATGCATAGCATGACGATCGCCATCATCATGGATGTGATTTCCCGCGAGATGCCCAAACGCCTGTGCCCGGATGAGAATCTGATTTTTCTCGCCGGGTTGATGCACGACATCGGTTTTATGGTGTTGCATCATCTTGATCCCGCGGCGAGCGAGAAATTGCATCATCAAATCCACCTGCAACCCAAACGTCCGATCGGCGAGATTGAGCTGGAGCTGCTGGGCATGACGCACGGGGATATCGGCGCGCGCCTAGTGCGGCATTGGAATCTCCCCGAGGAAATTGCCGAAGTGGTGGGTCTGCATCACACGCCCGATATCGGCCAGGCGGGATTGAGAAATCCGCTGGTCCGTTTGGTCAATCTCGCCGAAAAACTGTTGCCCAACTTCGGTATTGCCGAACATGGCAGCGAGGTGGCGAGCGATAGCGAGTGGCGGGAATTGAGCATCGACCCGCTACGCGCGGGCGAGATTTCCGAGCTGGTGAATGAGGTGGCGATGCAAGTCGCGCAACAGCCGGAAAAACTGGGCGAGCACTCTGTCATTCAGAACTCATCCCCCGACAAGAGCATAGAAGTGTTGGGCGAATTGCCCAAGCCCGTGAGCAGACGAATCGAGTCGTTGGTGGACGAACCGCCCAAGCCGGAAAGCCGACGGATAGTGTCTCTGGTAGATGAGTCAGTCTCGCCGCTGATGCGACGGACAGAGCCGCCGGTGCCCGCGATACTCAAGCCGGTGAATAAGCTATTGCTTAAGTCCGCCATGCGCCATCCGGAGGATGAGCCCGAACCCGCACCCGAAGCCGAACCTACTTGGCCCTCATCGTTGAAGTCCTTGCTACGCCGTATTTTTCGCTGATCGCAGTGCGCATTTCCAGCGTCGGGTCGCCGACTGCCGTACAATCGCGCCATGCAAACTCAACACCCCTTTAGTTCTCTTACTCCCGATGTCGTGCTTGATGCACTGGACAGCATCGGCCTGCGCGGCGACGGTCGTTTGCTGGCGCTCAATAGCTATGAGAATCGCGTCTATCAGATGGGGATGGAGGAGGGGCCGCCACTGATCGCCAAGTTCTATCGCCCTGAGCGCTGGTCGGCGTTGGCGATTCTGGAAGAGCATGGATTTGTCTCCGAACTGGTCGAGCGCGAGCTACCGGTGGTGCCTGCATTGAACATTGATGACCGTACCCTGCATGACTACAACGGTTACCGCTTCGCGGTGTTTAGCCGTCATGGTGGACGCGCGCCTGAACTGGATGATCGCAACACGCTGGAATGGATGGGGCGTTTTATCGGTCGCATTCATGCGGTGGGCAGGCTGGAGACTTTTCAACATCGCCCCACGCTGGACATCGCCAGTTTTGGTATCGAGCCCAGCGAGTATTTGTTGGCACATGACTTTATTCCGCTCGAACTGGTGGAGGTGTATCGCGGCGTGGTGGCGATGGCGCTGGACGGCGTGCGGCGCTGCTTCGACCGCGCCGGTGAGGTGTCGCATCTGCGTCTGCATGGCGATTGTCATGTCGGCAATGTGTTGTGGACCGATGCCGGGCCGCACTTTGTGGATTTCGATGACAGCCGCATGGGGCCGGCGGTACAAGACTTGTGGATGCTGTTGTCGGGCGAGCGCGCCGAACAGACGCGCCAACTGGGCGACTTGCTGGCGGGCTATGAGGATTTCTGCGATTTCGATCCGCGCGAACTGCATCTGATCGAAGCACTGCGCACCTTGCGGCTGATTCATTATTCGGCCTGGATCGCGCGGCGCTGGGACGACACGGCTTTCACTACCGCCTTTCCCTGGTTCAATACCCAGCGCTATTGGCAGGATCGAATTTTGGAGCTGCGCGAACAGATCGCGGCGATGGACGAGCCCACGCTGGTGGTTTGAAAAACAGCTTGGCCCGCAGATTGTGCAGATTAAACACCACCTCAATTAACCATGCCGTTAATGAAGAGCGCGTTTGTTTATCTTTTAAATCGGTCTCATCTGCGTAATCTGCGGATAAAAACGCTTTATTACTTTTACTCTGGAACACCATGACGAACGAAATTAACGAAACTGAAATCATCGCGGCCACCCAGCTATGGCTGGAACGCGCCGTGATCGGCCTCAATCTTTGCCCGTTCGCCAAGGCGGTACACGTGAAGAAGCAGATACGCTATGTGGTGAGCGAGGCGACGACGCCCGAGGCTTTGCTGGAAGAGTTGCTGACGGAGCTGCGTCGTTTGCAGGACACCGCGCCGGAAGAGATAGACACGACCTTGCTGATTCATCCCTATGTACTTACTGATTTCCTCGACTTCAACGATTTCCTGGATACGGTGGACATCGCGGTGGCCGAGCCGGAGTTCGGCGATGAGTTTCAGGTTGCCAGTCTGCATCCGCAATACCAGTTTGCGGGTACGGCACTGGACGACATCGAGAATTATTCCAATCGCTCGCCTTACCCGACCTTGCATCTGCTGCGCGAGGACAGTGTGGATAAGGCGGTGGACGCGTTTCCCGACGCCGATCACATTCCAGAAGCCAATATCGAGACGCTGAAACAGCTGGGACATGAAGGCTGGGACAAGCTTTGGCAGGACAAGTAAACGGCTTGGTTCGGGGAGTTGCCAGTCGGCTTTCTGTCATTAAGAAATAACGGGTAAATCCCACTCATCTTGATCGGGTCATGCAAATAATTTTGCGTTATTATCCCGCCCGCAATTTGAACCACAATTAATTTTGGTTAACCTTTTTCGGAGACGTCATGTCCACAATCAGCGGAATTTCAGGGATGGCTGCGGCCGCAATGCCACAAGCCATGTCGGGGGCGAGCATGCGTATGCCGCCGCAGCAGAAGATGTCCAACTTGTTCCAGCAGATTGATACCGCCGGTACGGGCAATATCTCCAAGGCGCAATTCGCGCAGGCGTTTAATGGCATGAACACGCCCGCCGCGTTCAAGTCCATCGGCATGGACGCAGCGTTCAGCAAGCTGGATCCTTCCGGTTCGGGTTCGGTCTCCAAGCAGGATTTCATCACCGGCATGAAGTCGATGATGACACACGGTAATCGTCACCACCGTAACGAGGCGGCACATCAAACTGCGGCGAGCAGCACCTCCTCGCTGAATGCATTGGGTTCGACTTCTTCGGCCGTTTCCGGCTCGGTGATCGGAACCAACGTCAGCACCAAGGCCTGATCGATTAAGTCTGCGCCGCTACGGCTTCGTGGCGGCGCCGATCATTCCACCCGACAGGTTTCCCCCCGCGTTTCCCGCCGCATCTATCCACAGATGGGATACCCCCATTTCGGTCAGCCATTGTTTTCCAGCCTCACCTTTTAGCATTGCAATCGTGGCAACACTTCCCGCCACCATGCATTGATCGGTGATGACGCTCACCGACGCCAGCGCCTGTATCGGCCAGCCGCTCTGCGGGTTGAGGATGTGGCTGTAGCGCTTCCCGTTCACTTCGATGTAACGCTCGTAATCTCCGCTGGAGGCGATTGCCCCCCGTGATATTTCTATCGTCGTGTGAACCACCTCCGGTTGGCGCGGATGGCGTATGCCGACAATCCATGGCTTGAGGTCGGGATGCGGGCCGATGACCTTGATGTCGCCGCCCAGGTCGATCAGTCCGTGTCCGATGCCGTGGGCCTCGCATACGGCGGCGGCCTGATCGGCTGCGTATTCCTTGGCGATGCCGCCGAAGTCTAGCTCCATACCGGATACGGTAAAGCTCAGGCGCGGGCGTTGCCAGATGATTTTGTCCATGCCTACCAGTGGCAGCAGGGCGTTCAG
Organism: Burkholderiales bacterium; assembly: GCA_038210095.1. Lineage (GTDB taxonomy): Bacteria > Pseudomonadota > Gammaproteobacteria > Burkholderiales > Gallionellaceae > Gallionella. The sequence goes on from JBBQXA010000103.1 coordinate 7,679, forward strand.
TTGCGCCGGTTCGGGCAGGTGTTCGACAGAAAAATTCCAGGCGCGGCGCAGTATTCCAGAACTGATGTCGAACAGGCCGCCGCTCTTCGCATGGCAAGCTAGGGCGTAGTCGAGCAGGTCGGCGGTCTCGGCATCCACTGCCATTGATTCGCCTCGTGTCGCCGCGCGATTGATGGCCGAGAGGATGCCGGAATCAAGATAGCGGGAATAGCGCGACTCGATGCGCAGCACTTCGTCTATCGCCGCCTCGGCGACTCGGTTGGCATCGCTTCCATCGTTTGCATAGAGCTGCAATTCGCAGGGCGTACCCATGGCGAAAAATGGATAGCGGTACAGCTGCATGAGTTATGCGGCGCGGCGCTGGAAGTCTTGCATGAATCCGGCCAGCTGTTCGACGGCGGATAGGGTCAGTGCGTTGTATATGGAGGCGCGTATGCCGCCCAGGGAGCGATGCCCGCCTAGGCCGGAAAAGCCCGCGGCTTTGGATTCGGATAGAAAGCGCTGTTCCAGTTCCACGCTGGGCAGATTGAACGCCACGTTCATCAGCGAGCGATCGGGTACGGCGGCATGACCGCGATAGAAACCATCGCTGCCATCCAGCAGTTGATACAGCAGTGCGGCCTTCTCCCGATTGATCTCGGCCATGCGCGCCACGCCGCCGATCTCATTCAGCAGCCAGCGCGTGACCAGCAGCACCACATAGATCGAGAACACGGGCGGGGTGTTGTAGATGGAGTGAGCCTTGATATGGTTGCGGTAATTCATGCAGCCGGGCAGGGTGTTCAGTTGCGCTTCATCGGGCAGCAAGTCGTCGCGCACCACTACCACGGTGACGCCCGCCGGACCGATATTTTTCTGGGCGTGGGCGTAGATCATCCCATAGCGTTCCGCCTCGCAGGGGCGCGACAAAAAGTCGGAGGACATGTCGCAGATGCGCGGCACATCGTCGCGGCCCAGCACGCGCTGGAACTGCAGGCCCTCCACCGTTTCATTGGAGACGTAGTGCAGATAGGGGGCGTCGGCGGAGAATGGCAGCTCGTCGTCTCCCGGCAGCCTGCTGTAGCCGTTTCCAGTGCCGCTCCAGATCACCTTGGTCGGGCCTTCGCGCTGCGCTTCGGGGATCGCTTTGCCGCTCCAGTAGCCGGTGTGCAGGTATTCCGCCGCATGGGATTTTCCGCGCAGCA
>JBBQXA010000104.1:0-8831 GCA_038210095.1 Burkholderiales bacterium
TGCCTCGTTAATGCCCTTCTCTCCCCGTGTTACCGACACACGTTTACCCGATAGAGTCGCAGCATCTCTTGTGATGATGCTGATCACCCCCTGAGTGGAATTTGCCCCGTGTGATGCGGCAGCGGGGCCGCGTATCACCTCTATGCGTTCAATGTCGTCTACGACAATAGGCAAGCTCGTCCAATCCACCATACTCATAGGCGGCATATACACACTACGACCATCTATCATGACCTGCATGCGACGTGCATATTGGTCGGGCGAACCGTGATAGGAAACAAAAGGGGTATTCCCCTTGTAGTAGCCGACATACATACCCGGAACCAGCTTGAATAAATCGGGAATACTTCTGAAGCCCGATTCCTCGATCATCTTGCGATCGATCACCGTCATTGCATTCGGTGCTTCTGATTGCGGTTGCGCGAGCCGGGACGCACTTAATACAATGGGGAAATCCTGAAAATACTCCTGCTCGGTCAATGCCTCTGCCCATGCAACCTGCCCAGACAAGGCAATACAAGCACCAAAAAACTGGCGTGAAAAAAGAACCATCTTTGCTCCCATGCTAGGCCAGATATGCGTTGAGTAATTATGCAACCTTACAGGCGTGAATTTACTGCATGATTATACGGCGGTGAAATAAAAAAGGGCCAGCGAATCGCTGGCCCATGAATACTTAGAGTAGCTGATGGGGCTCGAACCCACGACAACAGGAATCACGATCCTGATTTAATGGCATTTATTGGGATGGACCAAGATTGTGTCCAGTCGGCATATTTGCAAGCATTGTTACTTACAGGAGCCCGCCGTCGTGAACTTGGGGCTTTGCGCTGGGATGATGTGGATTTTCAGTGGTTGAGTATGACTATCCGCGACAAGGTGGAAGGTGAACGTACAATACCGCTAACGCCCTATGTCGCAAACCTATTAGCCGCATTATCGAGGCGTAACGAATGGGTATTTTCAAGCCCTGCCGCCGCCAATGGGCAGTTGTCAGAACCGACACCTGGACATAAGCGCGCATTGATTGCAGTTGGGCTGCCAGACCTAACCTTGCATGGATTGCGTCGTTCCTTTGGCTCGCTGGCAGAATGGACCGAGACGCCAGCGGGAATTGTGGCGCAAATTATGGGACATAAGCCGAGCGCGATTGCTGAGAAGCATTATTGCCGACGACCGCTTGATCTTCTACGCAAATGGCATGTCAAACTCGAAGCGTGGATTTTGAGTCAGGCTGGCATTTCATTTGGTGAAACAAGCCAACCGAAGGTTGGGGTCAGCATGGCGGATGCTGTGGCAAAGGCCATTGATTCATTCAGGGTCAAACCTGCAAAATAAAGCGCAGGAAACTGCCGCCACTATTGGGTGGTCAACGGATTATTGATTGTCAATACACCGTTAATAGTTTGCCCGTGTTGCATATCTTCGCTATACAAAGTGGTGCAGCCAGCATCAAGTGCAGACGCGACTATCAAGCTATCCCAGTAACTCAGCGAATATGATTCACGAAGTTTTGAAGCAAGCAGTAATTGTGACTCGTTGCTTTCCGTTACCCCCCCCCAAAGCTAAATTCCCGCCTTACCATTCGACACCTCCGTTTTTCGTAACTCTCGGCTCCAATAGTGTGGAGAAATTTACGCGAGTTGAAAATCAAAGATAAAAGGCATCTAATCGGGTTACAATTTTAAGGGTATGGAGTGCCGTATCTCCTAGCCAACCAACTTCATTATGATAGCCTCAATTAATGTGACCAAATCTGATCCAGTTAAAGTAGACCGAGAATCTGCTAATAAGAACAGGTTCCGCGCACTGCTAGCGTGCAGAAAGAATCTATTGGCTGCTTGGGGTACATCTTCCTACAGGTCAGAGACTTTCGAGTTTAAATTCTTTCGCCAGCATTACTTCGTCTGCAATTCACCGGATACGGTCAAGCGAGTTTTTCTTGATGAGCATGATAATTATGATCGCAAGGGGCCTCAGATGCGGCATGCCCTTGAGCCTTTGCTAGGAGATGGCCTCTTCATCAGTGACGGTGAACTTTGGAAAAAACGACGCGCGCAATGCGCTCCGGCCTTCGAAAATAACTTATTACCCGAATTTGCCGCAGTAATGTCGGAGTCAGCTCAAGAAGTAGCCGATCAATGGGCTTCTTTGCAAAGCGGTAGTCGCGTGGATATGCTCAATGAAATGGCCCGACTGACAGCTCGAATCATCGGACGCACGTTATTTGGTGACAATATCGCCGATAACGAAGCGGCCCAAGTGGTCCTGGGGTTCTCAGAATATCAGCGCTCGATTGAACAGATTAGCATCGCTGATACATTTGGGCTCCCCTTCCTGAGTTGGCTACAAAATCCATTCAGCAAAGCCAAATCCCATAAATCCATCACAAAAGTACACGATGTCATTGACCGTATTATTGAACGGCATCGAGAACAACCCAAAGGTGGTCGTTTGACCTTACTCTCGTTACTTTTGGAGGGTCAATCTGAAAAAAATGGCACAAAAAAACAATGTCCTTTGAGTGCAACTGCGGCACGCAATGAGGCTATCGTCATGTTCATGGCAGGACATGAGACCACAGCAAATTCCCTCGCATGGACATGGTACCTACTCGCCCATGACCAGGATGTGGAGGAAAAGCTGCACGAAGAACTTGACCGCGTACTAGGCAATCGCCCGCCAACTTTTGATGACATTTCCAAGCTGCCATACACACGCGCAGTATTTGAGGAAGCTATGCGACTCTACCCCCCAGTTCCCTTGCTTAGCCGCCAAGCGCGTGCGGGAGACGAGATACGGGGGAAAAACATCCGTCCTGATTCGATCATTCTAGTCATTCCCTGGTTATTGCATCGCCATGAACTGTACTGGGAAAATCCGGATAGTTTCATTCCTGAACGCTTTCTTTCCAATGTTCCTCGTCCAGACAAATTTGTCTATATGCCCTTCAGCGTTGGGCGTCGGGTTTGCTTGGGAATGCGATTCGGTCTTACAGAAGGCATTCTTTGTCTGGCAACCCTTGCACAGCGATTTCGGGCAAAATTACCACCGGGCCACAAGGTCGAAATCGAATGCCGTCTGACGCTGCGCCCAATGGGCGGGTTACCGATGATTGTGGAGCCGCGCCGCTTGTGAGGGAAGAACGCAAACCAACACTCGCCGAATACTCGGAATTATGGCTATCGCTTGTGATGCGCCACTTGCCAGTGGAATGGGTATCAGCCATCGGTGGTTATTTGGGCGCTCGTCAAGGGCGTAAAGCCATAGAAAAAAGTCGCCCATGGGTTGATCGACTACACCGAAATTTTGAGCATTTTAGCGGCGTTAAAAATGCAAACGAGCGAGAACGATGTATTGTTGAATATGCTCGCCAGGTTGGCCGAACCTACGCGGAGATAACGGTACTACAGCGCCTCGTTGCGGAGGGGCGCGTAGAAGTAATCGGTCTCGAACACCTGGAAAACCTATCCCATCCAGCCATTATCGCCAGTTGTCATCTGGCCAACTGGGAGTTAGTCGGCTTCATCATGACACTTCTTGAAGGGGGTACCTGCTGCGCACTTTATGCACCACCCAATAACCCTGTCCACCATCGTCTGGCCGTTCAGGCACGCACGAACTGGCAGGAGCTCCAAAAATACAATCTAGTATCAGCTTCCAGCAAAGCGATTCTGGTACCAGCTTCCAGCAAAGCGATAAGACAGATCACCAAATCGATTGCCCTAGGCCACAACCTGCTGATGTACATTGATGAAGAGAGGGACGGCTATATCTGCTCGCCAAGTTTGGGAAGAACGACTCCAAAATCTGGCAATCACTGGTTAACGGCTAAGCTGGCAGTACGTTACAACATTGACATCATCCCTGTTCATGTGGAAGTCACGGGCAATGCTCGCTATCGAGTGATCATCGAACCAAAACTAACGCCAGGGGAGGGAAACGAAGACATAAGGACGCGCACTTTGGCCGATCAGATGGATCGCTTTTTAGATCGCTGGATTAGGGCGCGCCCAGAACACTGGTACTGGTTTTCCCTGTATGAACAAGACAAACCTGCCCCAGATAAAGGAAAAGCTGAGCCACCATAAAAATGGTAAGCATGCCCCCAACGTCAATCTAAAGGGCGCTTTCCACACTATTATTTCGACTGGCTCAGTGCTAGTCTTGAGCGAATACTATACAAGAGGTTTACACGATGGCTGACAAGCATCTTCCATATTTTGATTTTCTGTTGTCCCAGCTTGCCAAAAACAACTCTTCCGTTGCAACCAGCTTCGGACGGCATGTGCATTGGGGTTATTGGGAGCAGCCAACCCAGGCTATTTGCGACGATGAGGACTACGCGCGCGCGGCAGAGCGCTTGACCTTGGAATTGTGTGCCTTGGCAGATATCACCCAAGGGAGTCATGTCCTCGATGTTGGCTGCGGATTCGGCGGTACCGTCGCATCCCTCAACGAACGGTTCGATGGCATGCACTTAACCGGCCTCAATATCGATGGACGCCAACTGCAACGCGCACAACAACAAGTTTTTCCGCTTAAGAACAATCACATCACTTTTTGTCAGGGCGACGCATGCGTTTTGCCTTTTCCCGACGCTTCCTTTGATCGTCTACTGGCGGTGGAATGTATTTTTCATTTTCCGAGCCGCGAGAAGTTTTTCAGTGAAGCTTTTCGTGTACTCAAGCCGGGCGGTACTCTGACTCTGTCAGATTTTGTTCCTTCGTCCATATTTTCTCCGGTTGCGGCACTAAGCTCATCACACTGGTTCAGCAAATTTAATTATTTCGGCCACTGCGATGTCAGTTACACATTGGGGCGTTACAAGCGACTGGCAAAGAATGTCCGACTAGCGCCTCATGGGGAGCGAAACATCACCCGCCATACCCTTCCCACCTACCGCTATCTGCAAAATTTGCTGAGTCAAAGCGCCACTCCCACGGCCGAGCATTTCACCCGACTTCTCCGCTTTATGGGAGATTCCAACCTATTGAATTACTATCTTCTTTCTTTCAGAAAGCCGTGATCGGATGTGAATCATGCCCGATGCGTCGGCTCAGGATAAGGGGGCGATTCGCTAGGGGAGGAGCCGAACTCGGGAAAGCGCTGCTTCCATTTATCTATGAGGTGGACATTATTGTGATCCCAGGGATGAAAAGAAGGTCTGAAGTAGTCGAAGTATAGGCGCCATCGAATAATGGCAATGATCACACCAGCCGTGCTACGGTGACCGGCGATACGCTTCGCACTTGGTGCCTGATCCTCTGGTCTGATATTGCTCAGGTCGCATCGCAGATCACGTTTAAGGAGGGATGCGCCGATCAACAAACAGAGCCCAAGGAGCGGAGCGGCTACAATCATGGCTAACACCCGGTTGAGATAAGCGATCAGGCCTTTTCCCACAACGTGCTGATACACATCGAAGCAAACCGCCTTATGCTCGATTTCCTCCACTGCATGCCACATCCATAGCTGGGCGAAAACCGGCTGAACATGCCTGATAAAATAATCCTGATCGTCCAACAGGGTGTCGGACGAAAGGGCGGTGAAGTGCTCGATGGCGCAGGTCGTTGCTAGCCGAAAGGCCTTCGGTGTAAACCACCTCGTCAGATTGAGCCAGACTTTGACGATACGTTCGATCCAAGCTCCATGGGGATATATTTTGACCAGCAATTGATTAAAGCGGGAATGCTCCTTGGTATGCATCGCCTCTTGGTAGATGAAACGCTGCACCTGGTTTCTGAGGACGGAATCCTTGATCCTGTCCTCATAGCGCCGAACTGAATAGATAAAAAATTCCTCCCCAGGAGGAAAGAGGAAAGATGCGGCATTCAGGAAAATCTCTAATTGTCGCTCTCGTGGAAACCAATGCTCGATGGCGTCCGAGTCGAAGTCTATCTTGACGCGTCTTCTGACGATTTTATCGGGGGCTGGAGTAGACATTTTTACGTTGACAACCTTTTTATTTGATTCTCGCCGACTTACATGGTGTTGTCATTGAGCTGATAATTGGAAAATTGCTAATTTTGATCTGTACAAAAACTTGATAGACCTTGATTTTTCCTCAGCAACTCACGATAAGCTAAAGGGAGCTGCGGATTCAATTCCGTAGCTTCGAAACCCAGCCACGAATCAATTCCGATGCTAAATCATCATGTTGAGAAATCGACGAATCCACTTGCACCATCAACGCCATTCGCCCCCGCCATGTTACGCAGCCCGCCCCAATCGGCTGGCACAGTGCCACGGGCGGGCAAAAAAGCCAATGTCCACCGCAGTCAGGTGACCCATCGTTAGAATTCCAGTTTCCCAAATTTGAAAAAGCCCCCAGACATCCCGTCAGGATATGCATCTGCTTCTGCAAGAAGCGCTTGCGCCAAGTCCAACTTCTTCCCGATAGCAGTGAAAGAACCGACCAAAAAATTCGGTGTTCGCCACGATTCATTGCTCCCTGAATCGACAAATGAAGCGCCGTAGGCGTTTGCCTAGGTCGCGTGATCACTTCAAGATAGGTGCTGTGATTTTGTTGCACATGAGGCTGATTGAGCACGCCTCTTAGATTCACTGGAATCATCCAGCGCACGGGCACCTCCCCCAGTCGAGCATGAGCAAATGTGGCCTGCGCAAGCTCATGCAAAAGAAGTGTATTCACGCTCACGCCTTTAGCTTTAGCCATATCCAATATTTTGGTAGTTTCGGCGTTTGTGAACGTTGCCCAGTTTTTTGCCGAAGGTCTTTGGGTTACGACCTCTCGTCCAATCATCAGGGGGTGTACCCGGCCACGAAACATCTGGGCCGCTGCAATTCGCGCGAATCCTCCCGCACTCGCTTTCGCATAATTACGCTGCTGAGGAATCGGATACGATGTACCGGGCTCCTCTGATTCAAGCAAATTCAGTAAACCGCCAATCCCATCAAATTGGCTGTGACTTCGCTCTAACCACCGAGGTGCGGAGGTCGTGCCATCGATTCGACCGTACTGAATGGCGCTACTTTTCCCCAGCTCTTCTAAGATAGTAAACCATTCACCCATCCGATCGCCATTTTGGCTATCAGAATTATGAGAATCTAATCGCATGTGCATTCCTCATGATAATTTCAACCAAAATGAGCGTATTACCTAGGGCGAGCCAAACTCGGGAAAGCGCTGCTTCCACTTGTCTATGAGGTGGGAGTTATTGTGATCCCAGGGATGAAAAGAAGGTCTAAAGTAGTCAAAGTAAAGCCGCCAAGGAACCAGCGATATTAGTAGCGCCAGCGTGCTTCGTTGATTAATTTTGAGATTTTTCCTCGGTACGTTATCTTTCAACCTCGCTTTACCTGAAGATCGCCTTCGATTTATTTTAATGAAAAACATACCTATCACCACGCTAATTGTAAAAATTAAAGTGGTGACTATCATGGCAAGTGCTCTATTGAAATAAGCAATAGGCCCTTTGCCAGCGACCTGCTGATATACGTCAAAGCAAACTGCCTTATGCTCAGTTTCTTCCACCGCATGCCACATCCAAAGTTGAGCAAAAGCTGGTTGGGCCTGGCTAATGAAATAATCTTGGCTCCGTAGTAAAGAATCAGCCAATATGGCAGTAAAGTGCTCAATAGCGGACGTAACTGCCAACTGCCAGATCTTCGGGGTAAATATTTTCACTAAATTAAGGAAGCGCTTGCAAATACGTTCGATTCGAGCGCCATTGGGGTAGGTTCTCGCCAGAAAATGATTACAACGAGAATGCTCTTTGGTATGCATTGCTTCTTGGTAGATGAAACGCTGCACCTGTTCCCTGAGTAAGGGGTCAGTGATCCCGTGTTGATAGTGTTTAACCGAATTAATGAAAAATGCCTCTCCGGGAGGGAAGAAAAAAGATATGGCGTTCAGGAATTCTTCGGTCATTGGCCTACTTGGATACCAAGTATCAAAGGGAGTCGCATCGAAATTAATGTTGACCCGTCTTTTGACAATTATTTCCGGAGATGGCTTTGCGGTAGTGTTGGACATATGGTAAAACTGAAAAGGTGGGTAATCTAGTGATATTTTACCTGCTTTACATGGCATAACTGCAGAATCATGGTTAACTACACAACGCAATCAAAATTACTAATGCAGGGATTCATCTGAAATGATTTTAGTCACCGGCAGTGCAGGTTTCATCGGTTCGAACTTCGTCCTCGACTGGCGTGCTCGGCACAATGAGGCTGTTATCAGTCTCGACAAGCTTACCTATGCGGGAAATTTGGAAAACCTCGCCTCGCTCAAGGACGACCCCCGCCATATTTTCGTGCAGGGTGACATCGCTGATCAGGAGCTGGTGAGTCGGTTGCTAATCGAACACCGTCCGCGAGCGGTGGTGAATTTTGCTGCCGAAAGCCATGTGGATCGCTCCATCCTTGGTCCGGAAGATTTCATTCAGACCAATGTGGTCGGAACCTTTCATCTGCTCGAAGCGACGCGCGCCTACTGGGGGACGCTGGATGATGCGTCTAAATCCGATTTTAGATTTCTGCATGTTTCTACCGATGAAGTATACGGTTCACTAGGGCTGCAAGATCCGGCTTTCACCGAAACTCATCGCTATGAACCGAACAGTCCCTACTCCGCCAGCAAGGCCGCCAGCGATCATCTGGTGCGTTCTTATCACCACACTTACGGCCTGCCGGTGCTCACCACCAACTGCTCGAACAACTACGGCCCTTATCACTTTCCGGAAAAGTTGATTCCGTTGATGATCGTCAACGCGCTCGCGGGCAAGTCGCTGCCGGTTTATGGTGATGGGCAGCAGATCCGCGACTGGCTGTACGTCAAGGATCATTGTTCGGCGATTAGTCGTGTG
>JBBQXA010000105.1:0-8799 GCA_038210095.1 Burkholderiales bacterium
GTCCTGTGCCGCTTTGCTTGCCTTGCGTGCCTCAAAATCGTCGACGACCAGAAATACGGTTTGTTCACTAATCATTGCCCGGTCTTACTTAGCTTAGTTCTGGCTTGCGCGAGTATAGAGCTTCGTTCTTTGTGGAATTTATTCCGCCCCCTTAGGTTGGGTTAAAACCCGACTTGCAATACAGCAGATGTTGGACCTTAAGGTTGGCTTCTTAATCGGAAGCTGCGGCAGCGTTTCTGAGAGCAAGCATGCGTCTAGCGACTTCGAGTTCTATATCGGCATTTTTGTCGTGCAGAAAATCGGCATTGGCGACTATGAGCTCAAGGTATGTGTTTTGGGTACGCAGTGAATCGGATGCCGCCTTCAGTGCAAGATGCGTCTTGACCCGCGCCAGCACGATGTATGGGCTGATCGGCTTGATGATGTAGTCGGCTGCACCCAGTTCGAAGCCCTTTTTCTCATCTTCTAGCTCGGCCTTGACCGTGAGAAAGATCACTGGAATGTCCCGTGTCTTGTAATCGGCCTTAAGGCGCTGGCATACCTCGTAGCCGTCCATGCCCGGCATGATGATATCGAGCAAAATCAGATCGGGCGGATTTTCGGCGGCAGCAATTTCAAGCGCCTTCTCGCCGTTGTTGGCGATCTTCACCTGATAGCTGTCCTTGAGCAGGTTGCTTACCAGCGCGAGGTCGTCCGCGGTGTCGTCCACCACCAGCACGGTGGCCTTGTGGAGCAAGTGGGTGGTATTCATGCTGATCTCCTCAAGTGGAAGTCGCGGCCGTGTGGCTGGCCAGCTTTAGGTATTGGACTTTCTGCTGAATGTCCGTGTCCGAATCGCCAAATTGTGCGGCGATGGCACGAAACTCGTCCTGGATTTCCATGAAGGCATCTACAATGTCCGGGTCGAAGTGGAATGCCTTTCCCGGCCGGATAATTTCAACGGCCTCTTCGTGCGACATGCCTGCCTTGTAGACACGCTGGCTGATGAGGGCATCATAGACATCGGCCAGTGCCATCAGGCGTGCGGAGATGGGAATGTCATCGCCGGAAAGTCCTTGCGGGTAGCCGCTGCCGTCCCACTTCTCCTGATGCGACAGTGCGATTTCCTTGGCCGTGGTGAGGAATTCAGCCTTGGCATTGAGCGACTTCTCGGCGTACTCGATGGCGGCGTGGCCGAGCGCGGCGTGCGTCTTCATGATCTCAAACTCCTCAGGCTCGAAACGTCCCGGCTTCAGCAGGATACGATCCGGGATGCCCACCTTGCCGATGTCGTGGAGCGGTGCGGACTTATACAGCATGGTGATGTTGTGATCGGTTAGATAGTGGGCGAAGCGGGGATGAGTCCGCAACTTTTCCGCTAGTGCCTTGATGTAACGCTGGGTGCGGCGGATGTGGTTGCCGGTGTCGGTGTCACGCGTCTCCGCCAGTGAGGTCATCATCAAGATAGTCACGTCCTGAATCGCCGCAATTTCGCGCGTGCGCTTGGCAATTTCGAGTTCAAGGTAGTCGTTCTTGTCGCGCAGGAAATCGGCTGATGCTTTCAGGGCGAGATGGGTCTTGACCCGTGCCAGAACGATGGGCGGACTGATAGGCTTGGTGATGTAGTCGACGGCGCCCAGTTCGAGTCCCTTTTTTTCATCTTCAATCTCAGCCTTGGCGGTGAGGAAGATCACCGGAATATTCCGCGTCCTCGGATCAGTCTTGAGTGCTCTGCATACCTCGTAGCCATCCATTCCAGGCATCATGATGTCCAGCAAAATAAGGTCTGGGGTGGGGGCGGCGGAGGCTATCCAGAGGGCCTTCTCGCCGTTGTGGGCGACCTTAACCCGGTAGTCGTCCTTGAGCAGGCCGTTCATCAGCGCCAGATTGTCCGCAGTATCGTCCACCACCAGTACGGTGGCCTTGTCGGTAAATTCAATTGAAGTCATGGAATGGGCTCCTTAAGTGGAAATTTAGGCGGCATTCCTGAGAGCGCAATACGTCTGGAGACTTCGTATTCGATGTATCCGTCCTTGTCGCGCAGGTAATCGATATTGCTGATTAAAAGTTCGAGGGCTGCATTCTTGTCGTGCAGGGAATCGAATGCGGCCTTTAGGGCAAGATGGGTCTTGATCCGTGCCAGAGCGATAGGCGGACTGAGCGGCTTGCTGATGTAGTCGACCGCACCCAGTTCGAGTCCCCTTATTTTATCTGCCATCTCAACTTTGGCAGAGAGAAAAATCACCGGAATATCCTGCGTTTTCGGGTCGGCCTTGAGGCGTTGGCATACCTCGTAGCCATCCATGCCCGGCATCATGATGTCGAGCAGAATCAGGCTAAGTTGATGATCGGCAGCGACGATTTCAAGCGCTTTTTCGCCGTTGTTGGCGACCTTGACATGGTAGTAGTCCTTGAGCAGCTCACTTATCTCCGCGAGGGTGTCCGGTATGTCGTCCACCACCAGTATGGTGATCTTGTCGTTAAAGTCCATTGTGTCCATGAAATAGGTTCCTTAAGTAGACGTTGCGCAAGCATCCTTGATTTCAACCAGAGCAGCCTCGAAATCGAAGGATTTGATCGCGGCGTCAATCCGGCGATAGTGTTTCGGGAATGCGGCATGGAGCAGGTCGGCATTTTCGTCTAGCACATCACCCGCTTCGGCATCGTTGTCGGCGAGTAGTGCTTCCAATTTCGCGCGCACCGCAGCCAGCTGGACCTGATCCACGACGACCTGCACCCAGTCCTGTTCAGCTGGCAGCGCACGTGCAAGCGCCGCGACCAGTTCGTCCAGTGGCGGCGCAAGTGCATCGAGCAGTGCCTCTATCTGGTCACGCGGCTGGCGCTCTCTGATGGCATGCTCAACTTCGGCTGCAAGCTCCTGCACCGGTGCTGCGCTGATGTTGCCGGCAACCCCTTTGGTGGTGTGGGCGAGGCGCTCGGCGGTCGCCAAGTCGCCGCTCTCAAGTGCCGCGCGAATATCGGCGACGGCATTCTTCTGTCCAGCGACGAACTTGCGTAGCATCGACAGATAAAGCGGCTGCTTGCCGCGCACGCGCCGTAGCCCGCTCTCCGTGTCGAGCGCGGCGATAGCTGCGATAGCTGCGATATCGCCGGGAATCACACCGTCGTGCGGCAAATCCCGACCTGCGGACACCGCGGCGCTGACGGTATGTCGCACCGGCACCCATTTCAGCAGCGCCCTCCACAGATCGTCCGGTTCAATGGGCTTGGCAACATGGTCGTTCATGCCGGCTTCCAGACAATGCTGGCGGTCGCCTTCCATCGCGTTGGCGGTCATCGCGACGATGGGCAACTGGGCGAATCCGGGCAACTTGCGTATCTCCCGCGTCGCGGTGACGCCATCCATCACCGGCATCTGCATGTCCATCAATACGATGTCGTAAGCGGTTTCCTTGAGCATGCGCACCGCGATATCGCCGTTCTCGGCAAGATCAACGATGAAGCCTACATCGCGCAATAGTTCGGTCGCGACCTCCTGATTGATTTCGTTGTCTTCGACCAGCAAAATGCGCGCGCCCTTGATGGAGGCCAAGCTATGCTCCAGCATGGATGGGGCGTCGGCCATTTTGCATCGCTCCGATGCTGTGCGGTCCAGCACGTTTACCACGCTGTCGAACAATACGGATGCACTGATGGGCTTGAAGAGCACGTCATCCAGTTCGGCATTATCGGCGTCTCTGATGGCATCTTCGCGGCCATAGCTTGTCATCATGACCATGTGCGGCAAGCACTTGAGCGGCAGCGCGCGTATTTCCCGCGCCGTCACGATCCCATCCATGCCGGGCATCTGCCAGTCGAGGAAAACGATGTCGTAAGACTGCCCCAGCGCATCGGCGCGTGACACAGCATCTAGTGCCAACTGGCCTGAACACGCCTCGTCCATAATGAAATTCATGTTTTTGAGCATGTTCCCCAGCACGATGCGGGCGTTGTCGTTGTCGTCCACCACCAGCACGCGGCGGCCTTGCAGATCTGGACTCAGTATCAATGGGTGTTTGATTTCAACGCACTTACCCAGGCGCGCGGTGAACCAGAACGTGCTGCCACGACCCAACTCGCTTTCGACGCCAACCTCACCGTGCATCAGCTTGGCGAGTTTCATCGAAATGGACAGTCCGAGACCGCTGCCGCCGTACTTGCGCGTGATTGAGGTGTCGGCCTGTTGAAAGGGCTGAAACAGTTGTTCACGCTGTTCGGAGGTCAAGCCGATGCCGGTGTCGCGCACGGCGCAGTAAAGCAGCACATCCTTGTCGCTTTGCTCCTGCACGCGAATGACGATAACTATCTCGCCAGTCTCGGTGAATTTGACGGCATTGTTGGCGTAGTTGATGAGTATCTGCCCAAACCGTAGCGGGTCGCCCATCAGTTCGATAGGTACGTCATTCGCCACGTCGAAGACGAGTTCCAGCCCCTTCGCCGTCGTCTTTTCGCCAATCAGATTGGCGATGTTTTCCAATACCGAGTTCAGGTCGAACACGGTCTGTTCCACGGTCAGCTTGCCCGCATTGATCTTGGAGAAGTCGAGAATGTCATTGATGATATGCAACAGGTACTGGCTGGAGCCTTGAATCTTCTTCAGATAGTCGCGCTGGCGCGGTGTCATTTCGGTCTTCAGCGCCAGGTGTGACATGCCGATGATGGCATTCATCGGGGTGCGTATCTCGTGGCTCATGTTGGACAGGAAATCCGATTTCGATACACTGGCTTTTTCCGCGATTACTTTAGCGCTCTCCAATTCGATGTTCTTTTCCTCTAGCACATGATTCAGGCGTTTGCGCTCCGTAACATCGCGCGCGGCGACAAACACGCCTTGCAGCTTCCTGTCCCGGTCATAGAAGGTGCTCGCGTTGAAGGACACGACCGTTTCTTTGCCGTCCCGACTGCACACAGTGAGTTCATAGTCGGCGACTTTACCCTCGGCCAGAGCCTGTTTGATGCTTACTTGGGCCCGTTCCGGATCAGTGAAGTTACTCTTGAACGGTGCACCGATCAACTCATCGCGCGTACAGCCGGTAAGCGCCTCCATCTGCTTGTTGACATCGGTGATGATGCCTTGAAGATCAGTAGTCATGATCCCGTCGATATTGGATTCGATCAGTGAACGTGTGTAGAACTGCTGGTCGCGTACGCGCTGATCGAGCTTCATGCGCTCCGCCTCGATCTTCTTGCGTGCGGTGTTGTCGGTGCCGATCAGCAGATAGCCGATGATGGCCTCCTGCGCATCGCGCAGCGCCGTGACCGACAAGGCTACAGGGATACGACTGCCGTCCTTGCGTATGGAGGTCAGCTCATAGATGTCTTCGATACCGCGCGTGGCCTTGAACACCAAGGCTTCAAAGCCAGGGTTGATCGGGGTGCCAAGTTCGGCGCTCAACGCCTTGGCGCGTTCGATCAATTCCTGCGGATCGGAAATTTCGGCCGGGGTAATCTTGTTCATCACCTCGGCTGCGGTGTAACCCAGCATCCGTTCGGCACCGACATTGAAAATTTGGATCACGCCATTCGCGTCGGTGGCGATGCTGGAGAAGTTGGCGCTGTTGAAAATCGCACTCTGCAACGCGCCCGCTCGCAGCAGTGCCTCTTCCGCCTGCTTGCGTGCGGTGTTGTCGGTGCCGATCAACAGGTAGCCGATGATGGCTTCCTGCGCATCGCGCAGCGCCGTGACCGATCGGATCACTGAAAGACGGCTGCCATCCTTGCGAATGGAGGTCAGCTCGTAAATGTCCTCAATGCCGCGCGCGGCCTTGAATACCAGCGCATCAAATCCGGGCGTGATCGTGGTGCCAAGTTCGATACTCAGCGCTTCGGCCCGCGCGATCAATTCCTGCGGATCGGAAAATTCGGCCGGGGTAATCTTGTTTATCACCTCAGCCGCGGTGTAGCCCAACATCCGTTCGGCGCCGACATTGAAGATCTGGATTACGCCCTGTGCGTCGGTGGCGATGCTGGAAAAGTTGGTGCTGTTGAAAATCGCACTCTGCAACGCGTCCGCTCGCAGTAGTGCCTCATCCGCCTGTTTGCGTGCGGTGTTGTCGGTGCCGATCAACAGATAGCCGATGATGGCGCCTTGATCGTCGCGCAACGCCGTGACCGAAACTACACCGGGTAAGCGCAGGCCATCCTTGCGTATATAGGTCAGTTCGTAAATATCTTCGAGTCCACGCGAGGCTTTATAGACTAGAGACTCAAACCCCGGAGCAATCTCTGTAGCGAACTCGATGCTCAGTGTCTTGCCGCGCGCGATTACTTCCTGCGGGTCGGAAGTGTCAGCCGGCGTCATCTTGCCGATGACATCAGTAGCCGTGTAGCCGAGCATGCGTTCGGCACCGACGTTAAATAGCTGGATCACCCCCTGCGCGTCGGTGGCAATGCTAGAAAAAGTGGCGCTGTTGACTATCGCGCGCTGTAATGCACCTGCCCGATGCAACGCCTCCTGGTGCGGGCTCTCGGACATGACATCTACGTTAACGGTAGCTTTGTGGTTAGTCGTGCTGCCGGGTTTAATCTTGGGCATGGTTCTACTCTT
The DNA here is from genome assembly GCA_038210095.1 of Burkholderiales bacterium. Classification (GTDB taxonomy): domain Bacteria; phylum Pseudomonadota; class Gammaproteobacteria; order Burkholderiales; family Gallionellaceae; genus Gallionella. The sequence continues at coordinate 6,527 of JBBQXA010000105.1, forward strand.
TGTCTGCTTGCGCAGGCAAGGCACGTTCCAGCGCCACAATCAACTCGCCCAATGGCAGTGCAAGAGCTTGGATTGCAGCGTCCAACTGATCGCGCGGTGCGCCGTTCTTGATGGCATGCTCGACTGCAAATGCAAGCTCCTGCACTTGTATAGCACCAATGGAAGCAGCAACACTCTTGGCAGTGTGCGCGCAACGCTCGGCTGTGCTTGGATCTCCGCTCTCTAACGCGGCACGAATCTCTACGATCATATGCTTCTGCCCCGCGACGAATTTATTCAGCATCGACAGGTAAAGCGGTTTTTTGCCGCGTATGCGCCTTAGCGCGCTTTCGGTATCCAGCCCGGCGATGTCGGTGGGAATCTGGTTGCCAGTCGCCGCAATGTTCGCTGTCTTCACGCTGTCGGCGTTGCGCTTCACCTTGACCCACTTCAGCAGCGCTTTCCAAAGATCGTCAGGCTCGATGGGTTTGGCCACGTGATCGTTCATGCCCGCATCAATGCAGCGCTGGCGGTCACCTTCCATTGCGTTGGCGGTCATGGCGACGATGGGCAAATCTGCAAAACGGGGTAGCTTGCGGATTTCCTGCGTCGCCGTGATGCCGTCCATCACTGGCATTTGCATGTCCATGAGCACGATGTCATAGTCGACCTCCTTGACCTTACGTACGGCAACCTCGCCATCCTCTGCCAGGTCGACGATGAAGCCGGCACCGCGCAGCAGATCGGTGGCGACTTCCTGATTGAGATCGTTGTCCTCAACCAGCAAAATATGCGCTCCACCGATGGTGACGAGTTGCTCTTCCAGCAATGACGGCGCATCGCAACTATTCCGCTGCTCGACAAATGTACCGTCTAGCACACGCACCACGCTATCGAACAGCCCTGATGCATTAACCGGCTTGATGAGCACGGCTTCCAGCTCGGCCAACTCGGCATCCTCAATGACGTCTTCACGCGAGTAGGCCGTCACCATGAGCAGATGCGGTATGTGTTTGAATTGTCTTGCGCGCAATTGGCGCGCCGTCTCGATGCCATCCATGCCGGGCATCATCCAGTCCAGGAACACAATCTCGTAAGGCTTGTGCTCGTCTTCAGCCAACCCGACAGATTTGATCGCCTGCTCACCCGACGAAGCTTCATCGGCAATTAAATTCATGCCTTTGAGCAGATCGCACAGCACCGCACGCGCATGCTCATTGTCATCAACCACCAGCACACGGCGGCCCTGCAAGTCGGCACTCAATACTTGTTTGCGCTTGTTGCTGACGCCCTTGCCGAGAAGGGCGGTAAACCAGAACGTGCTGCCTTTACCGTACTCGCTGTCGACCCCGACCTCGCCGTGCATCATTTCGGCAAGATTCTTGGCGATCACCAAGCCGAGACCGGTGCCGCCATACTTGCGCGTGGTTGAGGTATCTCCTTGCTGGAAGGACTGAAACAGCTGTCCGCGTTGCTCGGGAGTCAAGCCTATGCCAGTGTCGCGCACGGAAAAATAAAGCAGCACATCTTTATCGCTCTGTTCTTGTACTCGAATGTTGATCTGGATCTCGCCGGTCTCGGTGAATTTGACGGCGTTGTTGACGTAGTTGGTCAGGATCTGGCTCAGGCGCAACGGATCCCCAATCAATACGTTAGGCACCTCCCGACTTACATTTAAGATTAACTCCAGCCCTTTTGAATTGGATTTTTCTGTGATCAGATTGGCAACATTGTCTAGCACCTTTTCTAGATCGAACACAGTCTGCTCGATGGTCAGCTTGCCGGCCTCAATCTTCGAAAAATCGAGGATATCGTTGATGATGCCGAGCAAGTTTTTACCGGCTCCGTGTATCTTCTTCAGATAATCGCGCTGGCGTGCCGTCAAATCGGTCTTCAGTGTCAGGTGAGACATGCCGATGATGGCGTTCATTGGCGTGCGTATCTCGTGACTCATGGTGGAAAGAAAATGGCTCTTGGCACGATTGGCGGCGTCGGCAGTATCTTTGGCACCTTGCAACTCAAGGTTTTTCCCCTGTAACACCTGATCCAGGCGTTTGCTTTCCGTAACATCGCGCGCGGCGGCGAACACGCCCAGCACATTGCCATCCACATCTTTGTACACCGACGCGTTGTATAAAACATCGGTTAACTTGCCGTCTTGGTGGCGGATGGTGAGCGGATAGTCGGTGACAAAACCCTGGGCGAACACCTGCTGGTAGCCCTCGCGCGCCTTGTCGGGCTCGGTGAAGTAGTCGGAGAAATCGGTGCCGATCAGCTTCTCGCGCGCCACGCCG
>JBBQXA010000106.1:0-8679 GCA_038210095.1 Burkholderiales bacterium
GCTTGACCACCAACGTGGGCACAGCGACGATCACGGCGGGTGCGGGCACCCTGGCCGCCACCAACTACGACTTCACCACCCTTGTCGACGGCACGCTGACCATCGGCCAGGCGCACCTGACGGTGACGGCGGACGACAACAGTCGCCTCTACGGCGCGGCCAATCCGGCCCTGACCACGACGGTGAGCGGCTTCGTCAACGGCGAGACTAGCGGCACCGCGGCAGGCTTTGCTGGTGCGGGTAGCGCCACCACCTTGGCCGGCTTGACCACCAACGTGGGCACGGCGACGATCACGGCGGGTGCGGGCACCCTGGCCGCCACCAACTACGACTTCACCACCCTTGTCGACGGCACGCTGACCATCGGCGCCGCCACCCCGACCGTCAACCCCGTTCCCCCGGCGCTGGCACCCGATACTCCGCAGAAGCAGGCTGAGAGCGCGCCGGCGCAACTGCAGTCGAACATTCTCGCGCCCCAAGCGAGCACCAAGCCTGCAGAGATCACCCTGTCGCCTAAGCTTACGGTGAGAGAGAGTTCCAGTTCTGATGCGGTCGCTGGAGGCGACACACCCTCATCGGACGCCGGTGACTCCCCGACAACCGAACCGCGCTGGCATGTGGCAATCGCTGGAGGCGACGCATCCTCATCGGGCTCCGGCAACGGCACTGTGGTCAATACCATGATGAACATCGGCGGCGCGAGGGGCCCGTCACTGCAAATTATCGACGGCGGCATGAGGCTGACGGACAAGGACAAAGACAGGCAACAGAAATGAAAAAGGACGCCGTGATGTTTGCTACCAGACTACGTGCAAGCTTGAGTTTGTTATTGGCGGCGCTGTTGGCCGCCCTTGTCCCGCTGGCCGCTCAGGCTCAGAGCCCGGTCGCTCCCGACGCAGGCTCGATCCTGAGACAGATTCAACCAGTCACGCCCCCGTTGCCCCCGTCCACCGGTACGGGGCTGACGATCGAACGCCAAGGCGGCGCGAAGCTGCCGCCGAGCGCGCATTTCGAAGTGAAGACCATCCGAATCTCGGGCAATACCCTGTTCGATACGCCAACCCTGCACGCGCTGGTGGCGGACGCGGAAGGGAAGAGCCTCAGCCTTTCCGAATTGGGTGAACTCGCCGCACGTATAACCGACTATTACCAAAGTCACGGCTACCCCCTGGCGCGGGCGATCATCCCGGCGCAGGCGATTCGGGACGGTGTGGTGATCATCGAGGTCATCGAAGCGCGCTACGGCAAAATCAGTCTCGAAAATAGCAGCCGCGTCAACGATCCATTGTTGCAGGCTACGCTTTCCCCCCTGCAAAGCGGGCAGGCCATCGACCAGACGGCGTTGGACCATGGCCTGCTGCTGCTCTCCGATATTCCCGGCGTCGTGGTCGCCGCGACATTGAAGCCCGGCGAAACCGTAGGGACGTCGGACCTGCTGGTGAACACCACCCCCGGCCCGACGGTCGCGGGAAATGTGTTTCTGGACAATTACGGCAACCGCTATACCGGGAGGGCGCGCGTCGGCGGGACGATGAACTTCATCAATCCACTGCATCACGGCGATGTCCTGAGTGTGAACGGCCTCAGTTCGGGAAGCGGGATGAATTACGGGCGCATCACGTACGAATCGCTGTTGAACGGACGCGGTACGCGCCTGGGCGGGTCGTACTCGGCGCTGCGCTATATCCTGGGCGAGCCGCTCGCTTCCCTGAACGCGCACGGCACCGCACAGGTGCAAAGCCTGTGGGCGAAGCACCCGCTCCTGCGTAGCCGGGATGCCAACATTTACGGGCAGATCCAGTACGACCGCCTGCAACTGCGCGACCGTATCGACGCGAGCGCGATCCGGAATGACCGGTCCCTTGCGGACTGGACTGCGATACTTGGCGGGGACGGGCGGGATTCACTCCTGGCGGGCGCCGTCAGTTCCTGGAACGTGGTCTGGACAACGGGACGCGTCGGCTTCGACGACGAAGCCGCGCAGGCGGCGGATGCCGCGACTGCGAATACCGAGGGCCGCTTCTCGAAATGGAATGCGAACTTCGTCCGCCTGCAAGGCCTGAGCGCGAGCAATACGGTGTATCTCGCTTTCTCCGGCCAGTTGGCCGGCGACAACCTGGACCCGTCGCAGAAAATGCCCGCGGGCGGGCCTTACACGGTGCGCGCCTATGACATGGGAGCGATTTCAGGCGACAACGGTTATGTGGCCAGCGCCGAATTCCGGCACAACCTCGGCAGTGTCTTGCGTGGTCAATGGCAGGCTGTGGCTTTCGTCGACAGCGCATATGTGACGGCGAACAAGAACGCCTGGGTTGCCGGGGCGAACAGCGCTCGCTTGAGCGGTGCGGGTGTGGGGCTGAACTGGGCGGGACCGGATCAGTGGAGCGCCAGGGTCTATGTCGCCACACCCATTGGCTCGATCCCCGTACTCGTGGCGAACACGGCTTCCACCCGCGCATGGGCCGAGATCGGTCGGGGGTTCTGAACACCAAGCTCAGCTCTCGCAATTGCGGTTAAGAGAACTGGCAAAACCAGGAATTGGACGTCTCGATGCGTGACTGTTTCCGCCACGAGATGCCATGCCTTGTTCGATCGGACATTGCACCCCATAGTTATCTACTTGGCCGGCTGAGCCGGACATTGTCTATCAGATTAAGTCCGATCTATCATTATCGGGAGTAGACGCTCGGACCCGGGAGCGGTCATTGCGTCCGTCGATCTAAACTTCCGCTGTTGGCCAAGGTTGTGTGATTTTTGTCACATAGGTATCCGGCCATAGGCAGGTATCATTCATCCGTGGGGTTTCTCCTCCTCCTCCTTTGAGACTCCACCTTCTAGCCGGAGCGCATAAAAAGCGTCTCCGGCTTTTTCTTGTTCGTGCGCAGCGCCACGGAACCGTTTGACCTCAAACACCGCGCGATGGGCCGCGGTCGCCGCGCCGCGACGTTAAGGCAGATGATTGTCGCTGGCCGCTGTTGGACGCAGCCGCCCGATGACGCATTGAAATCCCTCGGGCTGTACCCACCCCCCGTACCCACCCCTTGTCAGGCGCTTGCGCAACGTTCAATATGCCGCCGGGAGGTGTCCATGAAAAGTCTGCTTTCGGTGTTGCTGCTGTCGTCGCTGGCCGTTGCGGGAATGTGCGCGCAGGCGGAGGAGGTGCGCTACTACGCGGTCCCGCCGGGCAGTCACCCGCATGACGTCGCGCTGGGGCGGCTCGATCCCGTCACGGAAAAATTCCGCAGCTTTCCCAGCGACCGCAGCGGCGCCGGCGTGCGCCAGATACTCGGGCGACCGGGCGAGCTGTGGGGCGCCGAGTCGGGCAACGACCGCCTGGTGGTGATTCGCAGCCGCTGACCCGCGCGGCTGCGGCCGGCGCGCCCCCGCCCGGAGGGCGCGCCCTTCAAGGTACACTCGCCCCATCGTCAACCAATCCCGGCACCGCCTATGTTGGACATCGCCGCCGTCTGCCTGGTCATCACCGCGCTGCTGGCGTACCTCAACCACCGCTTCATCGGCATGCCCACGACCATCGGCGTGATGGCGACCGCGCTGGTGTTCTCGCTGGCGCTGGTTGCGCTGGACGCCGTGGGCGTGGCCCACGGCCTGCGCCAGTACGAGGAGTCGCTGCTGCGCTCGATCGACTTCTCCGACGTGCTGATGCAGGGCATGCTGTCGCTGCTGCTGTTCGCCGGCGCGCTGCACGTCGACCTGAGCGAACTCAGGGAATACCGCCAGATAACCCGCTTGGTGTTTGCCCGGCTTTTTGCTCTGCTTGGTACGCCACAGCGGCCGCCGGCATCAGCAAAAGCACAGGCACTGCTTGCGGTGCTCGCCAATGATCCGTTTCAGAATCCACCACCTTTCGAGAAATTGGTCGGTGATTTGGCAGGTGCTTACTCGCGCCGCATCAATATTCAGCACCGTATCGTGTACGAAATATTTATCAGGGAAAAAACCGTACGCGTCCTGCCCATGTGGACACACTATGAATGAGCTGGCTGATATTGCATTTGAGTAGCGACGGAACATTGCCTCAAAGTCATTGACCTATGGCTTGTTTGTACGGGGGTAAGCGACTATGCCAATCCAATTGAACCTTCAGCTACCGGCGGAGCAAAAATTGCGAAGGCGATTGTTCGCGCGGTGACCGAACAAACACAGGAAATTCGAGGTGCGTATATTGTTGCAGCTTAACCCTTCCATCGAGAGAATGCGCTCTGGCCAGCGGTCTCTACACACCCCTCATATCAAACGCTGGGTTTCCACTTGGTGACATTTCTCCGTTGCTCACGCTCACGTAATGCCGTGTGCGATTCAGCTCAGGGTTTTCCCATAATCTTTACATCGACACGCGGTAGCGTAGCACCCATCGCGTGATCGATAATGTAAAGCCAAGTACCATCGGGCTGCTTGCGCACAATCTCGGCTGAACTGCCGGAGAAAATTATCTCTCCGTCCGTATTGACGATGGAGTGATCTGCTCGGAGCAGGGCAAGGTTCTCGTACTCAATGCAAAAATTATTTTGGGACAACATTGTGCCTGGCATGGACAGCAGCTTACTAAGCTCTACCTTGATCGCGGCCTTGCCCGTGTAATTTTTCTCTGTATCGATGCGTAATACAGCTTTTTCTTCGTAAAGCGCCATGAGGTTGCTGATGTCGCGAGTATTGAAGGCGCGGGCGAACATTTGATTCATCTCGTGTGGCATGTTAACTTTGTACATGAAGTTCTCCTGAATAATATTTTGCATGAACCGTATCAAATCACGTCTCTTCAATGCTAACCAAATGGTAAGAACCAGATCATGAAAACCCGCAATATCAAAACCAGCCTGGTCCTGGACACGCCCACGCGGCGCGCGCCCAGAGACTGCCCCGTTGAAGATTGGCTGGTTTTTCTCGGCCATCGCTGGAGCGCGCTCCTGCTATGGCACCTTTCGGTTTCCCCCAAACGACATGGCGAGTTGCTCACGTTGTTATCCGGCATCAGCCAAAAGGTACTTGCTGAGCGCCTGTCTGCGCTTGCACAGCGCGGGTTGATCGACAAGACGCCGCTGGCTACTTTTCCCCGAACGGTCAGCTATGCACTAAGCGAGCAAGGCGTTCAAATCGTCAACATTCTGAATCAACTCGAGGCATGGTCCAAAACGACAAGTCCTGGTATTTTATTCAAGCAGGACTGGCGCGATAAAGCCGCACCTGCGAGTTAATCCGAACGTTGGGCAGCCAAAGTAAAAGGTGTGGTGATGTTTACTCCCGCGGTAACACCACAGTCGCCATGCTTAGCGTTTATTTTTGCCACGTCAGCGGAATCTGTGGCTGGTCTATACCTGTTTTTTTTAGCAGCTCCACAATTTCCACTGTACAAAAAATTGGGATTGTTAATTCAAGATTGTCCATCAGGCGGAATGCACCCAAACCCCTCCCAACCTCCCCTTGACAGGGGAGGAGCGGGTTCGGCTCTCCCTCTGACAAGGGGGAGAGCGCAGCGAGGGGGCATAGAGGGGGCTGGGATGCTAATGGATAATCTGGGTTTAATCAGACTCACCCTACAGGCTTATCCATAGGTTGAAATAGTTAGCAGGAAGTGTCTTGCCCACAGTTTTTACTGACGAACCTTATCTGTACGTCCCTCCACACGGACGGTGATAACGTTTATGCTGGCGCAATCAGACCAGGGCTTGGAGAATACCGCCCAAGAAATAAATATGATTCAAAAGCAATGTGTTGCGGATTCAAAGCCAAGTTGTTTGCGATGGATGCGATTACTCTCTTGGTTCGATAGCGCACAGACAACGTTCTGTGAACCGTGAATAATCACGTGCATGCAGGCAATGCAACTTTGCAAAGTTTTTTAAATCACATGATGGAGGAGCGTTTTATGTTGGTCACTTTTTCAACGGACGTCCATGCAGACATCACCCTGTTTGGCGATATCGCAATTGACATGCTGCATATGATGGGTCACAGCGGGACCGTGCCCAGCGCCATACTTGCCGATGATGTGCCTGCGGCGCTGAATCGCTTGTCTGCGGCTATTGATGCAACGGAAACCTCAATACCCGCCAAGGAAACGGATAGGCAAACAACCAGCATGGCCACCCGGGCGCGACCGCTCATTGAGTTGCTCTCAGACGCTGCTAATGCAAAAGTCAATGTCATGTGGAAATAATCCATCCCTTTAAATAACACTTTAAAAAGGAAAAAATTATGCAGAAAATGGAACAACTGGAGATTGAGGCTCACCGCAGTGAAATTATTGACGATATGCGGAAATTATATGAAAAATATCGCTCCATCTTTGGCTGGGATATCCCCGAAATCGACCAGCAAGCAGCAAACGAACTCATACTCTCAGCCATGCATACAGCGGTGGACAAGATTGTCTTGCAGTAGCCGGCATGAAATTATTTTGATGCATCCATCTTGAGATCATTGACGAAAACTTTCGAGCGCTGGAAGATGCGCCGGATTTTGCAGCGCAATCGGATACCGTTGTCAATCTGGCACAAAATGACCAGCCAGATCACCGTTCTGCGCGGGCTGGATGCAGTTGAACTGGCGCATTTGCGTGAACTGACAACTTGGTTCCTGCATAACAAGGCCATCAACGGCGTGCAGGGCTTGCATGTGACGTTGCCGATGCGCATCGTCGTGGCGGCACAAGCCTGTTTGCTGATATTGAAACTGGATGTGGAGTACTTCGATAACTGGGTTGAAGTCATCCTCTATCCCGGCACTTTCCGCGTCAACCATGAACAACGGCAGGAGAATGGTCTGGTCGACAACGAAGCCACCACCTTGAGCGGCGAGGCATGGCTGCGCGGGCCGGTGATTTTATCCTGGGACGATGTACGCAAAGACAGCTTTCATGCTCACCCCGGTCACAACGTGGTAGTGCATGAGTTTGCACACAAGCTGGATGGCCGCAACGGCATGGCAAACGGCTTGCCGCCCTTGCGCCCCGGCATGAACAGCCAAACATGGGGCAGTGAATTCAATACAACTTACGAGGCTTTGCGCAAACAGTTGGAGGCAGGGCACAGGGGGTTTATCAACCCCTATGCCGCCACCAATCCCGCAGAATTTTTTGCAGTAACGAGCGAATATTTATTTACGGCACCGGATACGCTAAAGAAATGCTGTCCTGCTGTGCATAAACAACTGTCACAGTTTTACCAGCAAGGCCCCTTGCATTACTGAGCAGAAACGATTCACTTTCAACATGCAACATACCTGGCAATTATTATCTTGCAGGGCACACAACAAAGGGTAGGCAGATGGAGTTCAAGGACTACTACAAGATCATGGGCGTCGAACGTGACGCAACCCAAGAAGAGATCAAACGTGCCTACCGCAAACTGGCGCGCAAATATCATCCCGATGTCAGCAAGGAAAAAGATGCCGAAGCACGCTTCAAGGAATTGGGCGAAGCCAATGAAGTATTGAAAGATACGGAAAAACGCGCAGCTTATGATCAGTTGGGCAGCAATTACCAGGGTGGACAAGAGTTTCGTCCGCCACCCAACTGGGACTCGGGCTTCGAATTCGGCGGCAAAGGTTCCAACGGCGGCGAGGGTGCAGACTTCAGCGATTTCTTCTCTTCACTTTTCGGCAGCCAGTTTGGTGGTGGTGCAGGCCGTGCCTCACGCCAGGCAAAAGGTGAAGACCACCACGCCAAGGTACTCATCTCCCTTGAAGACGCCTATCAGGGCGCAACCCGTACCATCACGCTGCGCGTTCCCGAAGTGGATGCACAGGGTCATGTCATCACCAAAGAGCGCATGCTCAGTGTTGCCATACCCAAGGGCATCCGCGAAGGCCAGCATATCCGCCTTACCGGCCAGGGCAGCGCCGGTAGCGATGGCAAAGCGGGAGATTTGTATCTTCAGGTTGAATTTCAACCGCACGCTTTCTACCGCGTTGATGGCCGCGACATTTATCTCGATCTGCCGGTCACCCCGTGGGAAGCGGCACTGGGCGCAACTGTCAAAGTACCCACACTCGGCGGTGTGGTGGAGCTCAAAATACCCGAGGGCTCTGTGTCGGGCCGCAAAATGCGCTTGAAGGAACGCGGCATACCGGGCAAACCGCCCGGCGATTGTTATGTGATATTGACGATTGCTCTACCCGCAGCCGATACCGAAGCCGCAAAAGCCCTGTACCAAAAAATGGCACAGGAGCTTGATTTTAATCCGCGCGCCAAAATGGGAGTGTGAGAAATGAATACTGAAAACAACTTGCCGCAATTTGCAATTTGCATACTGGAAGAACAAACCCAATTCACCCTGGCTGACCTGTGCTACGCCTGTGACAGCGACATACAGCAGATTATCGAGCTGGTGGATATCGGTGTACTGGAACCTCAAGGCCGAGAACCCGAGCACTGGATTTTCGACGGCGGAAACCTGCAGCGAGTGCGCAAAGCTTTGCGTCTGCAACGCGATCTGGAGATTAATGTTGCGGGTGTCGCTTTGATACTGGAATTGCTGGAAGAGATCGAAACACTACAAACACGCCTGAAAATTTCAAGTTAGATGGGCTAAGGCGCGGCGCAGGCTCTCGTCGCTGACGGCCTTGATCATGCCTAGTGTCACATAGCAAGCCAGGTCGTGCCACCAGACATGGCCCGTAGCCACCTGATACTTTTGCAGGGCGAAGTCTTGCCGGAAGTCA
>JBBQXA010000107.1:0-8626 GCA_038210095.1 Burkholderiales bacterium
ATACCCACCACTCGCCCTCCCATGCTGCCATAGCCCATCAAATAGCTGAGCCAGGTTAGCGTGGCGACCGTGATCAATACTCCCGGCAACTTGGGCGCATACTTTTTGAACATCAGCAGCGCCAGAATGGCTGACGCACCAAAGCCCAGAGAGAGCAAATGTACCGCATCAATATGCAACAACACCCTGGAAATATCGAGCAAGAAGTGTTCGGATTGCGTCGCCGGAATGCCCAGCAGAGTGGGTAACTGGGAAAGACCGATGATGATCGCGGCTGCATTGATGAAACCCATCAGCACAGGGTTGGATAAGAAGTTAAGCAGTACGCCTACGCGCAACACCCCAAAGGCAATTTGAAACAGGCCGGACACCAGTGCCAGCAAAATGGCATAGGAGTAAAACAACTCGCTGCCATGCGCGGCCAGCGGAGCAATACTGGCCGCAGTCAGCAGCGACGTCATGGCGACTGGGCCGGTAGATAATTGATTGGATGAGCCGAATAGCGCACCGATCACGGTGGGAATCAACGCCGCATATAAGCCGTAATAAGCCGGGACACCCGCAAGCTGGGCGTAGGCCAATGACTGCGGAATCGCAACCAGTGAAACAGTGATACCTGCCAGCAGATCTGCCTTAACGGTGCTGGCGCGCAAGTCAAAGCGACCGACAAAGCCGATCCAATAGTGTTTCAAATTCATTTTTTCATTATCGCCATGACCATGCCGCACCCCTATTGCGGATCAGCATTCTTGATCATGACACCGTCTGATAGTAAAGATTCTGCGGGTGCTGCCCTTCCGCGAAGAAGTACCAGCGCTCGGCCAGCAGGCCAATATACTGAAACACGAAAGCCAGCAAAGGCAGGCTCAGCACCAGCACCATGGGCATCACGAAGGCGCCCAGCAGCATGGTAATCAGTACGCCGCGCACAAAGGCGGGGCTCTTGCCATGGAAAAATTCACGGGTATTGAACGAGCCGCCCATCGCCCCTTGCGATTTCTGCACGATGCGCGGATGACGGATACCGATCGCGGTTTGCAAGGTGCTGACCGGACGCAGGGTCGCGTTGCGCCACAGCGATGAACCTCGGGTCAACACGCCCAGCGCGGTGAGCGCAAAGGCTGCTTGTGCCAGCGGCATCGCCAAATCGGGAGCAGTAAAGCTGGCATAAGCCGCTGCCAGCGTCGTGCCCGACGCACAACCCAGTACGGTGTAATTCACCAGCGTGAGCGGATGTGCCCACTCCTTCAACACCTTGATCGCGCCGTAGATCATGCCGGTGCAGATAAACAGCGTAAGGGCCAGCACCACGCCGACCACGCCGATTGCCAGCGTATGACCGAAGCCTGTCCAGTGCGCCAGACCATAGGCAAACACCGCGCCCATGAACGCCGGCAGCGCAATGCCTTCACGTGCCAACCAGGAAGTGCGCCACATCGTCATCGCACGCCAGGCGCGTTCGGGATGTCCCAGATGAAACACGGAAGAAATTCCACCCAGACCGCTGAAAATCAACGCCAGCACCGTGCCGCCGACGAAAAAGTCGCGGGACAGCGTTGCGGGTGCGAGCAATTCGCAGAAGAACAGCGCGATGAACAAACCCTGCCCCACGCCGATCAGCGTGGTCAGGAACAGTACGGAGAAAGCAGGACGCATGAGTGATTGCCTTAGTTGAGTTCTTCGGTAGTCGGCGGCAAGTCCCTGTCGAACGGTGCGCCATCAATCTTGTGCGGATTATCCGCGCGGTACAGCTCTTCAGCTCGCACCGTAACCGTGGTCTTGCGACGCGGCAGATAATGGTTGGACGGATTGGTACCCGCCTCCGGCATCAGCGTATAACCGCCGCGCTCTCGTATCGCGGTCGACACCTCGGACTCGGGGTCGTGCACATCACCGAACAGGCGCGCGCCCGGCGGACAGGCCAGCACACAAGAAGGCTTACGCTCCGCTTCCGGCAGCTTCTCGTCATAGATACGATCCACGCACAAGGTGCACTTGGTCATCACCTTGCGCTGCTCGTCGAATTCCCGCACTCCGTACGGACAAGCCCAGGAGCAATACTTGCAACCAATACACTTGTCGTAATCAACCAGCACGATGCCATCTTCCTTGCGCTTGTAAGACGCGCCGGTCGGACAAACCGGCACACAGGCCGGGTCTTCGCAATGCAGACAGGACTTGGGGAAGTGCACGGTGTCGGTATTTGGAAAGGAGCCAACCTCGAAAGTCTGTACGCGATTGAAGAACGTGCCGTTAGGCTCGGCCTCGTAAGGGTTGCAGTCCACCAACGAACCTGCGGCGCCGGAGGTGTTCCATTGTTTGCAATTGGTCACGCAGGCATGACAGCCCACGCACACATTCAGGTCAATGACCAAAGCCAACTGGGTCATTACGCACCACCTTTCTTCTTGCCGGCAAACCATGCCTGCCAGCCCATTTTTCTTGGTTCCATGCCCGGCACCGGTTTCATGGTGTCGAACTGAGGAAAGCTCTCCTCAGCCTCACCCGCTTCTGCCGCATAAATGCGCACACGCACGTCGTACCATGCCGCCTGCCCGGTGATCGGATCCGAGTTCGAAAATCTCTTGCCCGCCGCATCGGCGGGTAACTCTTCTGAAATCAGGTGATTGAGCAAAAATCCCTGTTTAGATTCGTTCGCATCACCGGTCAGATTCCACGCGCCGGATGCCTTGCCGATCGCATTCCAAGTCCATACTGTGCCGGGCTCGACCGCCTCGGAGTAGCGACACAGACAGCGCACCTTGCCCCACTGCGATTCCACCCACATCCAGCCGCCATCGACGATCCCCGCATCGGCTGCGGTCTGCGAATTCACGTACAAGTGATTGTAGGCATGAATCTGGCGCAACCAGGCATTCTGCGAATCCCACGAGTGGTACATCGCCATCGGGCGCTGGGTCAGCGCATTCAACGGATAATTCACCAGATCACTCTGCTTGTCTTCCAACGGCGCATACCAGAACGGCAACGGATCGAAGTAGGTCGCGACGCGTTCGCGCAACGCATCCGGCGGCTGCTTGCCGGGACGCTTGCCTTCTGCCGCGAGGCGGAAGCCCTGTAACAACTCGGAATAGATGTGAATCACAATAGGGTCGTTGTCGCGACGCATACCGGCCTGTTGCGCCCAGTCCATATATTCCTTGTTCCAGTTGCGCATGTATTGGCTGGACGGCGGCAGATGATACTGGAAGAAACAACCGTTCTTCTCGTACATTTCCCACTGGTTCTGATTCGGTTCACCGCGCATCGCCTTGTCGCCATCTTTGCCGCGCCAGCCGGTCAGGAAGCCGATACCGGAACCCGGCGCAGTCTCGTAATTCACCACGAGATCCGGATAGCTCTTGAACTTGCGACCGCCCTCGGCGGTGGTGAACGCCGGCAACTTCAAGCGCCCAGCCAATTCGACCAGCACTTCCTGAAACGGCTTGCACTCGCCCTTGGGCTGCACCACCGGGATACGCACGGCATCGACCGGGCCGTCATATTCGGAGATAGGACGATCCAGCATGGACATGCAATCGTGACGCTCCAGATAGGTCGTGTCCGGCAGAATCAGATCGGCAAATGCCGTGGTCTCCGACTGGAACGCGTCGCACACCACGATGAATGGAATCTTGTAGCCGCCATCTGCATTCTTGTCGACCAGCATGTTGCGCACTTCTGCCGTATTCATGCTGGAGTTCCACGCCATATTGGCCATGAACAACAACAGGGTGTCGATCGGATACGGATCTCCGCGCCAGGCATTGGTGATGACGTTGTGCATCAAACCGTGCGCCGAGAGCGGATGCTCCCAAGAGAACGCCTTGTCGATACGCACCGGCTGACCTTCCGCGTCCACAAACAGATCGTCCGGATTTTCCGGCCAGCCCAGTGGTGCGCCGTTCAGCGGCGTATTCGGCTGAACCGCATCAGGACCTTTGGGCGGACGGGCATGCGGCGGAATCGCGCGCGGGTACGGCGCCTTGTGGCGGAAGCCGCCCGGACGGTCGATCGTACCCAGCAACGACATCAGAATCGCGAGCGAACGGATGGTTTGGAAACCATTGGAGTGTGCAGCCAGTCCGCGCATCGCGTGGAACGCGACCGGATTACCGGTAACCGTCTCGTGCTCCTCGCCCCACCAGTCAGTCCATGGAATCGGCAGCTCGATCTTCTGATCGCGCGCGGTAATCCCCATTTCATGCGCGATACGCTTGATCGTGTCGGCATCAATGCCGGTGATCTCTGCCGCCCATTCCGGGGTGCACTCGGCAACGCGCTCTTTCAGCAACTGGAAGGCAGGCTTGGCCGGCGTACTGTCCGGCATGGTGAAGCTGCCAAACAAAGCGGGATCGGCTCCCTTACTATGATCGTCCACCGGCTTGTCGGTATGTCTATCCCACCAGTAGAAGTTGTGCGGACGCAGCGGATTGACCGGGTCACCTTCCGGATTTCGCATCATCATGCCGAACTCGTTGCTGGACTCGTCCTGATTTACCAGCTGTCCGGAGTTGGTGTAGCGCGCGAGGAATTCGCGGTCATACAAACCGAGTGCGATGATTTCGCGAATGATCGCCAGTATCAGCGCACCATCGGTACCGGGCTTGATCGGAATCCATTCGTCGGCGATGGCGGCATAACCGCTGCGCACCGGATTGATCGCAACGAAGCGCCCGCCGTTACGCTTGAAGTCACCAATCGCACTCTTGAGCGGATTGGAGTGATGATCCTCTGCGGTGCCTATCATGTAGAACACCTTGGCGCGCTCCAGGTCGGGGCCGCCGAATTCCCAGAACGAACCGCCTATGGTGTAGATCATGCCTGCAGCCATGTTGACCGAGCAGAAGCCGCCGTGTGCCGCGTAGTTTGGCGTACCGAACTGGCGCGCAAACAACCCGGTCAGCGCCTGCATCTGGTCGCGTCCGGTGAACAACGCGAACTTTTTCGGATCGGTGGCACGCAGATGCGACAAGCGTTTTTCCAGAATGTCGAAAGTCTCGTCCCAGCTAATTTCCTCGAACTCGTTCGCTCCGCGCTCGGTACCCGGCTTGCGGCGCAGCGGCTTGGTCAGCCGCGCGGGCGAATACTGTTTCATGATGCCGGAACCGCCCTTGGCGCAAATCACACCCTTGTTCAGCGGATGGTCGGGATTGCCCTCGATGTAGCGCACCTCGCCGTTGCGCAAATGCACACGTATGCCGCAACGGCAGGCGCACATATAGCAGGTAGTCGTTTTGGTTTCTGTCTTCGCGCCGGGCAGCGGAGATGAGATCGGATCGTGTATAGGCACAGGCATAATCTGTCGTTATTGAATTTGCGTACCGCATCGAAAGCAACAGGCTATCGCGCGAACGTTTTAGAGGCCCGCTATTAGGCGCAATCGGGCTTTCAACGTCTATACCCTTATCGGGTGGGCGCACACATAACCCCGAAGGGCTAGTCCGCCGTTTAATCTATTGGCAGATTTAGAAAATAAGAATATGCTGTTGCTGGATATAATGGACTAAATGACCGCCGAATTCATGTAACTAATGCAAAAAAGCACGTTCTCAATTTTAGAATCCGCCCCATCAAATTTTTCTCCTCCGGGATTTTCTTGGGTACGCGATCCGGATTTCACCCCTCCCGATCTGGACGGTGGCATTGCAGCCTGTCTGGATCATGAATTCAGCCCGCCACGCGTCGGCGAACTACGCTCGCTGCTCAAGACTTTTCTGGAAAGCATCATCGGCACCGTCAATGCGACTGCCGGCGTAGTCAGGCTGTTTTCTCCCGACGGCCTCACACTACGCATCATCGGCTCGGCCGGACTCTCCGCAGAACTTCAGGAAGAAGCAGAAAATTTCGTCGAGCTGGATTGCGAAGCCAACGACAAGGCCACCTTCGGCCACATCATTCACACCTCGGACATCAGCTCCTGCGACTCGCGCGACAATTGCCCCTATTCCAGTTGCCGCTTTCAGTCACTGGTTGCCGCTCCGCTCGAATCCAACTTCGCACCCGACACGCCGCTAGGCATACTCACCCTGTTCTTCGACGTACCGCGCGAATCGGCCAAAAATGTCATGAATACGATTGCGGCCTTTGCCGAAGTCATGAGCGCAACCATTGAGCACACCCGCACCAACCGAGAAGTCGGCCGCATGGAGAGGCTGGCCGCGCGCCAGGAGATCGCCAACGAAATTCACGACTCCATCGCCCAGACACTGACCTATGCCCGCATGCGCACCAGCCTGCTGCACGAAGCGATACGCAATGGCAAGCCGATACTGGCCTCCCAATGCGCTCAGGACATCGACGAGGCGCTGGAACTCGGACAGAAAAGCACACGCGAGCTAGTCACCGACTTCCGTTGCGACATAAATGCCGGTGGCTTGCTGAGCGCGCTGAAGGACATCACCGATCTGTTCCGCAAGCAGAACGATATCAAACTCGAATATCACAATCGTCTGGTCGACCTCGAATTGCCGCTGGAATACGAAATTCAGGTATCGAACATCGTGCGCGAGGCGCTGACCAACATCGCCCGCCATTCCGGCGCCAGCCATGCACGCCTGTTTGTCGACTCCAACTTCGGCTACTATGTTTTCACCATCGAAGACAATGGCAGCGGTGCGAGCACCTTTACTCCGGTGGAAGGACATTACGGCATGCGCATCATGCGCGAACGTGCACAACGCATCGGCGGTGACATCAAAATAGACAGCACCGACGATCTGGGCACAAAAGTACAATTATTTTTTCCCGAACCCGCTCTGAACTGGAGAACCACCGAATGACCGACAAGCTGAAAGTAGTACTGGTTGATGATCAGAATCTGTGCCGCCGCGGATTGAGTGAATTGCTCTCCAACTGTTACGAATTCAGCGTGCTGGGTGCAACCGGCGACATAAACGAATTACGCACGATTCTGGATCTCAAGCCCGACCTAATGATTCTTGATCTGCGGATGAAACCGCTGGACGGCATCGCTCTGCTGGAGTTGTTGCGCAGCGAGGGCTACACCACCCCAGCCGTCATGCTCACCATGAGCGATTCCGAAAACGATCTCTCCAGGGCGATTCGTGCCGGAGTGCGCGGCTACCTGCTCAAGGACATGGCGCCAGACGAAGTGGTCGATGCTATCCGCCGGGTGGCTGCGGGCGAACTGGTGGTCGCTCCTACCATGACGATCAAGATGATCGAACTGCTGCGCGGCGACCAGCCCGACCAGGGGCCCAAGAGCTCGTTCAAACTGCTCACCGACCGCGAGCGCGAAATCCTGCAACTGCTGGCGCGCGGGGAAAGTAACAAGGCCATTGCGATGGAGCTATCCATTAGTTATGACACTGTAAAACAGCATGTACGGCACATCCTCACCAAGCTCAACCTGTCGTCGCGGGTCAAGGCTGCCGTGCTGTATGCAAATGAGCAGCGCCTTGGGCACGACGATACTCCACCCAGCTGCTGATCACGACTTCACCTTGCATACATTGATAGCGAACACCTTTGCGTTGCGCCTGAATTCATCTCCGGGCCTCCACATCGCCCGAGATTTTTTACGCACCGCCCAACAGGGCTACATCCACTAACCCGATATGGTTATAGACGGCTCCGCCTCGGATTGCGCCTAATAGCACTCGGCTGTCGCTCGCGACACTATTCTCAAAAAACCTGAACGGAGGAGAAACATGGCACATATCGTCATCATGGGTGCAGGCATCGGCGGCATGCCCGCAGCTTACGAAATGAAGGAAAAACTGGGCAAGGCACACAAGGTCACCGTGGTCTCGAACAGCGAAAATTTTCACTTTGTTCCTTCCAATCCATGGGTCGGTGTGAAATGGCGCACCCGTAAACAGATTGAACTGCCTGCTCGCACTTATCTGGAGCGCAAGGGTATCGCCTTCATCTCCACTGGTGTCAAGCGCGTACATCCCGACCAGAACCAGCTGGAACTGAACGACGGCAAAATGCTGGATTACGATTACCTGGTCATCGCCACAGGCCCCAAACTTGCCTTCGACGAAGTGGAAGGTCTGGGCCCGCACGGCGGCCACACCCACTCGATCTGCCATGTCGATCACGCGATGAAATCCTATGACGAATGGGATCACTTCTGCGCCAACCCCGGTCCCATCGTGGTCGGTGCGGTACAAGGTGCATCCTGTTTCGGCCCGGCATACGAATATGCCTTCATCATGGAAACCGACCTGCGCAAGCGCAAAATCCGCGACAAGGTGCCCATGACCTTCGTCACCTCCGAGCCCTACATCGGCCATCTCGGCTTGGGCGGTGTGGGCGACTCCAAAGGCATCCTTGAAGCCGGCATGCGCGACAAGCACATCAAGTGGATCTGCAATGCCAAGGTCACCAAGATCGAAGCGGGCAAGATGTATGTTACCGAGCACGACGACATGGGCATGGAAAAGAAGCAGCACGAGCTGCCGTTCAACTACGGCATGATGCTCCCCGCATTTAAGGGTGTGGATGCGGTATTCGGCATTGAAGGCTTGGTGCAGGCGCGCGGTTTCATCATCGTGGACAAACACCAGCGTAACCCCAAGTACAAAAACATCTTCGCGGTCGGCGTCTGCGTTGCAATTCCGCCAGTCGAAGCGACCCCAGTTCCGTGCGGCACACC
>JBBQXA010000108.1:0-8408 GCA_038210095.1 Burkholderiales bacterium
GTTGCGCCCGCCATTACGGTGCGAGTCATCGATTGCCACTTGCCGAAAGTACCAGATGCCGAGCCGGTGTATCGACTGATTACGACTTTGTTGGATAGCGAGCAATACCCGGCGGACGAACTGGCCGCGCTTTACCATGAACGATGGAGCATCGAGATAACCTTTGCCGAGATCAAGACGACGCTCAAAGGCGCGGACATAGTGCTGCGCAGCAAAACGCCGGAACTGGTGCGGCAGGAGTTCTGGGGGTTATTGTTGGCGCATCATGTGGTAAGGAAATTGATGTTGGAAGCTGCGCTGTCGCGACAACAAGCGCCAGATGACCTCAGCTTCAAAAACAGCCTGCCCATCATTCGCCGCAAACTGCCCGTCAGCGGTGCCATTCCCCCCTGAGCGCTTTCAAAAATGGTGGGCGGCGTTGATTGAAGAGACCGCTGATGGCATATTGACCAGTCCGAGGGGACGATCTAATCCTCGCGTGGTGAAACGGAGAACAAAGAAATTCCTACCCCGCAAGGGTGACGAGATTCTAAATGTCGAGCTGGATTGGACGCCGAGAGTTGTTAAGTGAACGCATTGGGTCTGTCCCCGGTTTTCCGCGGTTTCCCATTTCCGCTGCGGACGGAATAATTTGAATCTGACCCTAATTTATCTGCGGCGCCACCTCCAAGGTGGTTATAGTGTTGCCCTTTTTTCCTTCAGGTGGTTATAATAACCACCATGAACAGCAGGCAAGTCATCAAGCAACTTGAAGCGGATGGCTGGACACTACGCAGTGTGAGGGGTAGTCATCACGTCTTTACTCACCCCAACAAGCCGGGACACATCAGCGTGCCACATCCCAAACAAGATTTAGGCGTGGGCTTGGTGCACAAGTTACTGGAACAAGCTGGATTGAAATAAAGGAGGCTGACCATGAAATTCATTATCGCGATTGAGCCGGGCACTGAAACCACCGCATTCGGAGTGGTTGTGCCGGATTTACCCGGCTGCTTTTCGGCTGGAGATACCTTGGACAAAGCCGTGGATAACGCCCGTGAGGCGATTGATCTGTGGTGTGAAACGGTAATTGAAGATGGCGGCGATGTGCCCATAGTCAGGACCTTGGCCGAACATCAAGCCGACCCTGAATTCTCGGGCTGGATTTGGGCGGTGCTGGAAGTTCCGGTGGAGCGTTACTTCGGGCCTGCCGAAAAGCTCAACATCACTTTGCCGCGTTTATTACTCGCAAAAATTGACGAGTACGCTCGCGCTCACGGTGAAACGCGATCCGGCTTTCTGGCCGACGCGGCACGGATGGCAATGCGCTAGGGACGCTTTCCATGCTCAAGCGGCACACCCACCTCAATCCAACTGGCATAGCAAAGAAAAAACGGGGGAAGAGTCTGTGACCGTCCCCTGACTTTTCCCCAGTTTTCGCATCCCGGTTCTACAGCGATAAACTGGCCTAAAGGGGCCAGGTTCGAGTTGTTTTTGCCAACATGAGCCATGCCCCGTCGCCGACGTTTCATCTGGATGCTGTTCCATTGCACATCGAGCGTCATTGGACAGGGCTTGCGTTCGACATAGAGGAAGGGGCGCGCTAATATTGCCCTATTAGTTTGAATGGAACCCGGATCATGAACACACAACTCCTGCAGCAAGCAAGCTCGATATTGACGAGCAGATCGAGCTTGCCGAGGCCATCTGGGACGATATCGTTAGTCGTGGTGCAGTGCCGGTGTTAACGGAATCGCAAAAATCGGAGCTTGACCGCCGCCTTGCTGACCATCTGGCAAACCCCGATGATGTGATTCCCTGGGGCGAAGTAAAAGCCGCTGCGCTTGCCAAAATCAGGCAATGAGCCGCCAGTCACTTTCAATCGCGCCGCCAGTGCAGGGTTCGTCGATGCAAGCGCATGGAATGAAGGCAAACGACGCGGCCTCTCCCTTGAGTTCATTTCCGAGATTGACCGTTGCGTTACGCTGGCATCCGAACAACCCCTTCAGTTTGCCGTCGTTCGTGAGGAATTTCGACGCGTCGTTGCCTGTCATTTTCCGTACAGTGTTTATTTTCGTGCGGAACAACATCGCATTGTTGTCCTGACAGTGTTCCATGGCCGCAGAGACCCTGCAATTTGGGCGATGAGAGCGCGTAGCTCCGATTAGCGCAGCGTCATCGGAGGTATGACATTCGTGCGATTACGCTGCGCTAATCGGAGCTACGGTGCTTGCGCCCCGCAGCATCAGCGTTGAGGCCGGAAAACTCCTTTCGCCCAACCCCGCATAGGCTTTCGTTATAATCCGCACACATTCCGCCGCAACGCACAGGGGCGGTTTCATTTTCGAGGAGAAGACATGAGCAACAAAACCATCATCCAGACTCCCGACGCACCCGCCGCTATCGGCACCTATTCACAAGCGGTACGCGTAGATCAAACCGTCTATCTGTCCGGCCAGATTGGCTTGGATCCTACCAGCATGCAGATGGTCGAAGGCGTAGAGGCGCAGATTCATCGCGTGTTCCAGAACCTGCGTGCGGTTGCGAACGCATCGGGCGGCAGCCTGAACGACGTGGTCAAACTGAATATTTTCCTGATTGATCTGGGCAATTTCGCCATGGTCAATGAAATCATGGCAACCTATTTTCATCAGCCCTACCCAGCCCGCGCCGCCGTCGGCGTCGCCTCGTTGCCACGCGGCGCACTGGTCGAAGCCGATGGGGTGATGTTTATTCAGGACTGAGCGGGGTTAACGCACGTTGACCTCCCCTGCCAAAATCCCTCCCGCGACACTTGCCAAGCTCGCCAAACTAGGCATCGCTCATCGTTCTGATTTGTTGCTGCATCTGCCGCTGCGCTATGAGGATGAGACCCATCTCGCGCCGATTGCGACGGTACAGCCGGGCGAGACAGTGCAGGTGCAGGGAATTATTACGCATAGCGAAGTCGCTTTCCGCCCGCGCCGTACTCTGGTTTGTCGCTTGGATGATAACGGTGCGGAGTTGTACCTGCGCTTTTTAAACTTTTATCCCAGCCAACAAAAACAGCTCGCGGTAGATAAACAGATACGCGCGGTGGGCGAAGTGAAGATGGGCTATTACGGGCTGGAGATGGTGCATCCGAAGTGTCGGGCGGTGGATGACGATACGCCGTTGAACGACAGTCTCTCCCCTGTGTATCCAACCACTGCCGGACTATCGCAGACGGTATTGCGCAAGTTGGTGAACAATGCACTGGAGGTGCTGCCGCTAAACGATACTCTGCCGGCATCTTTGCTGAAAAATCTGCATCTGGCCGACTTTGCCGAGAGTTTGCGACTGCTGCATAACCCGCCGCCAGAGGTTTCGGCGACCAGTCTAGAGCAACGTAGTCACGAGGCATGGCGGCGCATCAAATTCGATGAATTGCTGGCGCAACAATTGTCTATGCGAGTGCATCACCGCGAACGCAGCAAACGCATCGCCCCGGCACTCGTCCCCCGGCATCGTTTGACTACGGCCTTGCTTAAGGCGCTACCGTTCGCACTGACGGGCGCGCAGCAGAAGGTTTATGCCGAAATTTCCCACGACCTCGCACTGCCCCATCCTATGCAGCGATTACTGTTGGGCGATGTCGGCAGCGGCAAGACCATAGTCGCCGCGCTGGCCGCATTGCAGGCGATAGAGGGCGGTTATCAGGTCGCGTTCATGGCCCCCACCGAAATACTTGCCGAGCAGCATTACCTCAAGCTACGCGAATGGCTAGAACCGCTGGGCATTAGTCCGGTATGGCTGTCCGGCAGCTTGAAGAAAAAGGAAAAGACTGCCGCCGCCGAACGCATCGCATCGGGCGATACCATGCTGGCGATCGGTACTCATGCGCTGTTTCAGAGTGCGGTTGAATTTCATAAGCTGGGACTGGCAATCATCGATGAGCAGCACAAGTTCGGCGTACAGCAGCGGCTGGCGCTGCGGAACAAGGGGAAAATCAGCGTCGGGCCACAATCCGACCTACAGCATGAGCCACATCAGCTGATGATGAGCGCAACCCCCATTCCCCGCACCTTGGCGATGAGCTATTACGCCGACCTCGATGTTTCGACCATAGATGAGTTGCCGCCGGGTCGCACGCCAGTGGTCACTAAACTGGTCAGCGATGGGCGTCGCGATGAGGTGTTCGAGCGAGTGCGAGCAGCCTGCCTTTCAGGACAGCAAGCTTATTGGGTGTGTCCTTTGATAGACGAGTCTGAAACGCTCCAATTACAGACCGCCATTGAAACCCATACCCTACTCAGCGAAACCTTTCCCGAGTTACGCATCGGCCTCGCGCACGGCAAGCTATCTGCGACAGAAAAGGCCGCTGTCATGGCGGGGTTCAAAGCGGGCGAGTTGCAACTGCTGGTCGCGACCACGGTAATCGAAGTCGGCGTCGATGTGCCGAATGCCAGCCTGATGGTGATAGACCACGCCGAGCGCATGGGACTGGCGCAACTTCATCAACTGCGCGGTCGGGTTGGGCGCGGCGCGGCAGAGAGCACGTGTGTGTTGTTGTTTCAGCAGCCCTTGTCCGAACTGGCACGGGCGCGATTGAAAATTATTTACGAGAGCAATGACGGCTTCGAAATCGCGCAACAGGATTTACAATTGCGCGGGCCGGGCGAATTGCTTGGCGCGCGGCAGAGCGGTGTGGCCATGTTGCGTTTCGCCGATCTGAATGAGGATGAGGACTTGTTGGATCACGCGCGATTAGCCGCCGACGAATTGCTGCGGGATCACCCTGAAGCCGCACAGGCGCATTTGCAACGCTGGATGGCGCACAGGCATGACTATTTACATGTCTGAGTGCGTCTGTAATTAACCGTCGGCGGCTGAAGAGAACATCTGAATAATGGATACATTGGAATTGTTGCGTAGCGGTAAATTGGCAGGATCTGTGCGACTTGATCTGTCGTGCGGTCTGAAACACTTCCCGGCCGAAATATACGATCTTGCCGACTCATTGGAGGTGCTGAATCTGTCCGGCAATGCCTTGTCGTCTCTGCCGCATGATCTGTCGCGGCTGCACAAATTGCGGGTGATGTTCTGTTCCGACAATCAGTTCACCCATGTGCCCGAAGTGCTGGGCGAGTGCGCTCAACTGGAAATGATAGGCTTCAAGGCCAACCAAATTGCGCACCTGCCCGCGGCAGCGCTAGCGGAGAAGCTGCGTTGGCTAGTACTCACCGATAATCAGCTGGAAGAGTTACCCGCCGCATTGGGGCAACGTCCTTTACAAAAGCTCATGTTGGCAGGCAATCGCTTGCAGAATCTGCCGGATGAGATGGCCGGCTGCCAACAACTCGAATTGTTGCGCATCTCGGCTAATCGGCTGACTGCGCTGCCTGAATGGCTGTTCACTCTGCCGCGATTATCTTGGCTGGCCTTTGCGGGAAACCCGTTTGCGGCCGAGTTGGAGGCCGCAGCGATGGCGGAGTCGAGTGTCGATCATATTCATTGGGATGTTATCGGTATGCAGCACAAGCTGGGCGAAGGCGCATCGGGGATTATTCATCAGGCCGCATGGCAGGCGGCGCCGGATAGCACGACTCCGGTCGCGGTCAAGCTATTCAAGGGTGCGGTGACCAGCGATGGCTGGCCACAAAGCGAAAAGGCGGCCTGTATTGCTGCGGGAACGCATCCGAATTTAATTGCAGTAGAAGGGCGGCTTAGTGGACACCCCGATGGAACAAGGGGGCTGGTATTGGAGCTCATATCCGCCAGTTTCAGGAGTTTGGCCGGGCCACCCAGTCTGGAGTCCTGCACGCGTGACATCTATCCGGCGGGGCTGCAATTGCCGTTGCGCAATGCGCTATCGGTCGCGACCGGCGTGGCTGCGGCGGCACAACACTTGCACGACCGAGGCATCATGCATGGCGATTTGTATGCGCATAACTTGCTGTGGGACGGGCAGAGTGGTTGTAGGCTGGGTGATTTTGGCGCGGCATCATTCGTGCCGCGGCGGCATGCGCAGTCGGCACAGCGTATCGAAGTCAGGGCTTTTGCCTGTCTACTGGAAGAATTATTGGAACGCCTGATTGCGCTAACTGCATCAGCAAATATCGTAGATCGCCTACAGGAATTGCAGCATCAGTGTGCGCGGGAACGCGTCGACGCGCGACCATTGTTCGCGGAGATTAGGGCTGCCCTAGAAAAAATGCGGGCAGATTTTGATGCAAAAAGCTCGATTGATAGTGAGATGGAAGGCTCAAGATGAGCCGGACAGATGATTTCTGGCGAGCGGCTACTCCGGGCTGTGGTGTGCTTGTGCCCCGGCTGCGTGATCGCGGCTCGCTAACGCGGCGCATCCAACAGTGCTGTAATGTTTTTTCGGCGCATCCGGTGCGCAGCGGTTTGGCGCGCATTGCCTTTGACGAATCCGCATTGCTCGGTATTGTGCCGCATCTGCTAGCCTAGTCGCGCGAGGTATTCCTGTACGCAGACGGCGGAACGGTGGTGTTCGTGCATCGCAGCATCTGAAAGGCGCATGGAGGGCGGTTCGCAGTCTGGGCGGAAAGCCGTTGGGGGTGCGGCTGTTTCCCCATCCCTTGGTCGAGCGCAAGCCTCGGCACTTCAAAGCCCTGAACGCACTTCATTCCTTGTATCGTAGTTCCGCCACCGTGCTGACCGAGATGCCGGATCGGCTGTGGGCGCGCCGCTCGCTGTTTTATCTGCACAACGCGCCCCTGTTGGTGACGGAAGTATTTTTGCCGGATGTCCGGCGACTGGATAGAATCATTACCCGCTGAGATTAAATCTGGAGGCCATATGCCGTCCAAGGAGCATTGGGAAAAGGTCTATACGAGCAAGGCAACCGATACGGTGAGCTGGTTTCAGCCGCATGCCGAATTGTCGCTGGAAATCATACGCGCTACCGGAGTAAGCAAGGATGCCGCGATTATCGACGTGGGTGGCGGCGCGTCGACGCTGGTAGACGATCTGCTGGCCGCCGGTTATCGCGACCTAACGGTGCTCGATCTATCCGGTGCCGCGATGGAAGCAGCGCGTAAGCGCATGGGTGTGCGAGCTGCCGGGGTGAATTGGATTGAGGCCGACATTACCTGTGCCGAATTGCCGGCAGCGCGGTACGACATCTGGCATGACCGTGCTGTATTCCATTTTCTTACCAGCTTTGAAGAGCGCGATGCCTACGTGCAGACGGTATTTCGGTCTGTTAAACCCGGCGGCCATGTCATCGTGGCGACCTTTGCCGAAGATGGCCCGGTAAAATGCAGCGGGCTACCGGTGATGCGCTATCGCCCCGATGAGCTGCACGCGGAATTTGGCGAGGCTTTTTCGTTGCAGCGCCATGAGAAGGAAGTGCATCAGACCCCATCAGGCGCGATGCAGCACTTCGTCTATTGTTACTGTCGCAGAATCAATTCCTGACGCGCTCGGGCTTGCGCAATACGATACCCTGGAACCAACCTCCGGCTAGCAAAGGCACATCGCTAACCTTGTGCAGATGAGGTGTGGCTACCAGTACTTCCTCAAATACTACATCCAAGCGGGTGGCCAGCCGTCGCGACAGAGGGTTAAATGCGCGCCGTAGCCAGGCTTTCTGACCGGGCTGCAAGAACTTGTCGAGAATGATGATGGTGCCGCCCGGTTTCAACACCCGCGCGGCTTCCGCCAGGCAGTGTTCGGGATGCGGTACGACCGCCAGAATCAGGTGCAAAACCACATGATCGAAGCGCTCATCATCAAAAGGCAGAGCCATGCTGTCGCCGAGAACCCAGTCAATTTGTAGTTCGTGATTTCGACGGTGTTTCTGGGCAACAGCACGCTCCAGCATCGCGCCGTTGAAATCAAGCGCGGTATAGCGGTGAGCTTTTGGCAGCAGAGGCAGATCCAACCCGGTTCCTATGCCGCTCAACAGTATGCTTGCTTCTGCATCCGCCGGTAGCCACAGCAACGATGTGGCGCGGGCATGCCTCAATGGAATTGAGATGGCGAAGTCATACAACGGTGCGATCAGTGTGTAGCTGAATCTGAGCAACGGGTTGCTGCGGTAGGGTTGTACATCGTTATTCATGGCGTGAGTTTAGTAGAAATATAGAGCGGAGAGGTAATCGGCAGCGGAAATAGCGCGCCAACATCCGGTGAGCAAGAAGTTCTGCATTAAGGGTTTAGCTGTGGCTTGAGGCGCAAACGATGGAACTAGCGTGATATTTAAGTTCTATTTGTCTTATTGTGTGGAACGGCCTTCATTGATAATACATTACGAACTATCGTCTTAGTGGGCGAGCTGATGTCCAGCAAACCGACTTGAAGGAGAGCCTAATGCCCGCATTTATCAATACCAACGTAGCCTCGCTGAATGCCCAGCGTAACCTGAATCAATCTCAAGGTGCGCTAGCTACTTCTTTGCAGCGTCTGTCTTCTGGTTTGCGCATCAACAGCGCCAAGGATGA
>JBBQXA010000109.1:0-8340 GCA_038210095.1 Burkholderiales bacterium
TGGTGGTGTAGAGGTAGACCTTGCCGCTACCGCCCGTTGCCAATATGGTGTTCTGGGCAACGATGGTGATGACTTCGTCGCTCAGGCTGTTCAGGGCATAAACACCATAGCAACGGTTATCGGTTTGTCCAAGCTTGGCACCGGTAATCAGATCGATCGACATGTGATTTTCAAGCACGGTAATGTTTGGATGCCGAAGAACCCGGGCGGTAAGCGTTTCCTGTACCGCGTGTCCGGTCGCATCGGCAGCATGGATGATGCGCCGTTGACTGTGCCCGCCCTCACGGGTGAGGTGGTAGCCCATGTTGCTGGCTTCGTCGCGAGTGAAGGGCACGCCCTGAGCAATCAGCCAGTCAATGGCGGCTTTGCCGTGCTCAACTACGTGCCGTGTGGCGGTCGTGTCACATAATCCGGCACCTGCAGTGAGTGTGTCCTGAATATGCGCATCGATAGAGTCTTCTTCAGAGAGAACCGCCGCAATACCGCCCTGCGCCCAGTTGCTGGCTCCATCTTGTAGGGATTTTTTGGTGATCAGTCCGACGCGCTGGTGGTCGGCCAATTTAAGGGCCAGCGTTAGCCCGGCCAAGCCGCTGCCGATAATCAGCGTGTCAAATTTGAGCACTTGTATATCCAGAATGGGTTACAGGCTGGAACTATAGCAAAAGAGTTGACATAAGGCAGAGCCAGTTTGCATGTTTAAGGAACTAAACCGACATTATTGAGTCGCATCACTCGCGTTGCCCGTCAGGCTGTCACGGGTGGGACGGAGCGGTTATACTTGCACGTCGCACGTCGTGCGGCATGCAAAATAACTATATTGGAATAATTCAGGGATGGCAGATCGGGAAGTCGATCAATTGTTGGTGGAGCGTGTTCAGCGCGGCGATAAGCATGCCTTTGATCTGTTGGTATCCAAATACCAACGCAGGTTGGGCCGGCTGATCTCACGGTTTGTACGCGATCCGGCGGAAGCTGAAGATGTGACGCAGGATGCTTTTATCAAGGCTTACCGCGCACTGCCAGGCTTTCGTGGAGAGAGTGCGTTCTATACGTGGCTATACCGCATCGGTATCAATACGGCTAAGAATCACTTGCTGGCTAACAAGCGGCGTCCACCGACCAGCACGTTGTATGACACGGATGACGCGGAGTCGTTTGAAGATGCCAGCCTGCTGCATGAGGTGAGTACGCCGGAAAATCTGCTGATGAGCAAGCAGGTTGTTGATGTGGTGCAGGCCTCGTTGCAGCAGTTGCCGGAAGATTTGCGCAGTGCATTGACGCTGCGTGAGATTGAGGGCTTGAGTTATGAAGAAATCGCGAGTGTGATGAATTGCCCCATCGGAACGGTGAGGTCAAGAATATTCAGGGCGCGGGAGGCAGTGGCAGAAAATCTGCGCCCGTTGTTAGAAACCAGCAGGGGTAACAGGTGGTAGATATGAAACAGGAAATTTCAGTTTTGATGGATGGCGAATTGTTCGAGGATGAGGCCGAAGATTTATTCGGAAGAATCAGGCGAGATTCCGGTGCGCACAAGAATTGGGAGATTTATCACCTGATTGGAGATGTATTGCGCCAACCCGAACATATTCACTGCGACCTGAGCGAAAAGGTGCGCGAGAGGATGCAGGTTGAGCCTGTCGTACTGGCGCCGCGTGTTCGTGCTCCCAAGGTACGCGCGTTTGCGTTGTCTGCTGCCGCCTCCCTGCTGGCGCTCGGCGTGGTGTCTTGGATGTCGTTGCAAATCAGTCCGGAACCCGCTCCGCAATTGGCGATGCAGCAGAGTGCGTTGCGTCCGGCCAGCTCGCAGATTCAGTCTGGAGCAAACGATTATCTGATGGCACATCAGGAGTTTTCACCCAGTGCGGATATGAATGGTGCAGCCTATATTCGCAGTGTTTCCTATAGCCCCGAGGGTAAATGACGATGAGAGGCGGCGTTGCAGTTCTCGGTCTTATGCTGTTGATGGGGAGTGCTCATGCCGAAAATGAGCAGGTCAGCATGGATTGGCTCAAGATTGTGGCTTTTGCCGGTCATCAGACAGACTACAGCGGTGTGTTCGTTTACCAGTATGACAACCGGGTTGAGACATCCCGAATTACTCATGTGGTCGAGGCGGATGGTGAGTATGAAAAGTTGGAGTGTATGGATGGGCCGAAGCGCGAGCTTATTCGTCATCACGGTCATATTTGGGAATACACCAATCACAAGATGGTGCATATCGGTCAGCAGGGGCGGGGTCGCTTCCCTTCCCTATTGCCCGAGCAGATGTCCGCGCTCAATGCGAATTACCAGGCCAAACAGGTCGGGGTGGAGCGTATAGCGGGATACGATGCCCAGATTATCCTGTTTCAACCCAAGGATCGCCTGCGTTACAACCACAAGTTATGGGTGCATACCGCATCGGGCTTATTGTTGAAGAGCGCGGTTCTTGGAGACAAAAAACAACCGATTGAACAATACGTGTTTACCCAATTGAAAATTGGCGGTGATATTGACCGCTCTTGGGTCAAGTCGGCACCCTCGGCCGGTATGGTTAATGGAAATTCAGCTCCATCATCGCTAACGGGAAGTGGCGTACCCGTGAACAGCGGTTGGGTTGTAGATGCGCTGCCAGAGGGTTTCAAGAAAATCATGGAGATAGAGCGTCCCATGCGCGGCAAGCATGCGCCGGTAACGCAGTTGGTTTTTTCCGACGGACTGAGCGCGCTCTCCATCTTTATCGAGCCGAACGACAAAGATGAGGATGACAGTGTCGGCCTTTCCAGTCGCGGCGCGATGAATCTCTATCACAAGGTTTCGGGAACTCATTTGTTTACTGTGGTCGGAGAGGTTCCCGGTCGTACCGTGATGCAGGTGATTGACTCCCTACGTTATAACGGCCCGCAATAATGCTTGAGACACGCGCTATCGTGGTGCGGCTTGACGGAGCGAACGCGTTTGTCGAGGCGGCTAAAGGCAACAGCTGCGGACAATGCAAGGGAACAGGTTGTGGTGCGAGCAAATTGTCTCGATTGTTTTGCAGCGAACCGCGTCAATTTCAGGCATCAAATATCATTGATGCGGCAGTAGGTGATGAGGTTGTCGTGTCACTTGCTGACGGCATGCTACTGCGCGGTATCAGCCTAGTTTATCTGCTGCCGCTGACGATGCTGGTGGCGGGGGCGGCAGTGGCTAATTTCGTTGCGGTGCAGGATGGTCAGCGCGATGGCTATGCGGCGGCGGGGGGTGTTTTGGGCTTGATTGTTGGTTTCATGTTGTCACGCTGGCTGGATGTGCGCAAACCAAGCCAGTTGCCGCGCATCGTGCGGCAGGCGCACAAAGATTAGAGCTCAAGTTAAGAGCATTTTTTTCACTATGAGGAGGATCGCATGCTGAGAAAGTTTTTCGTTTTGTTGGCAATCAATCTGATTTTATCTTTGCCAGTACAGGCGCGTGACTTGCCTGACTTTACTGATCTGGTTGAGAAAGAAGGGCCCGCAGTAGTTAATATCAGCACCACGCAAATCATCCGCAATGCACAGGGAATTCCCGGCATGCAGGAAGGCGATCCATTTTTTGAGTTCTTCCGTCGGTTTGCGCCGCAGATGCCACGTGAACAAGAGTCTCAATCATTGGGTTCGGGTTTCATTATCAGCGCTGACGGCTACATTATGACCAATGCGCATGTGGTGGAGCATGCGGACAAAATTACCGTGCGTCTGACTGATAAGCGCGAATTTGGTGCCAAGGTGATCGGTGCGGATAGCCGTACCGATGTGGCGCTGTTGAAAATCGAGGCAACGGGTTTGCCGCAGGTTAACCTTGGGAATCCCGACCGGCTTAAGGTGGGCGAATGGGTGGTCGCAATCGGTTCACCATTCGGTTTCGATAGCAGTGTGACGGCAGGGATAGTCAGCGCCAAGGGACGCTCTTTGCCGAAAGACAATTTCGTACCTTTTATTCAGACCGATGTGGCGATCAATCCGGGTAACTCAGGCGGCCCTCTGTTCAATATGAACGGTGAAGTAGTTGGCATCAACTCGCAGATATATACCCGTTCGGGCGGATCAATGGGACTGTCCTTTGCGATTCCCATCGATGTGGCAAGTCAGGTGGTTGAGCAGTTGCGTACGACGGGAAAGGTTACACGCGGTCGTATCGGCGTGACGATACAGGAACTGACGCGCGAATTGGCCGAGTCGTTTGGTCTGAGCGAACCCAATGGTGCCCTGATCAGTTTCGTGGAAAAGAATGGTCCTGCGGACAAGGCGGGTATCGAGGCCAGCGATGTAATTCTGTCTTTTGACGGCAAGGCTGTGCGCAATTCCAACGATCTGCCGCGACTGGTGGCTGCAACCAAACCTGGCAGCAAGGTGACTATTACGCTTTGGCGTAAGGGAGCATCCCAGCAAGTGGTCGTTGCCCTTGGTGAAATGCCGGAGGAAGGGTTGTTGGCCCATGCGGCGAAAAAATTGCAGGGTGACGTGTCCGAGATGATTACGCGTCTGGGTATTGCGGTCATCGAACTGGGCAAGGAGCAGTTGCAACAGCTGGAACTCGACGGTGGCTTGCTGGTGGAGGAGGTCAATGGACGAGCTGCGCGTTCGTCTGGATTGCAGCGGGGCGATGTGTTGCTTGCAATAGGCAACATTCCTATCCGCTCAATGGCCCAGTTTAACGGCATCCTCAAGCAAGCTCCAAAGGGGCGCAACATCGCATTGCTGGTTCGACGCGGGGAGGCGGCCTCATATGTCGCGATCAAGCTGGACTAGAAGTAATTGCGCATCTGCATGCGAGGCCTAAATCGGCTAGAATCCGCGTTTTACGAATCCGCCTTCCCTTGTTTCTGTCTTTCTCTCTCGGGGCGATGGACGGAATGAGGGAAGGCAACGTTTATCTGGACCTTCATGCAACATATCCGTAACTTTTCAATTATCGCCCACATCGATCACGGCAAATCGACGCTGGCGGATCGCATCATTCATCTTTGCGGCGGTCTGTCTGATCGCGAAATGGAGTCTCAGGTACTCGACTCCATGGATCTGGAAAGAGAACGGGGCATCACCATCAAAGCCCAGACCGCAGCTTTGAGTTACAAGGCGCGCGACGGGCAGGTATATAACCTCAATTTGATCGACACCCCGGGGCACGTGGATTTTTCCTATGAGGTATCACGCTCGCTGTCGGCATGCGAGGGTGCGCTGCTGGTGGTGGATGCTTCGCAGGGAGTAGAGGCGCAGACGGTGGCCAATTGCTATACCGCGCTCGACTTGGGCGTGGAAGTGGTACCTGTGCTGAACAAGATCGATCTGCCATCCGCCGATCCGGACAATGCCATTGAGGAAATTGAGGAAGTCATCGGCATTGATGCCCATGATGCGGTGCACTGCTCCGCCAAGACCGGACTGGGTGTGCAGGATGTGCTTGAGTCTTTGATTCTCAAGGTTCCCGCACCCAAGGGTGATCCGGATGCGCCGTTGCAGGCGCTGATTATCGACTCCTGGTTTGATAATTATGTCGGAGTGGTAATGCTGGTGCGCATCGTCAATGGCACGATCAAGCCCAAAGATAAAATACTGCTGATGGCGACTGCTTCGCAGCATATGGCAGAACATATCGGCGTGTTCACGCCCAAGTCGCAGGATCGCGAGATACTGTCTGCCGGGCAAGTAGGCTTTATTATTGCGGGCATCAAAGAGCTGAAGGCCGCCAAGGTGGGCGATACCGTTACGCTGGCCGGCAGGCCCGCAGCGGCGGCGCTGCCGGGATTCAAAGAGGTTCAGCCGCAGGTATTCGCCGGTTTGTTTCCGGTGGAGTCCAATCAGTACGAGGCGTTGCGTGATTCGCTGGAAAAACTGAAGCTCAACGATGCGGCCTTGCAATACGAGCCGGAAGTTTCTCAAGCGCTTGGTTTCGGCTTTCGCTGTGGCTTTCTTGGCATGTTGCACATGGATATTGTGCAGGAGCGCCTGGAGCGCGAGTTTGATATGGATCTCATTACCACCGCACCCACGGTGGTTTATGAAGTGCTACTGCGCGATGGTTCGGTGCTGATGGTGGACAATCCCTCCAAGATGCCCGATCCGTCAAAAATCGAGGAGATACGTGAGCCCATAGTCACGGTTAATTTGTTCATGCCGCAGGAGTATGTCGGTTCAGTGATTACGCTCTGTACACAGAAGCGAGGCATGCAGATTGACATGCTTTACCATGGCAAACAGGTGAAGCTGGTGTATGAAATGCCAATGGGTGAGATCGTACTGGATTTCTTCGATCGCTTGAAATCCGTTTCGCGCGGGTACGCTTCAATGGATTACGAGTTCAAGGAATATCGTACCGCTGATGTGGTCAAGGTGGATATGCTGATCAATGGCGACAAGGTTGATGCGCTGGCGGTGATCGTACACCGCGCCAACAGTAATTATCGCGGGCGTGAAGTGGCGGCCAAGATGCGCGAATTGATTCCACGCCAAATGTATGACGTGGCGATTCAGGCGACGATCGGTTCAAATATTATCGCGCGAGAAAACGTCAAGGCATTACGTAAGAACGTGCTGGCAAAATGCTACGGCGGCGATATCTCGCGTAAAAAGAAGCTGCTGGAGAAACAGAAAGCCGGCAAAAAGCGCATGAAGCAGGTGGGCTCTGTGGAAATTCCACAGGAAGCTTTCCTTGCGATTCTGCAGGTTGAAGACAAGTAGGAGTAACGATGGATTTTGCGCTGATATTGTTTTTGTTGCTGCTGCTGGCCGGTGGTGTGTGGCTGCTGGATCGTTTTTCTCTGGCCGCGAAACGCGGCCCGGAAGGAAAGGAGCCATGGTGGGTCGAGTATGCCAAGAGCTTTTTTCCGGTAATACTGGCGGTTTTTTTCATCCGTTCCTTTCTGGTGGAGCCGTTTAAGATCCCTTCCGGGTCGATGATTCCGACTCTGCACGTGGGAGACTTCATCCTGGTAAATAAATTCACTTACGGCATCCGCTTGCCCATCATCAATCAGAAAATCGTGCAGCTTAACAATCCGCAACGAGGCGATGTGATGGTGTTCCACTATCCGGAAAATCCTTCGCTAGACTATATTAAGCGCGTGGTCGGCCTGCCCGGCGATGTCGTTGAATACCGGGGCAAGCACTTGTGGATCAATGGGGTTGAGCAGATTCAGCAGTCCGATGGCGATTTCAATTATGTCGAAAGCGGATTGAGCTTCGTGCACACCGAAAAGCGGGTTGAAACGCTGGGAGAACACAAGCATGAGTTGCTGATCAATCCGGAAAGGCCGACTTTGCATTTGAGTTCGGTGGCCGAGTTCAAAGGGCGCGAAGGATGCAGTTATGATGATGACATGGTGAGATGCAAGGTGCCGGAGGGGAATTACTTCATGCTTGGCGATAATCGCGACAATAGCCGCGACAGCCGCTACTGGGGGTTCGTGCCGGACAATCAGATCGTCGGCAAGGCGTTTTTTATCTGGATGAATTTTTCCGATCTGAAGCGGATTGGACTGACGGTTAACTGAGGGGGGTAACATGAACACTGTAATGCCAGTAAAACAGCGCGGTTTAACTTTTTCCGGGTTCATCGTGGGCGGATTCGTTATCGTTCTGGTGAGCATTTTAGGATTGAGGATGATTCCGGCGTATATGCAGAACGCGACGATCAAGAATCTGTTCGTCACCGTCGCCAATGATCCGGAGATGCAGGGTGCAAGTGTGGCTCAAATCAAGATGGGTTATATCAAGCGAGCTTCGATTGAGAATATTAGTGCAATAACTGTCGAGGATATAGAGATTGCCAAGGATGATGGCTCGCTGACGTTGAGTGCTAGTTATGTCGTCAAGTTGCCTTTGGCCGGCAATGTCAGCCTGTATCTCGAATTCAACCCCACCAGTGCCAAGTAGGGATGCACCGAAGGTGAAGGAATCTCTGCGGGATGGACGAAAGCTCAGCAAGCAGTTGGGGTATATTTTCGTACAGCCCAGTTTGCTGGAGCGGGCGCTGACCCATCGCAGTTATGCGCCTGAGCATAACGAGCGGCTGGAGTTCCTTGGCGACAGTGTGCTCGGTTGCGTTGTCGCCAAGCACCTGTACAACAGTTATCCCCAGTTAAGTGAAGGCGATCTTTCGCGCCTGCGCTCCAATCTGATCAAGGAGGAGACGCTGGCAATGCTGGCGCAACAACTCGAACTTGGCAGTTATCTGAAACTGGGAGAGGGTGAGCGCAAGAGTGGCGGGTTTCACCGCCCCTCGATTCTGGCTGATGCGATGGAGGCGTTGTTCGGTGCGGTATTGCTGGATAGCGGTTTCGAGGCGGCTGAGAAAGTAGTGCTGTCGTTTTTCATCCCTTACATGGCTAATGTGGCTGTT
>JBBQXA010000110.1:0-8203 GCA_038210095.1 Burkholderiales bacterium
ATACCGAAACCATGTGTTTTTGGTATACTGGTGCGGCCAGTGTGGCGCACCGATCATGGCAGCGGCTTTTAGTCAGCCAGCTAGACTCGGGCAGCTTCAAAGCAAAGCTAGACCGGCTTCTGATCTCGGCATCCGCCTGCGGGAAGCTTGCAATCCATTCCGGATAACCCTGCCTTAGAAGGCCTGCGGCCACCGCCACGTTAGTCAACCACCTCTGATCAACCAAAGGAGAACCACCATGCAAAAGCGCGTGGCTCTATACGTGCGAGTTTCCACTGACGGCCAAACCGTCCAGAACCAATTAGGCGAGCTAAGGCAGGCCGCAGATCGGCACGGCTGGGAAATCGTCCATACATATGCTGACGAGGGAATTTCAGGAACAAAGGGGAGGGAGGGGCGCCCAGAGTTCGACAAGCTTTTAAAGGCCATCGCACGCCGAGAAGTGGACATGGTGGCGGCGTGGAGTGTGGACCGGCTTGGGAGATCCCTAAAGGATCTCGTGTCACTATTAAGCGATCTACAAGCGAAAGGAGTAGATCTCTTTCTGTACCAGCAGGGGTTAGACACTTCGACACCATCAGGCAGAGCGATGTTTCAAATGCTGGGAGTGTTCTCGGAATTTGAAGCCGCAATGATTCGCGACAGAGTCCGCTCAGGTGTGGCACGTGCAAAGAAGAATGGGACCAAGAGTGGAAGGTCTATTGGGCGTCCCAAAATCACTACCAGTAAAATGATTTCAGCACGCGCCGCGCTGGCAACTGGCACTGGGATTCTCAAGGTAGCCAAAAGTCTGGGAATGGGGACCGGCACAGTCAACCGCATTGCAAATCAGATGAAATCAGCGAGCAAACTTTAGAAGTCGCGTATTGATCACGTGGTCGAAAATTATACGCAAGCAGTTTTTGCTGATTTGGTGACTATCGGGAAATGCCAACCCAGCGCTTCAGGCTGCTGATATATGTCTCGGAATAATAACATTTAGCGTTGATGGCTGAGGTAAGATCATCTGAGCACAGTTTGCCGGTTTCGGAGAGCCGATACCCCTTAGCCATCATGCACTCCTCGACAAGTTCGCCCAAATCTGAGGATTGCAGATGGTACCCTTGCGCGCGTTGGGAAGCAGTTTCGCGACAGACCGAGATTGTCTGTTGATCCGGTTGGCTACAGGCGGCAAGCACTAGAACGCTTGCCGTCGCAAAAAACCGCAATGCGTGATCCATCATGCGAGCTCCCTATCCTTGCTACCACTATTGTCATCAACGTCAGGAATGTGAAGCCACTAAGCGCCGTAACATCACGAGTCGACTTTTTGAACCATGCTGGACCAATAGGCTCTCCGCGGATGTCCGAATTACGTAATAGATGAATTAGCTTTCTATCGAATGCGCTGGTATCGCCCTCGCCAATTTCAGCTCCTAGGGTGAAAAAAGCCCACAGTGCACTAGCGATTGAGAACCAGACAAGTAATGCCTGAGACTCCAGTGCTTTGAAACGGGCAAGGAGGTGCTTGAAGCGCGTTCTATCTTTCTATCCACCGGATCGGCAGTTCAGCGCATCGCAGTACAACTTCATACAGCGCGCAACCGGATTGTGACCGGCGCCCTGACATGGTCCTCACATGAGAGGCATGGCCATCACGGTTTCTTGAGCAGGTCGTCCTGTGACTCGGGGAGGTTTCCTGCGGACTGGTGATCCTTGATTTCGAATGTTTCGTTGGACAGGGCGCCTTCACTTGGGGTGGTGTTCTCGCTGTCCAGTTGAACAGTATCTGCGACCTGAGAGGGCGGGCTCGGCTCTTGATTCTGATCTGACATTTGAATGATGGGGACCCCTTTGGGGAAAATGACTTCACGGGCGGAATCGGGAAGTTCAATGCCGCCTGCGACCAGGGCATTCTTTGTCTGGCGCAGAAGTGCCGAGTTGATCTTGGCGGGCGAATAAATGGCGCTATCAAACCAGTAGAAGATGCGCAAATTTACTGTTGCCGCGCCGAGTTCTTCCAACAGAACCAGCGGTTCGGGCGCATCCAGAACGGCGGGATGGGCGTGCAAGACACCCTGGATCAGGGTCTGGGCCTTTGCGGCGGAGGAGTCGTAGCCGATGCCGACCATGAACTCGGCTCGTCGGCTGGGTATGCTGCTGTAATTCTTGATGATGCTTTTGTAGACGGTCGAATTGGGAATCTGCACCTGATTGCCATCGAGCGTGAGCAGAACCGTGCTGCGAACATTCAGGTTCTGAACAACGCCGGTCTGTCCCGCAACGTCTATCAGGTCGCCGCTATGAAAGGGATTACGCATGCTGAGCAAAATGCTGGCCAGGAAATTCTCTGCAATGTCGCGAAACCCAAACCCGACAATGAGCCCGATCACGCCCGTGCCGCCTAGCAATGTTAGCGCGAGTCTTGTCAGGCCGGAGAATTGCAGGATGAAATAGATGCCCAGCAGGAAGACTGGAATAGCAGCGGCCCGCGCGACGATTGAGAGCAGGAGCGGTGACTTCAGGCTGTTTGCGAACAACGTCCGCACGCCCATCGATACCAGCCGGGCGATCAGCCAGGTGGCCAGGAATATCAAGACGGCGAGCGCAACGAGCGGCCATGCTCCCACAGCCTGTCTATAAAAGGCCTTGAATTCCTCGCCGGCGCCAAGAAAAGTGGAGCGAACATTGGTGTCGGCCGCGATACGGTTGACGACCGCGACCGTGCCTTGCGTATTTTCTGCGAGCGCCCCGGCCCAGCTGCGATGCTCCTGCGTGCCGGTTGTACCGTCGAGAAACACGACGCCGTCGTGCACGGATACATGGGCCGCGGTAAACCACCCCGTCGACTTGAGGATGCGTTCAAGGCGGGAGGCAATCCTGGCATCGCTGGCTTCGGGCACGACGGATACGGCCTGACGCGGTGCAGGGGACGCGGCATCCTGCGCCAGGGCGGGGCTCGCACAGAAGAAAATCAAACATGCGCATCCCAGCGCCCACTTTTGTATTTCCTTCAGAACCTTTCTCAGCGGTCGCATTTCAAGCCTTAGGAAACTCTGGGGTGGTTACGGTAATAATTATTAGGGCATTTGAAACAGTTTATCGCAAACCTTCCATTGACGATACCATGCTGGGCATCTCACGGCGTGTAATCAACTGGTTGATGAGCGCGACGATAACAGCTCAGTTCGTCACAGACGCCCTCGTGGTGACGATCTGGCGGCAGGTAAAGCTCCGCGCACTGCTGCATCTGTCGGATCGCAGCAGCCGGTACTTCATCGATCAGTTCCATCGCCTGATGGCCGACGATGGCGTTAACTGCTCGATGAGCCGGTCGGACAAGTGCCGGGAGAATGCGGCGAGGGAAAGCTTCTTAACGTGGCTGAAGACTGAACGCACGGCCCGCAATATGCTATCCCGATGATGGTCAGCTTTATCGCCGGACGCTGATGGCACAGCTTATGAAGCTGATAACCGAAGCCAACCCTAAATGCAAAGGCTAGGCTCGCGGTACCAATGGACGAAATCGACATCTGGCGCACTGCCAAAATCCTGATCGATAGCCACGGCGACGATGCGTCTATCGAGGCAGCCATGCGCGCCGACCGCGCCCTTGACGATGGACTGCCGGAAGCCGTGAGCGTTTGGGTTCGGGTGATGGACGCCATAGAGGACCTGAAGCGGCTCAAACCGCGCGATGACGAGGCCGTCAATTGATGCCGCTGACGGGAGCTTGACGCTATTA
This sequence comes from Burkholderiales bacterium, assembly GCA_038210095.1. Classification (GTDB taxonomy): domain Bacteria; phylum Pseudomonadota; class Gammaproteobacteria; order Burkholderiales; family Gallionellaceae; genus Gallionella. The sequence continues at coordinate 3,725 of JBBQXA010000110.1, forward strand.
CTTTGGAACAGTTGAGAGCAGCTTGACGGAAGAGCGGACGAAATATCCCAAGGTATTCGCAGTACGTGCGAGCGACATTCTCGTCACTTATGCGGTCTTCACCTGCATTGCAACGAACGTGCTTATGCGCGTCGAGAGGATGATGCTGGCCTATATTTTCGTTGCGCAGACGGCTACCGCTATCTCGAAAGCCAAAGAGATGAGAACGATGAGTGCTTGGGATTGACCCAAACGCCCATGGTGTGACGACTAAGCTAGCTACCTGTTACGCCCTGCGCATTTGCATAGCGCCCTCCCGCCAGAATGCGCAGAGTCAAGTTTCCGGCCGGTCCGCTGGTGCACTGGTAAAAGCCGGTCGCTGCCGCAGCGTTGGCTGCTTGCGGCTTCGGCGCGTCAGGCGCGCTGCCTGGTGCGGGATCGAGCATGAAAGCCGCATAGGTGTCGGTGAAGGGTTCGCCATCAGCGCGAACGGTGCAACCGCTGTTATTGACTCAGCCAATTGGGCGCCGAACTTAGTGGCATCATCATGGCAAGAGGCATTATAATCAGTAGTAAATACAGCCCCTCGTCCGATGCCCATGGACCAACCCAATCTCCAAGCCCAGATGCGCTCGCGACTGACTGCTTTGACGGCGAGTTCAGCAGATAATCCGGGAATATTTTGCGGCGGCCTTCAATCGGGTTAGACAAACCAATGCTTTGGATCAGGGCGGCGCGCCGCAGGGCTGACGACGCTCGGGCGCAAAGGTGCCCCGGGCGAACCACGAGCTTAGTATGCGGGGTGCTCTAATTGGCCTTGGTCAAGGGCAGGCCGTAGCGAGCTTCGCATTTATTAAGGTCTTCCATCAGCACCCTACGGCCTTCGTCGCCCTTCAACTTGGCGGCCAGTTCCTGAACGCCGCGATTGATCATGGTTGCAGTCTGTTCCTGAGTTAAACCGGGGGTGGCTCGCATATGCCTCATGGCTGCTGCTTGGGCGCGTTGGGTCATGGCTTGCTGCACAGGCGCAATGCCTGCGCTGAAGCCAGCAGCTGTCATGAAACGGACTGAGCAGCCCAAATCGTCGAGGGATTTACTGTGGGCTGCCTTGTCGCTGTCTTCCCGAGCAAACAAGTCCGTGAAGTGCTTCAGCACCACTTCTGGCGCGGGCGGAGCATCCAGCACCGGCGAAAATCCGTAGGCCTGATCGCAAGCCCGGGCGAGAGTCACACCGGCAATTTGATGGCTGAAGATGCTTTGGGACGACAAAGAGCCTGAGACGCGCGCGAGAAGGCTTTCCTCCTTCATGGCCTTTCTCAGGGGATTCGCGATCGTTGCCACGTCAAAACCGCTCGGTTTGAATTTCTGCAATAGGCTGTTTTTGCGGGTCTCGAAATCCATCCTTTCGGCACCACTCATGAACATGCCGACCCAAGGGCTTCCGCTCGACAGGGCTTCGCTCCGCGTGACGTCCAGACTGGTATAAGCCGCGACGCAATCTACGGGCTTGGGCAAGTCGGCGGCTAGGACAGGGGTCGAAAACGCCGATAACAGGGCGGCCAAAGCCGTCACAATCATAAATGCTTGCATAGATATAATTCCGAAAGTGGCCGTCGGTGACCTGACCAAAGTCTCCTAGCCACTGTCAATCCTGACTGCCTACTGAACCCGCCCGCCACGAACTGACTTGCCGTACTGAAGCGCATGGGTACTGGCTGCCACGATCCGAGTGATGCATCAGGGCGCGGGGCTTTCCGCGCCGCCAGATCGCCATCACCAGGGCGTCGGTGACGAGCTGGGCCGTCATCGTCGCGCTCATCGACCAGCCGACCACACGCCGTGAGAACAGGTCCACGACTGCCGCCACATCACGGCAACACCAGCCCTAGCCTATCGGCTAGGATTTCAAAGCCCAAGGTCTTTCGCGGGCCTGTAAGTTTCTCGTCTCCACCATCTGCAGCTGGAATTCTGCGGGTGCTGGTTTCGGTTAGCTGACTAAAGGCTATTTCACAAATAACAGCTGGCCGAACCGTTCCGGATAATGCGGGTCCGGCTTCACCATGCCCGAATCTGACCATTGCGAAAGCCGGCGGTTGGGTTCCGTTCCATCCCAACGATTCATGTTCGCGATCCAGCGGTCGCCGATCTTGGGGAGAGGGTTATCCGTCAAATCGGAAAATGAGCGCCAGGGAATCGCCACTTCGAGATTCCAACCTTGATCCTGGTCCCCGGAATTATTCAATGTACCTTTGATCGACGTGGCCAGTCGCACGCCCGGCAGTTCGTATTTCTTCAGCAAGCGCTGGGGAAACACGTAGAGGTAATCATACAGGACAGCACGGGCATTCATCTCAAGACCCAAGTACAAGTTCTTGACGCCGGGCGGGGCAATAAAGATTTCGACGGCATCATCTTTGTAGGTGGGGTCGTCATGCTGGGTATACACCGCGGTGATGTCGCTATCGTCACACGCGTAGGCGACATAGAGATTGTCATCGTCCCAGGTCAGCCGGACCGCGGTCTTCTGCTTCTTGCCAGTCTGGTCGGCCCAGGGGAAGACGAAGGTCACCGGCTTGGCCGCTTGCCAAGCGGCATCGTCCAAGTAGCCGTCGATGCGAGGAGCAATTTGGGCGCGATGCACTTCGTAGGTGGGGATGGGGGCAAGGTCGGGCCGCTGGGCCTGGGCTAATGCGGGCGAAGCCAGCATAAGGACGGCTAAACCGACAGCGGCGCATGCAGCGGTAGATCGCATTATCGTCTCCCTAAATCGCATATTTTGCCGCGGTCCTTTCATTCAGCGAATGGCCCAGGCCGGGGCGCCCATTCAGCAGAAGTGCACCCTTGTCGAGCTGCTCCGGTGGATCGACAAGCTCTGCCCGCCAAGGCACCTCGCCGTAGGAAAATTCCAGAATGTTGAAGTTGGGAATAGTGGCTACCACCTGGGCAGCGGCGGCATTGCCGATGGGGCTCGCGGGCCCATGCGGGGAACACAGCAGCCCCGCCCCTTCAGCTAGGGCCGCAATCTTCTTCAGCTCCAGCATGCCGCCGCACACTTTCACATCCGGCATCAGGATGTCGGCGGCCCCAGCCTGAATATAGGGAAAAAAGCCCTCCACTCCGTGAATACCTTCCCCGCCCGCAGTGGGCATGGGGGCGGCCTTGCGGATGGTGGCCAGATCTTCCGCCTTCTGAGCCGAGGTGACCTCCTCCAGCCAGTAGAGATTTAGCTGCCGCATCCGCGCCATCAGGTCGATCCCCTCAGGCACTGTGAAATGGCTATGGGCGTCGACCAGTAGGTCGCGCGTTCCGCCGATAGTCTCCCGAACCGCTCGGGCACAGGCAATGCCCTGCTCCATCGCCGCCTCGAAGGCGACACGATCCGCGCCACCATTAGGAAGCACATGAAGGTCGCGCGGCATGTCGTCGAACGGCGCCAGCTTGAAAGCGTCGAATCCGTCGGCCACCGCGCGATCCGCCATCGCCGCGAAGCCTCGGGGGTCACGCGGATCGGTAGAGCGATTGATGTTGGCGTAAAGCCGGATGCGCGCCTGGATGCGCCCGCCCATTAGGTCATGGGCCGGCAGCGACAGCGCCTTGCCCTGGATATCCCACAGACACTGTTCCAGGGCACTGGCGGCCACAGCGGCGGGAGTCCGGCCGTAAGCGCCCGTATTGGCCAGTATGGGCGCCACCGCTTTTCGAAACCATTCCACATCCAGGACGTGCCTTCCTTTCAGCATATCCGCGAACTGCTTCAAGTATGTCAGGCACTGAGTATCGTTCAGGCTCTGGGAAGCATCGCCAAGCCCGGAAAGGCCGCTTTCGGAGGACAAACGCGGCAGTATCCAGTTGCCGCGCTTGTTTACGCGAATCTGAAACACCTCCAGTCGGTCTATAACGGTGCGCCCAGCCTCGGCGCGGGCTGCGCGAGGCGAGAGCAATGCAAGCGCGCCCATTCCCCCAAGCAACGTGCGGCGCTTCATGTCCAATCCTCGCGCTGTGCAGACGTCTTGCTGCGCTAGCATACCGGCAGGAGCAGTGCACCGCAATTTTGGAGGCGTTTAACGGGTGCCTCCCACTCCAGCTGCAACATCGCCCAACCCAACGCTGGAGCACTATAACCGACAAGTTGCGCGCAAGACCCAAATCACTGACGTAAAACAGGGCTAAGTCTGCAATCCTCGCTTGCGTAATGTCCGCTTTGGGTGAAGCGGTCATTCGTTAGCCAGGGTCTTGTTTCGTACTCGCTACGCCGCATTTAAGTCGTCTCGTAGAATAAACCTACGCTTTATATTAAATCAATTTTGAAGACATAGCCGCCACTGGGGCTGTTCAACTCGGGAAAGCCCGGCTGCGAATATTTTTCGCTGATCGGCCAACCCGGATGCTCGCCAGCATCAATTCCGAACAACTCGCCGTTCCGCACCGCGACATCGTGAATGTCGCAAGAGCCCGGCTCGAAATCGACGAACTCAACCACCCTGCCAGTCTTAATGTCGT
>JBBQXA010000111.1:0-8202 GCA_038210095.1 Burkholderiales bacterium
AAGGGGCAAAACGGAGTTGGTTTGGGGTAGAATTCGTCATGGGCAGAGGCTGTTAGTGTTTTACGGATTACTGGCTTAGTAACCGCAATTATATCAAATACTTACATGCATTTCTGCCCTTTTTATGCAAAATTCAGGCTAACCGCATATGACAAAAATACAACAACTACTCTGCCTTTCCGAGCGCCAGTCCCTCCTGCGCCAGCTCGACCAACTTGGAGGGCAGCTGTTTGGTGGGCTTCACCCCCAACTCCTTTAACATCTCTGCCTGTCGAATGACATTGCCACGACCGCCTGAAAACTTGTTAAAGGCCCCGTCATAAGCCTTCTGCGCCTGTTGCAGCTTACCGCCAAGATTCTCAAGGTCTTCAACGAAACCGACCAGCTTGTCATACAGCTCCGCACCGCGACTGGCGATATCCTGCGCATTGCGATTCTGCTGCTCCTGCCGCCACAGATGGGCGACGGTGCGTAGCACGAACAACAAGGTGCTGGGACTGACCAGCAGCACATTACGCTTCCACGCCTCCTGCCATAGCTCGCTGTCATGCGAAATCGCCAACATAAATGCGGGCTCTATTGGCACAAACATCAACACGAAATCCAGCGACTTCAGCCCATAGAGCTGCTGATAATTCTTGGCAGATAACTCCTTAATATGACCACGCACCGAATCCAGATGTCGCTTCATCGCCGCATCACGCTGGGGATCTGTCTCCGCATTGGCATACTCCTCATAAGCCGTCAGCGACACCTTGGCATCCACAATCAGATGCTTATCTTCCGGCATATGCACCACCACGTCGGGCTGGGCACGCGAACCATCAGCACGAGTATGGCTTTCCTGCACATCATATTCATGCCCCTTGCGCAGACCGGAAGCCTCCAGCACCCGCTCCAGAATAATCTCGCCCCAGTTTCCTTGCACCTTGGCCTGCCCCTTCAGTGCATTGGTTAAGTTGTGCGCGTCATCGGACAGCTTGTTGTTCAAAGCCATCAACTGCTTGACCTGCTCGGCCAGCGCGGATCTGTCCTTACCCTCTTGCACATAAACTTCCTGCACCTTGCCCTGAAACTCGGTGATGCGAACTTTAAGCGGCTCCAGCAACTGATTCAAGCTGGTCTGATTCTGTTCGGTAAAACGCTTGCTCTTGTCTTCCAGAATCTCACTGGCCAGCGTCTTAAACCTATCCGTCAACTGCGCTTCGGCATTCTGTAACAACTGCAACTTCTCAGCCGACTGAGATCGCTCGGCCTCCAGCTGCGTACTCAACTCTGCCACCCGACTACTCAGTTTTTCCCGCTCGGCACTGACCTGATCTCGCGCAGCAATCAGCGCCGCCTTCTCCTGCTGCAAACCGGATAATTGTTCAGCTTGACCTGCAACGCGCTCAGCCAGTTGCGCAGCTTCATCCCGAGCGGTATCAAACTGTGCACGCACGGCAACAGCCTGCTGCTGCGCGGCAGCATGCTCCGCCACCCAACGCCGACCCTCCTCCTGCAATCCACTCAAACGCTCGCCCAGCCGCGCCAACTCCACCGCGCCCTCTGCCCGCGCGTGCTCTGCGGCAGTCGCTATGCGCTCGCGCTGTAAAAAACCAAACGCCACAACGCCGGCCGTTATGCCCACAAATAACGAAACTAAAACGATAACCAACTGCTCCATGCCAGCCTCCAGATAATTCGCGGCAGTATAAATCATTCAGGTGACAGAGCTATCAGGTGCTTGCGAATAGCTGCCACAGAAACAAAAAGGGATGCCGAAGCATCCCTTTTCTATTTCACTGCCGAACCAAATTAGTTCTTCGTTGCGCGCTTGCGCTCGTGCTCCTTCAGGAAGCGCTTACGAATACGAATTGAAATCGGCGTCAGCTCGACCAGTTCGTCGTCGTCGATGAATTCGACTGCGGACTCCAGCGTCAGGCGTATCGATGGTGTCAAACGCACCGCTTCATCGGTGCCGGATGAACGCACGTTGGTCAGCTGTTTGCCCTTGATCGGATTGACGATCAAATCGTTGTCACGACTATGAATGCCGATGATCATGCCTTCGTACAGTTTGTCACCAGGAACCAAGAACATACGACCGCGATCTTCCAGCTTCCACAGTGCGTAAGCCACTGCCTCACCGTTGTCCTGAGAAATCAGCACGCCGTTATGACGCCCTGGCAGGTCGGCCTTGACCGGACCGTAGTCATCAAACACATGGCTCATCAATCCCGAGCCGCGCGTCATGGTCATGAAGTCGGACTGGAAGCCGATCAGACCACGCGCAGGAATGTGATATTCCAGACGAGTACGGCCATGTCCATCGGACTCCATGTTGGTCAGTTCACCCTTACGGCGACCGATTTCTTCCATGATCGCGCCTTGATGGCCGTCTTCCAGATCGATAGTTAGGTTCTCATAAGGCTCGCACTTCTCGCCGTTGATCTCTTTGTAAACCACGCGCGGCTTGCCCACTGCCAACTCAAAGCCTTCGCGGCGCATGTTCTCCAGCAGAATGGTCAGGTGCAGCTCGCCACGACCCGAAACGCGGAACACGTCTGCATCTTCGGTGTCTTCGACGCGCAACGCGACGTTGGTCAGCAATTCTTTGTTCAAACGCTCGCGAATCTGACGGCTGGATACAAACTTGCCTTCGGTACCCGCCAACGGCGAAGCATTCACCATGAAGTCCATGGTCAGCGTCGGCTCGTCCACGCCCATGACCGGCATGCCGACTGGGTTGTCCTTGTCGCAGATGGTCACACCGATACCGATCTCATCCAGACCGGAAATAATGATGATATCTCCTGCTTCGGCACTTTCCACCACGACACGCTCCAAGCCTTGAAAGCCCAGAACCTGATTGATACGACCGGAACCAACCTGCTCCTCATGGTTCATCACCACGACGTTTTGCCCTGGCCTGATACGACCATTCAACACCTTACCCACACCGAGACGGCCGGTAAAGGTGGAGTAGTCGAGTGCGGCCAGTTGCAGTTGCAGCGGCGCGTCAGGATCACCCGGCGGGGATGATACGTGCTCAAGCACCGTTCTGAACAAGGGCTTCATATCGGCAGCAGAGCCTCCATTGGAAGGCGCATCGCTCAGTTCCATGCAGGCCCAGCCGTTCAGGCCGGATGCATAAATGATAGGGAAGTCGAGTTGCTCGTCGCTGGCACCCAGCTTGTCGAATAGATCAAAAGTCTGATCCAGCACCCAATCAGGACGCGCACCTGGACGATCTACCTTGTTGATCACCACGATAGGCTTCAAGCCCAGCGCCAAAGCCTTCTTGGTCACGAAGCGAGTCTGAGGCATCGGGCCTTCCACCGCGTCAACCAGCAGCAATACGCCGTCAACCATACCCAGCACACGCTCTACCTCGCCGCCAAAGTCGGCGTGTCCCGGTGTGTCAACGATGTTGATGTGGGTACCTTCGAAGTCGATGGCGGTATTCTTCGCCAAGATGGTAATGCCGCGCTCTTTTTCCAGATCGTTGCTATCCATCACGCGGTTGTCCACTTTCTGATTGTCACGGAAAGTGCCGGATTGACGCAGCAACTGATCCACCAGCGTGGTCTTGCCGTGGTCAACGTGGGCGATAATGGCGATATTGCGAAGTGCGCGGGACATGAGTAGAGCCTTGCTAAATGAATTGGGGGCGCATTCTATCACAATGCGCGCATATATCTTGCGCAATGAAAAAAAGCCACGAGCCCACCTGATGAGCTCGTGGCTTTCAACTCAATGAATCGCTCAGTTTCCGCCGATTTCCAGCATTAACTGATTAATACGCTTTACGAAAGTAGCCGGATCATCCAGCTGCCCACCCTCGGCCAACAGAGCCTGATCGAACAGCACCGCTGCCCAGTCGTCGAAGCGTAGCTCCTCTGCTTTCATGCGCAATACCACCGGATGCTGTGGATTGATCTCGAGCACAGGCAAGGTAGTCGGCACATTCTGTCCGGCCGCCTTGAGCATACGCGCAAGATTGCTACTCATATCTTGCTCATCTGCCACCAAGCAGGCGGGAGATTCAGTCAGGCGGTGCGTAACGCGCACTTCCTTGACGCGATCGGTCAGACTGGTCTTGATGCGGTCGGTTAAGTCCTTAAATTCATCGGCCTGTTTTTCCTGCGCTTCTTTTTCGGCCTCATCTTCCAGTGCCCCCAAATCCAGCCCGCCCTTGGCAACCGAAACCAGTTGCTTGCCGTCGAATTCGGTCAGATAGCTCAACGCCCATTCATCTACACGATCGGACATCATCAGCACTTCGATACCCTTCTTACGGAACACTTCCAGATGGGGGCTGTTTTTCGCGGCATTAAACGTGTCGGCGCTAACGTAATAGATTTTTTCCTGCCCCTCCTTCATACGGCCGATGTAGTCCACCAGCGACACCACTTCTTCATTGGTATCGGCATGAGTGGACGCGAAGCGCAGCAACGCGGCGATCTTTTCCTTGTTGCCAAAATCCTCGCCAACGCCCTCTTTTATCACGCTGCCAAAAGCTGTCCAGAACTGCGCATACTTGTCCTTGTCGTTTTCGGCCATGTCCGCCAGCAAGCCCAGCACCTTGCCGGTGCAACCCTTGCGTATCGCCTCGATATCTTTTGATTCCTGCAATATTTCACGCGATACGTTCAGTGGCAAATCGGAAGAGTCGACCACGCCGCGCACGAAGCGCAGGTATTGTGGCAATAATTGCTCGGCATCGTCCATGATGAATACGCGACGCACATAAAGCTTGATGCCGTGACGCGCATTGCGATCCCACAGGTCGAATGGCGCGCGTGCAGGGACATACAGCAACTGGGTGTATTCCTGACGACCTTCGACGCGGGCATGAGTCCAAGCCAGCGAATTATCGAAGTCATGACCGACATGTTTGTAGAACTCCTGATATTCCTCTTCGCTGATCTCGCTCTTGCTACGCGTCCACAATGCGGAGGCTTGATTGATGGTTTCCAGTTCTTCGGTAATCAGCTGCGCGCCATCTTTCCATTCCTCCTTGTTCATCTGAATAGGCTGAACGATGTGATTGGAATACTTCTGCACAATGCTACGCAGACGATGACCGTCGAGCAGATCTTCCTGATCTTCGCGCAGATGCAGCGTGATCTCGGTGCCGCGCGTCTCACGCTCCACCATCTCAATGGAGAACTCACCGCCGCCGTCAGACTCCCAGCGCACACCTTGATCACTCTTCTCACCCGCACGGCGGGTCAGCACCGTCACCTTTTCAGCAACAATAAAAGCGGAATAGAAGCCCACACCAAACTGACCGATCAAATGTGCATCTTTCTGCTGATCGCCTGACAAGCGAGTGAAGAACTCGCGCGTACCCGACTTGGCGATGGTACCCAGATTATTGATGACCTCATCTCGACTCATGCCTATCGCGTTGTCTGCGATAGTCAGGGTGCGCGCGGCCTTGTCGTAAGACAGCGTAATTTTCAGCTCGGAGTCCTGCTCGAACAGTGCCGCATTGTGCAATCCTTCGAAGCGCAACTTGTCACAGGCGTCGGATGCATTGGAAATCAGTTCGCGTAAAAATATCTCGCGGTTGGAGTACAGCGAATGGATCATCAGCTGCAATAGCTGCTTCACTTCTGTCTGAAAACCCATCGTTTCGCGGTTTGCGGTTGCACTGTCAGTCATGTTTCCTCCGTAGTGTTAAATGAACAACGTTCCCTCAGTTGGGGACGCCTGTAGAAATTTTCAAGAGCGATGCGGATAACTTTAGAATTGGACGCATGAAAATTCACTTTGTTGCGCGCCAGTTCTTTCGACTAATACATCGCAATGTCGGCCCATTTAAGCAAAACGGGCCTCAGCCTGAGGCTGAGACAATATAGACAGGAGTACCCACAGGCCAAACCCCAAGCCCAGCATGCCGTAAAATGACGACCAATCAGCACTCGCTAGGCACAGGCATGCCATTCGCCACACTTCATAGGTTGGCATGCAGCACCGCCCAGCAAGCACCAGATTATTTGCCTGCAATCGTCCCAACAAAGTCAATTGGCATTCGCTCGAATTATTAGCACGAACCATCGCCCATGCGCGGGAGAAATATATTGCTGGCTATTATTTTCAATACCCGTATAATGCGCGCCTTGCCGCTCACTATGCGGCATTGGTTCATCGTTTTCTGACCTATCTCTCGTGCGGCTTCAATCGCGCCTGTCTAAAAGAACTCCAGTCATATTCTTGGGTTTTCCGGTTAGCAACGATGTTTTATGCGCCGGTTAATCTGTAACTCCTTTCTCACAAGGGGTCGTTTTCTGCCTGCGCTTACCTTATACACAAGGAAAGCAACATGACATTCGAAGAACTGAATTTACACCCATCCGTACTCAAGGCTATTGTCGAAACCGGCTATACCGTACCTACACCTATTCAAGAACAAGCCATTCCTGAAATCATCGCTGGACATGACATCATGGCCTCGGCTCAGACTGGAACCGGCAAAACTGCCGCATTCATCCTGCCTGCGCTAAACCGCCTGGCAACACCTTCTACTATGCCTGGCAAAGGCCCGCGCGTACTGGTGCTGACACCGACTCGCGAATTGGCTCAGCAGGTATGCGACGCTGCTACCAAATACGGCAAGCACATGCGCTTCAAGATCATCAGCATTCTGGGCGGCATGCCTTACCCAGTACAGAACCGCTTACTGTCCAGCCACGTTGATATTCTGGTCGCAACACCGGGCCGTCTGATCGACCATCTGGAACGCGGCCGCATCGACTTTTCGCGCCTTGAATTTCTGATTCTGGATGAAGCGGATCGCATGCTGGACATGGGTTTCGTTGATGATGTAGAGCGTATCGCTGCTGCGACACCCGCCACTCGCCAGACACTACTGTTCTCTGCGACATTGGACGGCGTAGTTGGCAATCTCGCTTCGCGCCTATTGAAGTCGCCTAAGCGCATTTCCGTTTCGGCAACCAAGGCCAAGCACGAGAACATCGAACAGCGCATGATGTTTGCTGACGACGTTGCACACAAGAACAAGCTGCTGAGCCACATCCTGACCGACTCCGATCTGAACCAGGCCGTGGTGTTCACCGCAACCAAACGTGACGCCGATGGTCTGGCCGACCAACTGTCCTCACAAGGCCATTCCGTCTCGGCATTGCACGGCGACATGAGCCAGCGTGAGCGCAATCGCACCCTGCTCAACCTGCGTAATGGCAACCTGCGCATATTGATCGCCACCGACGTAGCCGCGCGCGGCATCGACGTACCGGGCATCTCTCACGTAATTAACTTCGACCTACCCAAGTTTGCCGAAGACTACGTACACCGTATCGGTCGTACCGGTCGTGGCGGTGCCTCCGGTATTGCCATCTCGTTCGCGTCGAACCGCGATGCGCAATTGCTCAAGCGTATCGAGCGCTATACCGAAAACAGCATCAAAATGCACACCATTGAAGGCCTGGAGCCAAAATTCAAACTGCGTACCGGCCCATCCACGGATCGCCCTCGCGGTAACGGCGGCCCACGCGGCGGCGGCTTCGGCGCCAATCGCGGCAATGGTGGTGGCGGTTATGCGGGCAATCGCGGCAATGGTGGCGGCTTTGGCGGCGGCAATCGCAGCTCGGCGTTCAATGGAAACGGCAACAACGGCGGAGCAGGCTTCCATCACAGCGCTCCTGACAGCCGTCACAGCCATGCCGGCCACAAGGAAGGCCATACCCATACTCAGGGTGGATTCGCCGGTCAGGGCCAACCTCGCAGTCAAGAGCGCAGCTTCGGCAATAACGCAAATCGCGGTGGCAATTCGGCACCACGTCGCAACAGTGATCGTCCAGCAGGTGCGGGTCGTAGCCAAAACGGCGGCGGTAATAAGTGGTAAAAACCTAACGGTTTAGCCATGCAAAAGGCACGCTTCGGCGTGCCTTTTGCATGATGGGGTCAAATGACCTGCTTGGCCGCCATTACCCGCAAGAAAGTGCTACTCTGGCGGCGATATTAATAAAACCTCTACGCTTTACGTTTGCTGCATCATGTCAAATCTAAAAGAAATTGCCGAAAATCAGCTGGATGCTCCGCATTACCTGAAAACAGTCACCGAATTTGGCGATGACCATACCTTAGTGACCTCTCGTGAGGTTTACTCGTCGACCGGACTCAAGTTACTCAGCGCTGGCGTATCCTTCAACAGCTCACTCTACGACAAGTTGCTGAAACATAAGCTAACCC
>JBBQXA010000112.1:0-8180 GCA_038210095.1 Burkholderiales bacterium
GAAGCGATCGAATTACGCGTTCAGCGCTTCTTTGTGCAAGCCCTTCAACTTGACCCGCGAACCATGCGCCTGGAATCATGTTAATTCAATAGGTTACACATGATTTGTACTGAAAAATGAACCCCGAAACTTTAGTTATTATCCAGCATGATAATAACGAGGAGTTAATTGCTGCGAGTGCAGGAATTCCACTTTCTGCCAGTCACAAATCGCAACACGACCATCACACAGATGAATTACGGAAGATGATTTTTAAGCTATCAGATAGTCAGAGTAAGAAAATTTCTGCCCAGGAAATCCTGGTAAATCTGAGTGACTGGGATGCCTGTCACATTATTACAGAGGATACTGTGCAGTTTACTGTATAGGTAAATCTGTGATGGCACTATCCAGCAACCCGATGGAAATGCAATTATCATCCGAGACTTTCACGCCCTCCACACCCTCCCTAGTTTTACCTCCGGTTCTGAGCCGCATAAAGCCTATTGATTCTGATACGGTTCAATGTACCCCTGATCGGAGTGCATAAATTGCAAGAAACCAAATCAGACTTGTGGCCATTACCAATGGCCATCTCTCATGCCGCTTAACCCACTCAGCTTTCAAAAGAAACCCAATTCTACAAGGGGTTAATCATGCGCAATACTTCAATCACTTTTTGCATTTCCACTCTTCTTTTCGTTTCACCTGTTATGGCAGGCGCCGGTCACGAACATGGCCCCTACGGTAGTCATTCACAAGGCCCGATCAACAGCGATGCCGTCATCAAGAAAGCCGAAACCAAGGTCACGTCACCGGTCAAGAGCGGCAAGCTTGATAAAAGCTTGGTAGAGATCAAGGCCGCCAGCACTACCCAAAAGACCTTCGGCGACGGGGGGGGGAAGGGTGGTTAGCTGCAAAAACGACAAGACCAGTGACACCGCGAAGCGTACACTTGACACTTTCTTCACGCTAGGTGGAGCTTATACAGACAGCAACTTCACCGGCAACTAAACCAGGGGATTGGTGAGTGCGGTTTCGCCATCACCAATCCCTTTGTATTGATAAAAGACCATGCAACAATTGCCCTTGAAGAACACTGGCGTATGGGCCGCACTTGGGGCCGCGCTGCTTTTTGGCGCGGCAACGCCGCTGGCAAAATTACTTCTGGAATCGGTCAGTCCGTGGATGTTGGCCGGTCTCTTTTATCTCGGCTCCGGCCTAGGCTTAGCCATCTATCGGAAAATTGTCAAAGCGCCTTCTGTTCACCTTCCGCACAAAGACCGCTTTTGGTTTGCAGGCGCCATCGTAGCGGGTGGAATTGTCGCGCCTGTGCTGTTAATGATCGGTTTGAGTGGCATGCCCGCTTCCGATGCCTCTCTGCTTTTGAATATGGAGGGTGTTTTCACGGCTTTACTGGCTTGGTTCGCATTCAAGGAAAACTTCGACCGGCGAATTGCCATCGGCATGATCGCCATCGTTGTCGGCGCGGCAATCCTGTCGTGCCCTAACGAGGTCAGGTTCGCAGCCATCTGGCCTTCGGTCGCCATTCTTGGCGCTTGCTTTGCCTGGGGAGTAGACAATAATCTGACTCACAAAGTCTCGCTCGCCGACGCCAGCTGGATTGCCGAAGTAAAAGGGCTGATCTCAGGTGCCGTCAATCTTGTTCTCGCATTATTGCTAGGTGCCCAATTCCCAGCATTCCCGGTTCTGACCGAAGCTTTGGTCATAGGCTTCCTGTCATACGGAACCAGTCTTGTTCTATTCGTTGTTGGGCTTCGTCATTTGGGTACGGCACGTACCGGTGCATATTTTTCGGTGGCACCATTGTTTGGCGCACTTCTCGCTTTGTTGATGGGAGAATCGCTTACTGTACCGCTCTTGGTTGCGGGTTTATTGATGGCACTGGGTATCTGGCTTCATTTTAGCGAACACCACGAGCACAACCACACGCATGAGCCTTTGGCGCATAGCCACGAACATGCTCATGACGAACATCACACTCACGTACATGAAGATGATTCACCTATGGCGGGTAGGCACAGTCACTGGCACGTTCATGACCCGTTGACACATTCGCATCCACACTATCCAGACACCCACCATAGGCATGGTCATTGACGGAAAGTGAAAATCAAGGCAAAGACATCATAGATGAAATATCCTTAAGCAGCCGATTGCGAATGGCAACTCAGCACGATGCCATCATTCATAGATACTGACTCGATTAAATTACCTACATTTCCCAATGGCCGTTGGTACGCCGACTGCTGCCGCTCAATTTGAAAATGTGAACGACAGCTGAGGCCGACAAACAACCCTTCAAAACTTCGGCGTAATTAGCTACCAGCTAGTTGGGTTGGCTTTGCATAGCCCAGCCACTAACCCGTCAAAAAACGATGGGTTAGTGGCTGGATAAAATCCGACCTTCCTCCAGCGCCCACGCTACATGTTCCCGCACCAATTCTGACGGGTGATCCAGACGAGACTGCAATGCGGAGATGACTGCATCAGTCTTGTTTGCGTTGCCAAGTGCGACGGCGATGTTGCGTAGCCATTGTTCGTGGCCGATGCGGTAAATCGCGCTGCCTGCCAGCTTATTTTTAAATGTCGCCTCATCCCATGCAAACAGTTCAATCAGCGACACATCGTCCAGGCGATGGCGCACGGTGAAGTCGGGTTCGGCGCTGGACTGGGCGAATCTGTTCCACGGACAGATCAGCTGGCAATCGTCGCAGCCGTAGATGCGGTTGCCGATCAGCGGTCGAAATTCCAGCGGGATACTGCCTTTGAGTTCGATGGTCAGATAGGAGATGCAACGCCGCGCATCAACTTGGTAGGGAGCGACAATGGCTTGGGTAGGACAGATGTCAATACAGCGGGTGCAACTGCCGCAATGTTCCTGTTGCGCCTCGCCCACCGGCAACGGCAGGTTGACGTAAATCTCGCCAAGGAAATACCAGGAACCCTGTTCGCGTGTAAGGGTGAGTGTGTGTTTGCCGCGCCAGCCTATGCCTGACTTGCGCGCCAGTTCGGTTTCCATCACCGGCGCACTGTCGGTGAATACACGCCCTTCGTACTCGGGTGCTACGGCGCGAATTTTATCAGCAAGTTTGGCCAATCGGTTGCGCACCACTTTGTGATAGTCGCGTCCCAATGCATATCGGGAGATGAAGGCCCGGTCGGACTCGCCCATCACCTGCCATGAGTCGCGCGCGGCTGGTGGCACACAGTTCATGCGCAACGAGATCACGCGCACTGTGCCGGGTACGAGTTCAGCCGGGCGTGTGCGTTTACTGCCGTGACTTGCCATATAATGCATCTCGCCGTGCATGCCCTGCGCCAGCCATTGCTGCAAACCCTGCTCCGCCACCGACAGATCAGTGTCGCTTATGCCGATGGCCTGAAAGCCCAGCTCGGCAGCCCAGTTTCGTATGCTTACAGCCAGGGCCGCATAGTCGCGATGTATGTCGATTTGCGCCAATTGAATATTTCCATTTTGAACCGCTAGAGGGTTTCCGTTTTGAACATTACTGATGATAGCCGAATCCAGCTCATTCTCGCCGATGAAGCCGCAACGCTTGCACTCGCACAGCGTCTATCCATCTGCCTCGTTCCAGGCCTGGTGATCTATCTGCACGGTGATCTGGGTGCAGGTAAAACCACGCTGGTACGCGGCGTCCTGAACGCACTGGGACATACCGGTCGCGTAAAAAGCCCGACCTACACCCTGCTTGAAACCTATAGCGTTAACGGGTTAGACTTTTGCCACTTCGACCTGTATCGTCTCAACGGCGAGGAGGAATGGGAGTCCGCCGGATTCCGCGATGAATTCAATGGGCACAATATTTTCTTTATCGAATGGCCGGAAAAGGCTCAAGGTTTACTGCCTGCTGCCGATATAAAGATAGAACTCGAAATGACTGATCAGGGTCGCAACGCCATCCTCACGGCGAATACCCAACCAGGACGCGAATGCTTAGAGCGCTTGTAACAATCATTGCACTTGTTTCATACATGCCGACGGCACAGGCCGCCATCAGCATCAATGCCGCACGCCTGTGGCCCGCGCAGGATTACACCCGCCTCACACTGGAATCCAAACTACCCATCCGTCACAACATGTTTTCGATCGCCAACCCGGATCGACTGGTGATCGACATCGAGGACGTTGAGATCGGCAAAGAGTTAAACGAACTGACCAAGTTGGTCGGTGCGAACGACCCCTACATCAAGAGCCTACGCGTCGGGCAATTCAAGCCCGGCATCGTGCGACTGGTACTCGACCTCAAGGCTGAGGTTAAGCCGCAGCTATTCGACCTTAAGCCGGTCAAGGACTACGGCCATCGTCTGGTGTTGGACGTGTATCCCGCACACCCGTCCGACCCACTTATGGCCCTGCTCGACAAGAAGGAGGGCGCGGCTGGCGATTTTCCTGTCGTCAACACGCCCGTGAAAATTGCGGAAGAAAAAATATCCACGGAGCTTAAACTCGCACCAACCAAGGACAAAAACATTGCCGCGCGCTCTGTACCGGAAATGCGGGCGCGCACGCTGGTTATCGCTATCGACGCGGGACACGGAGGGGAAGATCCCGGTGCAGTCGGTCGCACAGGAACCAAGGAAAAGAATGTCACGTTGGCTATCGCGCACCGATTGAAAGCGCTGGTAGATGATATCCCCAACATGCACGGCGTACTAATACGCGACGGGGACTACTTCATTCCGCTGGGTCGCCGTGTCACCAAGGCGCGCGAGGCCCATGCAGACCTGTTTATCTCCATCCATGCCGATGCCTTCATCAAGAGCAGTGCGCGCGGTTCATCCGTCTTTGCGCTGTCTGAGCACGGTGCGACCAGCACGGCGGCGCGCTGGCTGGCAAAGAAGGAAAACGAGGCCGATCTGATCGGCGGTGTGAATATCGCGGTAAAGGATCCCTACCTCGCGCGCACCCTGCTCGATCTGTCGCAAACGGCAACGATCAACGACAGTATGAAAATTGCGAACTATGTGCTGAGTGAGCTGGGCGACATTAACGACCTGCACAGCGGTCATGTTGAACAGGCGGGCTTCGCCGTGCTGAAGTCACCGGATATTCCATCGATACTGGTCGAAACCGCCTTTATCAGCAATCCGGATGAAGAGCGACGCCTGAATGATAATGACTATCAGACCAAACTTGCAGGCTCCATCCTAAGCGGCATCAACCGCTACTTTGCACAAAACCCGGCGCTTTCCCGACATCTGGTTGCTCAAGCAGATTTTTAAGCTGGGAATACTCCGGTAGACAGATAGCGGTCGCCGCGGTCGCAGATGATAGTGGCGATGACTGCATTCTCGACCTGTTGAGACAAACGCAGTGATACGGCCATCGCACCCCCGGATGAGATGCCGCAGAAGATTCCTTCCTCGCTCGCCAGTCGTCGTGTCATGTTTTCCGCATCAGCCTGACTCACATACTCCAGCGCATCAACATTCTCGGGGCTGTATATTTTGGGCAGATAGGCTACCGGCCATTTGCGTATACCCGGTATCTGCGCACCCTCTTCCGGTTGCACCCCGATAATCCGAATCTTGGCGTCCTGCTCCTTGAAAAAGCGCGAGCAACCCATCAGTGTACCGGTGGTACCCATGCTGCTGACGAAGTGGGTGATCTTGCCCTGGGTATCTCGCCAGATCTCAGGGGCCGTACCTTCGTAATGTGCGAGCGGATTGTCGGCATTGCCGAACTGATCGAGCACGATACCGCGTCCGGCATCGCGCAGCTTGTCGACCGTATCGCGTGCCAGTTCCATGCTGCCCTCTTTCGCGGTAAGCACCAGTTCGGCACCAAAAGCGCGCATGGTCTGGCGACGTTCCACACTCTGGTTCTCCGGCATCACCAATATCATCTTGTAACCGCGCATCGCCGCCGCCATCGCCAGTGCGATACCGGTGTTGCCCGAAGTCGCCTCGATCAGCGTATCGCCCGGCTTGATATCACCCCGTGCCTCGGCACGGGCAATCATTGACAGCGCCGGCCTGTCCTTCACCGATCCGGCAGGATTGTTACCCTCCAGCTTGGCAAGGATCACGTTTGAGGTATCGCCGGGTATACGCTTGAGCCGGACTAGCGGCGTGTTACCGACGAAGTCTTCGATAGTGGGGTACATAGTGGTGAGTGGTGAGTGGTGAGTATCATGATAACCGCGCGGAATAAAAACGGGAGCCTGAGCTCCCCCGTTTTCGAGTAAGGTACTCAGAGTGGCAAACCTGCTGAGTCGAACATTCCCTCAAATAGTACCGAGCTCAAATAACGCTCACTGGAATCCGGCAAGATCACGACGATGGTCTTGCCCGCGTTCTCGGGTCGCTGTGCCACACGCAGGGCCGCCGCAACGGCCGCTCCCGAAGAGATACCCGCGAGGATGCCTTCTTCCTTCGCCAGACGCTGCGCATACAGAACCGCATCCTCGTTGCTGACGGTTGCGACTTCGTCGATCAGCGCAAGGTCGAGTACATCGGGCACGAAACCCGCACCGATACCCTGTATCTTGTGCGGCGCAGGCTTCAGTTCTTGCCCTGCGCGCTTCTGGGTCAGGATGGGACTGGCAGATGGCTCGACCGCGACGGAGTGGATCGCACGCCCGCGAGTGTGTTTCAGGTAGCGCGTGACGCCGGTGATCGTCCCACCTGTACCTACACCCGCAACGAATATATCCACCTTACCTTCGGTGTCGTTCCAAATCTCGGGGCCGGTGGTGGCCTCGTGTATTGCCGGGTTGGCCGGATTCTTGAACTGTTGCAACAGCACATAGCGCGAAGGATCAGACTCGGCAATTTCGGTCGCCTTTGCAATCGCTCCACTCATGCCCTTCGCACCTTCGGTGAGAACCAACTTCGCACCCAGCGCCAGCAACAGTTTGCGCCGCTCTGTGCTCATAGTTTCGGGCATGGTTAGCGTAATGGGAATGTTGCGTGCAGCCGCGACGAAGGCCAGTGCGATGCCGGTGTTGCCGGAAGTCGGTTCCACCAACTCTTTGCCCGCTCCCAGCAGGCCGCGCTTCTCGGCATCCGCTATCATCGCGGCACCAATACGGCACTTCACCGAGTAGGCCGGGTTGCGACCTTCTATCTTCGCCAGTACGGTGGCGTTCACACCATCCGTCACTCGATTAAAACGCACCAGCGGCGTATGTCCGACAGTCAGGGAATTATCAGCGAACCAGTGAGCCATGCTTGTTTCCTTCCAGAGAGATGAATGAGCGCAACTATAGGGGTTGGCGCTTATTCCTCAAAATGATGATTTGTTATTTCTTTATGCCGAAAACGACTTTTTCCCGCGAATTAGATAGATTAAAGCCTCAAACCGGAAGGGCTCACCGCTTGGCGGCAGGCCACGCCAAAAGCTTGCCGTTTAATCTACGTCACCTGTGTAATCTGCGGATAAGGCTTTTACCCTGCGGCCTTCAGTAGCTGCTGCACATAGCGAGCTGTGCCCTGCTCCACGGTAAGGAACGGCTGCGCGTAACCCGCGCCACGTAATGCGCCTATGTCGGCCTGAGTGTAGCTCTGGTATTTGCCGCGCAGTGCATCGGGGAAAGGGATGTATTCGATCAAACCCTGCTGTTGCAACTCGGCGGCACTCAGCACCGGCTTGCCCTCGGTCTCGCGCAGCGTGTTGATGGTTGCGACCGCAACATCATTGAAGCTCTGCGCCTGCCCTGTACCCAGATTGAAGATGCCGGATTGATGCGAGTTTTCAAGAAAGTGCATGTTGACCTTGACTACATCCTCTATCGACACGAAGTCACGCAACTGTCCGCCGTTGCCATAACCGTCACAGCCTTCAAACAGTTTCACTTTGCCTTCGGCGCGGTACTGATTGAAGAAGTGAAATGCGACCGAGGCCATACGACCCTTGTGCTGCTCGCGCGCGCCATACACGTTAAAGTAGCGGAAGCCGACGATTTGCGCGCTACGTTTTTCCCAACGACGACGCACGACCTGATCGAACAGGAATTTGGAATAGGCATACACATTCAGCGGCGCTTCGTGCTCGCGGCTCTCCTTGAACACCGAACTGCCTCCATATACCGAGGCCGAAGAAGCATAAAGGAAAGGAATTTCTTCGTTCTGACAGTAATTCAACAGCTCCAGCGAATACTGGTAGCGGAAGCACTTCTCCCGCAATTGCTTCACCAGCCCCGCCTTCCACGCCG
>JBBQXA010000113.1:0-8060 GCA_038210095.1 Burkholderiales bacterium
AACACGAGCGCACTAGCATATCGGCGATTTCCAGCGCCTGCTCGCCGTTGTCCGGCTGCGAAATCAGCAGGTCTTCAACCTTCACACCCAGCTTCTGTGCGTACTGCGGATCGAGCGCATGCTCCGCGTCGATAAAGGCCGCCGTACCGCCCAGCTTTTGCATTTCAGCGATGACTTGCAGCGTCAGCGTGGTCTTGCCGGAAGACTCCGGACCGTAGATTTCCACCACGCGACCGCGCGGCAGACCGCCTACGCCAAGTGCGATATCCAGCCCCAACGAACCGGTGGATACGACCTCAATGTCCTTAACGACATCACTCTCCCCCAGGCGCATGATGGAGCCCTTGCCGAACTGTTTCTCGATCTGACTGAGTGCTGCCGCGAGTGCTTTGCTTTTATTGTCATCCATTGCGATCTCCTTAATTTGTGATGGCGGATTGTGGCACATCAATTTGAAGTTGTACAGAACGTTCGTTCTTTTTTAAGCCATTAATGAATAATTTCCCAACAGGTCAACTATCCCTTGCAGCGCGATGCGCACGGACTTGACTCGCACTTCTGCGCGATTACCCAGCAGATGATGTACCTGCGCATGGATAACACCATCACGCATTCCCCATGCAAACCACACCGTGCCGACGGGCTTGTCCGGTGTAGCACCGTCCGGTCCGGCGATGCCGCTGACCGACAGTGCGATATGGGCGGTGCTATTGCGCAATGCACCCGCCACCATCTCGCGCACCACCGCTTCGCTGACCGCACCGTATTGCGCCAGCGCTGCCCCGCTCACTCCCAGCATTTGTTGTTTGGATAAGTTTGAATAGGTGATGAAGCCACGATCAAACCATGTCGAACTTCCCGCCACTTCGGTAACTGCTTGCGCGACGCCGCCGCCGGTGCAGGACTCCGCCGTCGCCAGCATCATGCCGTGCGACTTGAGCATTGCGCCTAGCTGTGCTGCAAGAATGTCCATATCCATCATCCCCAAATTAACCGCAGTAGCCCGTTGAGTCGGGCGATCATGAAAATGATCGCCCGACAAGTTGCGCTCCTACAGCCCTGATTTATGCCAAGCCGCGCGCGAGATCGTTTTGGATATCGACCACGGCTTCCAGCCCGACCGCAATTCGGATCAAACCATCGGTGATACCTGCCGCCGCACGTGCCTCGGGCGAGATGCGCGCATGGGTGGTGGAAGCCGGATGGGTGATCGTAGTGCGCGTATCACCCAAATTCGCGGTGATGGACAGCATTTTTGTGTTGTCCACCACGCGCCAGGCCGCATCCTTGCCGCCCACCACCTCGAACGCGACGATGCCGCCGCCGGTCCTCTGCTGCTTCATCGCCAGTTCATGCTGTGGATGTGATGGCAATCCCGGATAGAACACGCGCGCCACGTTGGGCTGCGCTTCCAGCCAACGCGCGAGTTCCAGTGCAGCTGCCGAATGGGCATCCATGCGTATCTTCAGCGTCTCCAGTCCCTTCAGAAATATCCATGCATTGAATGCGCTCATGGTCGGGCCCGCTGTGCGCAGGAATCCATAAACCGGCTCCATCAATTTCTTGCTGCCCAACACGGCGCCGCCCAGCACCCTGCCCTGACCGTCCAGATATTTAGTCGCCGAGTGAATCACGATATCCGCGCCGAATTCCAGCGGTTTTTGCAGGATAGGTGTGCAAAAACAGTTGTCCACCGCCAGCAATGCACCACAACCCTTCGCAACCGCCGCGATACCTGCGATGTCGGAGATTTCAGTCAGCGGATTTGACGGCGTTTCCAAAAAGAACAGCTTTGTATTCGGACGCACGGCGGCCTGCCACTCCGCAACATTGGTCGCGGAAACATAGGTCGTCTCGACGCCGAATTTCTTAAAGTAGTTGTTGAATAGGTTGATCGTCGAACCGAACAGGCTGCGTGAAGCGACAATATGATCACCCGCCTTCAACAAGCCCATCACACAAGCCAAGATTGCCGACATGCCGGATGAGGTCGCCACGCATTGCTCCGCACCTTCCATCGCCGCCAGACGCTCTTCAAACATCGTCACGGTGGGATTGGTAAAACGCGCGTAGATGTTGCCCGGCTCTTCCCCGATGAAACGCTTGGCCGCCTGTGCCGCACTGTCAAAGGTAAAGCTGGAGGTCAGGAACAGCGCCTCGCTATGTTCGTTGAACTGGCTCTGTACCGAACCCGCGCGTATCGCCAGCGTTTCTGGCTGATATGTTATTTCATCCGGCATGGTATCTCCTTAAAACGAAAACTCGGAAAGCTGTACGCTAAACCGGACTACCCTTTAGCTGTATTTGTCATGCAACCGCAAACTGTTCCTCAAATCGGCGCAGTTTCAAACTATCTCCGCCCCCCCCAACTAGCGGTCAATTCCAAACGAAAACCGTAGCAAGCGATTTGAGTGCCGCGCAACACCGCAATCGAATCACGCAGTAGCGTGCCTACATCGACGATGCGCTCATCACCAGCTCCAGCTCCATCTGGTCTTCATCCAGAGCCTGTTCGGCCTTGCTCGCGCCGCGCGCTGCCTCGACCGCATTCAGATATTCCGGAGTGATGTCGCCCGTGATGTACTTGCCGTCGAAACAGGATGCATCGAAATCGACAATAGCCGGGTTAGCCTTGCGCACCGCCGCCTTCAGGTCTTCCAAATCCTGATAGATGATGCCGTCCGCACCAATCTCGCGACAGATTTCCTCATCGCTGCGCCCAGTCGCAATCAACTCGGTACGACTGGGCATGTCGATGCCGTATACGTTCGGATAGCGCACAGGCGGCGCTGCCGAGGCGAAGTAAACCTTCAGCGCTCCGGCATCGCGTGCCATCTGTACGATCTCGCGACTGGTGGTACCGCGCACGATGGAGTCGTCCACCAGCAACACATTCTTACCTTTGAATTCGACGCCGATGGCATTCAACTTCTGGCGTACTGATTTTTTACGCAACGCCTGCCCCGGCATGATAAAAGTGCGCCCGATATAGCGATTTTTCACAAAACCTTCGCGGAAGCGAATATTCAGATGGTTAGCCAATTGCAACGCGCTTGGACGACTGGAATCCGGAATCGGAATCACCACGTCGATATCTACCTCATTCCAAGTGCGCTTGAGTTTCTCGGCCAGAAATTCGCCCATATACAGACGAGTCTCGTACACCGACACTCCATCAATCACCGAATCTGGACGGGCGAAATACACGTATTCAAAGATGCAGGAATTCAGTCTGGCCTTGTCGCTGCATTGCTGGCTTTGCATATTGCCATCGAAATCGACGAACACCGCCTCGCCGGGATTAACATCTCGCAGAAACTTGAAGCCCAATGTATCCAAAGCCACGCTCTCCGAGGCAACCAGATATTCGTTCCCCGTTGCAGTCTCATTCACGCCGATCACCAGCGGACGGATACCGTAAATATCGCGGAACGCCAGCAAGCCATAACCCGCGATCATCGCCACCACCGAATAGGCGCCGCGACAGCGCTGGTGCACGCCGGAAACTGCGGAGAAAATGGTAGGTACGTCGAGACGCATGCCTTTGGATTTGGTTTGCAACTCGTGGGCCAGCACATTCAGCAACACTTCCGAATCGGAATTGGTATTGACGTGGCGCAGGTCATCCATGAACAACTGCTTCTGCAACTCGGCGGTATTGGTCAGATTACCGTTATGGCCAAGTACGATTCCAAACGGCGAGTTCACATAGAACGGCTGCGCTTCATTGTGATCGACGGATGAGCCGGCGGTCGGATAGCGTACATGGGCGATACCCGCGTTGCCCTTGAGCGCGCGCATGTTGCGGGTGCGAAACACATCGCGAACCAAGCCGTTGGCCTTGTGCAGGTGAAAAGTTCGCCCCTCAAGTGTGGCGATACCCGCCGCATCCTGCCCACGGTGTTGCAACACTTGCAATCCGTCGTACAGCAGTTGATTGGCTGGCGTTTGCGAAACGACTCCGATAATGCCACACATGATGTTCTACCCCAAAAATTAACTATCTAAAAACCTGCTGCAAATCTGCTCAACCCCTTGTGCGGTAACGGATGCGCTGAGCCACGTTATCCGGCAACCAGCTGCGTGTTATCAAGGCAACGTCTTCTGTCGGCCTACTCAGTTGCGCAGTGCGCCAGAATGGTTGCGCGGGAATTTGGGTCAACCCAGCCAACCACGCCAGCACCAGCACGACCAAAAATCCTCGCATCAAGCCGAACACACCGCCCAACACCACATCCAAACCACCCAGCCCAAGTGCTTTAACCAGTTTGGAGGTCAGCTTCACCAGCACCGCCCACAGGATCAGTGAGGCAATAAATACTGCGGCATAAGCCACTGCTGTCTGTATTTCCGACTGATCACCCGGCATCATCGGCGCGAGACTGGGGGCAAAATACTTGCTAACTAAAAATGCCACTACCCAACCGGCCAGAGACAATAATTCGTATGTCAGTCCACGCCACAAACCAAGCAACAGCGACCCGGCCAAAATGGCGATAACAACATAATCAAAACCGGTCATTTAATACTGACGAGTACCGGATGCAACCCGTGTTTCTCCAACATCAAACGCACTTTTTCCGCCTGCTCGCGCTCGGCATAAGGACCGACACGCACGCGCGTCTTGTTCCCGATCTGTTCAGTATAGGCTTTGGAAAAGCCCCATTTCGTCAACTTTCCCAACTCCTGCTTTGCCGTGGCTGAGCTGGAATAGGCACCAACCTGCGCGGCATAGCCGCCGATTATTTTCTCAGCAATCCTGACAGGCTCGGCAGCAGGAGCAGCGGGCGTTTCAACAGGTTTTGGTGCGGGAGGTTGAACGACAACAGGATCAGCCACGACCTCGGGCGCCGCATCCACAAGCGGCTCTGGTGTAGACTCCGGCGCTGATTCAGCTTGGGGAAGCACCTCGGACACCACAACACCGGGAACAAATTCGCCAACCCGATCGGGCGCGGGAATACGCAGCTCGATATCCTGCCCGCTCGATTTTGGCTCGCTCTCCAGCACCATGGGTAGCACCACCACCACGGCCAGCGTCAGCGCTATCGCACCGATCAGGCGGCGACGCGCCTTGCGTCGCAGGTTCAGCTCATCATCTGTCAACTCTTTGGCCATGCCTTAATCCTCAAATGACGGAAAGCCCTCGTACCTGCATGGTTTCCGCCACGGTATAGAACGATCCGAAGGCCGCGATTCTATCATTTTCACCCGCCACATTACAGGCGAAACGCACCGCTTCTGCAACAGTAGTGAAGCTCAACACCTCCCCTTTCACTCCGCTCTCTTGCAAAGCCTGCGCCAACTCGCCCGCCGCCGCCCCTCGCGGCACGTCTAGGCCTGCGATCAACCATACATCGACATGTGGCGATAGCAGCTGCACCACGCCCGCAATATCCTTATCCTTGAGCATCGCAAACACCGCAAAAGTATTCGCGGGTGGCAGGCCAGCCAGATTCTGCGCCAATGAGCGCGCCGCATGCGGATTGTGGGCAACATCAAGAATCAGGGTTGGTCTGCCCGGAATGAACTGAAACCGTCCAGCCAATTGCACCTCACCCAATCCGCGCCGCACTGCAGCCATATTCACCGGTAGCTTTTCTTTCAACGCATCCAGTGCCGCCAATGCCGCACTGGCGTTATGCAACTGAAATTCACCGCGCAAAGCCGGAAATGGCAGAGCGGTACGCACGCCAGACTTGCCAAAATAATCCCACTGTCCCTGATGCTTTCTGAAACCGAACTCTTTAGCTATGCACCACAGTTCAGCACCTATCCGATCTGCGTGCGAGCGTAGTGTCTCAGGCACATCGCTGTCCGCGCAGATCGCCACCTTGCCCGCACGGAAAATTCCCGCCTTCTCGAATGCGATGCCCTCGCGCGTATCACCCAGATAATCGGTGTGATCTATATCCACACTAGTCACCACCGCGCAATCGGCATCAAATATATTCACCGAATCCAACCGACCGCCCAACCCCACTTCCAGAATGGCGACATCGACCTTGTGCTCGATAAACAAGTCCATCGCGGCCAGAGTGCCAAACTCGAAATAGGTCAGCGAAATCTCTGGGGCCGGACTCATCCCGACATCATCCAGTCGGGATAAATCCCGACCTACATGCTGCCGCACCTCCCCCAATCGTGCCTGTTCAATTTTCTCGAACGATGCGCTCAGCTCCACATCACTCGCCTGTCGTTTGGCGAGGCGCACACGTTCGTTGTATCGGAGCAGATGCGGAGAGGTATAACAGCCGACCTTGTAACCAGCAGCATGCAAGATGGACTCCAGCATCGCACATACCGATCCCTTGCCGTTAGTGCCGCCGACAACGATGACAGGGAAATCGGGTTCGAGATTCAGCCGCTGCTTGACCTCTGCGACGCGGGCAAGGCCGAGTTCTATGGTCTTGGGGTGGAGGGATTCAAGGTGGATTAGCCAGTCGGCCAGAGAGTTTGGCATTATTTTTTATGGGTGCAAAACGCATGCACTCTACGTAAACTTACTTACCATGTAGCAATGCAACCAAAGCAACAGCGGCACTAAGCACAGAGGCTATCGCAGATATAAGTGCAAGAAGTCAAAGACGAGATTCACGAGTCGAACGCTCCGCATCAAAAAAGGCGGCGTTGGAGTTCATGATCTGATGCACGAGGGGAGTTACCTGATGAACTTTGAGTTCTAGGTGGCCCCTCAATATTTACACCTAGCTCTACACACCGAGCTTCCAGCTCTTCACCTTGTAAAAGTTTGGGCATGGAAGTACCTCAGTGCGACCTAAACCGCCTCGATCTCCGCCACTGCCGACTGTTTGGTCAGCAGGGTGATTAGGGTTGTGAGCTGATTTTTCATTTCGCGTCGGTCGATAATCATGTCTACCGCGCCGTGCTCAAGCAGGAACTCGGCACGTTGGAAGCCTTCGGGCAGGGTTTCACGCACGGTCTGCTGGATCACGCGGGCACCGGCGAAGCCGATCAGTGCGCCGGGTTCGGCGATCACCACGTCGCCCATGAATGCGAAGCTGGCGGATACACCGCCCATGGTCGGATCAGTCAGCACCGAGATAAACGGCAGCTTTTCTTCGGACAACTGTGTCAGCGCGGCGCAGGTCTTGGCCATCTGCATCAGCGACAACAGGCCTTCCTGCATGCGCGCGCCACCGCTGGCGGCGAAGCAGACGAACGGGCACTTCTGCTCGATCGCATCCTGCACGCCACGCACGAAGCGCTCGCCGACCACCGAACCCATGGAGCCGCCCATGAAGCCGAACTCGAACACCGCGACAACCACTGGAACCGAGTGGATACTACCCTGCATAACGATTAGCGCGTCGTCCTCACCGGTGTTCTTCTTAGATGCAGTCAGGCGTTCCGAATATTTCTTCTGATCCTTGAACTTGAGGGTATCGACGGGCAGTACCTCCGCACCGATCTCGAAACGACCCTCACCGTCTAGCAGCATATCCAGACGGCAGCGTGCGGTGATGCGATGATGATGACTGCACTTCGGGCAAACGCTCTGGTTCTTCTCCAGATCAGAGTGATACAGCACGGCCTGACAATTCGGGCATTTGCTCCACAGTCCTTCCGGCACATTCTTCTTGGCTTCACCCTCACGGCGCTTGATCTTCGGGGGCAATAATTTCTGGAACCAGCTCATAGCATTTCCTTTTCTTACTCGTCTATTCAGTATTCACTCCCCTCTTCCGCTCGCGGGAGAGGGGCTGGGGGGGCACTCAGGCCTGATCTACAGCCACACGCAATTCTTTGACCAATTTGCCTATATTGGCGACAACGTCCTGCTCGGATGAGTCCTCTATTTCCTGAACGATACGACTGCCGACCACCACGCCGTCGCACAGTTTCGCCACTGCTTTGGCAGTCGCTGCATCGCGTATGCCGAAGCCCACGCCTATCGGCAATTTGATGTGTTTACGCAACGCTGGAATCTTCTGTTCTATCGCGGACAAATCCAAATTCCCAGCACCTGTCACGCCCTTGAGCGAGACGTAATAAACATAGCCGCGCGCCAACTTGGCAACCTGCTCTATGCGCGCCTC
>JBBQXA010000114.1:0-8005 GCA_038210095.1 Burkholderiales bacterium
GTGCGCACCACCTCAACCAACTCGTCCCATTTCTGCACCGGCACACCATCTGCACTCAGTACCCTGTCGCCTTCCTCCAGCCCCGACTGCTTTGCAACACCTTCCGCAGACAGCTTGCCTATCACGGGCAGGATAAGGGGCCGGTTAAGAATCAATCCCAGCTTGGCGAGAAATTCACCATCTAGGTCGTCAGGCCGAAGACTGCTCAGGTTCAATTCATGAATTAGTGTCGCGCCCTCGGCATTGCGCCCCTCGATTTCGACCGTCCCCTGCTGGAGCGCCTTATTCAGCAGTATCCAGCGCAACTCCTGCCAGCTTGGAACCTTGGTGCCATTGATACTGACGATGGTTTCCCCGGTCTGCATTTGCGCATATGCTGCAGGCGTTGCCGCTGGCACCTCACCCAATACCGGCTTCAACCCCGGCACCCCATTAATAAATAGCACCCAGTACAAAACGATAGCCAGAATAAAATTCGCCACGGGCCCGGCCACCACAATAGCCATGCGTTGCAGCACTGGCTTGCGATTGAAGGCCTTATCCAAGTCTTCAGGCGCGACCTCTTCCTCACGCTCATCCAGCATCTTGACGTAACCACCCAGAGGAATTGCTGAAATTACCCACTCGGTGCCACTGGCAATGTTTTGCTTGCAATAGATTACCTTGCCGAAACCAACAGAAAACCGCAGCACCTTGACTCCACAACGGCGCGCAACCCAGTAATGTCCGAGTTCATGGAATACGACCAGTAGCGCAATCGCTACGATAAAAGCAATCAATGTAGTCATTTATGTAAGGTATTGCAGCACGATACGGCGTGATTCGGCATCCGCATGGATCACGTCGTCCAGCCCGTTGACCGCGCTGACCGGTAACGCATCAAGTGCCATTTCGATGATGCGGGGTATATCAAGAAAAGCGATGCGGCGGTTCAAGAACGCGTCCACGGCAACTTCGTTGGCGGCATTCAAAATCGCCGGAGCCGTTCCAGCCACTCGCAATGCCTGATAAGCCAGTGCCAAGCAGGGAAATCGTTCAAAGTCGGGTTGAATGAAATTAAAGGTTGCGATCTTGAACAGATCCAGAGCGGCAACACCGGAATCGATACGATCAGGCCAGGACAAACCGTAGGCAATCGGCGTGCGCATATCGGGGTTGCCAAGTTGCGCCAGAACCGAACCGTCCACGTATTGCACCATCGAATGTATCACGCTCTGAGGGTGCACTACCACCTGTATGTCATCGGCTCCGGCATTAAACAACCAATGCGCCTCGATGACCTCCAGCCCCTTGTTCATCATAGTGGCGGAATCCACCGAAATCTTGCGCCCCATGCTCCAGTTCGGATGAGCGCAAGCCTGCTCCGGCGTGACGTTTTGAAGTTTACTTAAAGGAGTATTGCGGAACGGGCCTCCGGAAGCGGTTAGCAAAATCTTGCTAACTCCACTGGCGTTCATGTCGCCGTCATAATTATGCGGCAGGGACTGGAAAATCGCGTTGTGCTCACTGTCTATCGGCAGTAAAGCTGAACCGCTGATTCGAACCGCGTCCATGAATACATTGCCCGCCATCACCAGCGTTTCCTTGTTCGCCAGCAGTATTTTCTTTCCCGCGCGCGCCGCTGCCAGCGTGGGACGCAGCCCCGCCGCACCGACAATGGCCGCCATAACCGCATCCACTTCGGGCAACACTGAAACGGCTTCGAGTGCTGCTACGCCGCAAAGCACCTCGGTAGTAGATCCCGCGTCACGCAGCTGCTTACGCAGATTGGCTGCAGAATCCTCATCCAGCAACACGGCATAATTCGGCTTGAATTGCAGACACTGACGAAAAAGCAAATCAATCTGGGAGTTACCGGTCAGTGCGACAACACGAAAACGCTCAGGATGGCGCGCAACCACATCCAGCGTGCTGGTGCCTATGCTGCCGGTTGAACCCAATACGGTTATGTTTTTCATGGACAATCCCTAAACAGTCACCTGAGTCAGTAATACGAAAGCGGCTAGTGGCAGAGTCGACGTTAATGCATCAATGCGATCCAGCAAGCCGCCATGGCCCGGTAGCAGCGCCCCACTATCCTTGACGCCGGCTTGCCGCTTGATCGCAGACTCGAACAGGTCGCCGATCACTGCCAGCGCAACCCACCACCATGAAGCCAGCAGCAACACGGGCAGTATCGCGCTGGTTACCATTTGCGAATTCATGGCCCACACCGACACTACATAAATCGTTACACCGAACATCGCCCCACCGACACCTTCCCAAGTCTTACCGGGACTGATACTGGGTGCCAGTTTATTCTTGCCAAAACGACGCCCCGCAAAATAGGCCGAGATATCAGCGACCCACACCAAGCCCATCACGAATAACAACACCCAAGGGCTGGGAGCCGCCTCACGTAGCGCGATCATCGCCGCTCCGGTAGGAATCAGCACCGCCCAACCGACCAGCGCCATGACCAACGGTTGGCTGACTTTCCAGCCCACAATCAACCAGGTTGGCACGACAATAAGCCACAGCAGGGCTGAAACCAGATAAATCGCCAGATGAACAAAATGTTGCGACATTTCGGATGTTTCGCTATCCAGCCACAACAAACCCAGCATCAATAACAGCGTCAATCCCCAATAGAGATTTGCCTTTCTACCGTTTAATCCAGCCAGACGTGACCATTCAGACGTACCCTGCATCACCATTACCACAACCAGCAATGCCCAAGCTATCGGCGGCAACAGGAACAATGCTGCCAGCAGCAGCAGCAATAGAAAAACAGCCGTGATTACACGTAATTTAAGCATGCCCCGCTCCCTTTTCGGCCGGTGCAACCAGCTGCTCACTGGTTCGACCAAAACGCCGTTCACGCTTCTGGTAAGAGGAAATCGCGACCTCAAGTTCCTTGCCGCCGAATGCGGGCCACAACACATCGGTAAAATACAGTTCGGTATAGGCCAGTTGCCACAACATGAAGTTGCTGATGCGCTGTTCGCCGCCGGTACGGATAAATAGATCGGGTTCAGGAACGTCACTCATCGAAAGATAGGGGGACAGATCCTCTTCGGTGAATCCCGACGCCAACTGCGGATGATCCTTGAGCATGGATTGAACTGCATGCATCACATCCCAGCGCCCACCGTAATTTGCCGCAATAGTCAAAGTCAATCCAGTGTTGTTGGCCGTCAACTGCTCGGCATCCTGCATGGTTTGCTTGAGCTTGTCATCGAACTGGCTACGGTCGCCGATGATTTTCAGACAAATATTGTTCTTGTGCATTTTGACGGCTTCGCGTTCCAGTACTTTCAGGAACAGCGACATCAAAAAAGAAACCTCATCGACAGGTCGCCGCCAGTTTTCGCTGCTAAAGGCAAAGACAGTAAGGTATTCCACGCCCAAAGCACGGCAGGATTTCACCACTTCGCGCAAGGACTCAACGCCTCGCTGATGCCCCATCACGCGCGGCATGAAACGTTGTTTCGCCCAGCGCCCATTGCCGTCCATAATGACGGCAATGTGACGCGGGACACTGCGAATGTCGGGAATAGTGCGAGTGGAACTCGGCAACAAAGCCATTACACGGCCATCAAGTCTGCTTCTTTGGTAACCAGTGCCTTATCGATTTCAGCGATGAATCGATCCGTCAGCTTCTGAATGTCATCCTGAGCGCGGCGCTCATCATCCTCGGCGATTTCCTTCTTCTTGAGCGCATCCTTAAGATGAGAGTTCGCATCACGACGAATATTACGCACGGCGATTTTGGCATCCTCGCCTTCGCTCTTGACCACCTTGATCAGATCACGACGACGCTCTTCGGTCAGCATAGGCATAGGCACACGAATCAATTCGCTGCTGGTTGCTGGATTCAACCCCAAATCGGAGTCACGAATCGCTCTCTCGATCGGGCCGACCATGTTTTTTTCATAGGGCTGTACGCCTATGGTCCGGGAATCAATCAAGGTAATATTCGCCACCTGGCTCACCTGCGTCGAACTTCCGTAATAGTCCACCATCACATGATCCAGCAATCCGGTATGTGCGCGCCCGGTGCGCACCTTGCCCAAGTCGGCCCTCAAGGAGTCCAGCGACTTATTCATCTTTTGTTCGGCAGTTTTTTTCAGATCATCAATCACGACATCTCTCCTGAATCAATCTATACGCACCAATGTGCCTTCGCCTTCGCCAAATACCACACGCTTGAGCGCACCGGGCTTGAAAATACTGAATACGATAATGGGCAATTTCTGGTCGCGACAAAGTGTCAGCGCCGTTGCATCCATTACTTTTAAATTCTTGCTGATCGCCTCGTCAAAGCTCAGGCTCTGATAACGAATCGCAGTTGGATCTTTCTTGGGATCGGCAGTATAAATACCATCGACCTTGGTAGCTTTAATCACCACATCGGCGGACATTTCCACGCCGCGCAACGCGGCAGCGGTGTCAGTGGTAAAGAACGGGCTACCGATGCCCGCCGCAAAAATTACCACCTTGCCGTCTTCCAGATAGCGCAGTGCCTTACCGCGAATGAACGGCTCGGCCACCTGCTCCAGGCTTAAAGCGGACTGCACACGGCAGTCCAGCCCGGCACGCTTCATTGCATCCTGCAACGCCATTGAGTTCATCACGGTCGCCAGCATACCCATGTAATCGGCAGTGGCCCTATCCATCCCCGCCGCAGCCGGAGCTACGCCACGGAAGATATTCCCCCCACCAATCACAATCGCCACTTCAACACCCAACTCAAGCACTTCTGCGATCTCAGCAACGATACGCTCAATCACCTCGCGATTGATACCGTAGCTGTCATCACCCATCAGGGCTTCGCCTGACAATTTGAGGAGAATGCGTTTGTAGGCTGGCTTCTTCATAAGATTAACCCTGTGCAGCAGCTGCCGCAGCTGCAACTTCAGCTGCGTAGTCTTCCACTTTCTTCTCAATACCCTCGCCGACCACAAACATCTGGAATGCAGTCACTTTGGCACCCTTGCTCTTCAGAAATTGCTCGATAGTCTGCTTGCCATCTTCCGCCTTGACAAACACCTGCCCCAGCAACGTAACTTCCTTGAGGAATTTCTGCACCGTACCTTCGGCAATCTTCTCCAACATTGCATCCGGCTTGCCAGCTTCACGTGCCTTCTCGATGGCAATACGACGCTCGGTTTCAATCGTTTCAGGATCAACACCAGAGGAATCGACTGATTTCGGCTTGCTCGCAGCGATGTGCATCGCTATATCGCGCCCCATAGTCTCATCGCCACCCTCAAAACTCACCAGCACGCCGATCTTGCTGCCGTGCAGATAGGTAGACAACGTGCCAGTCGCTGTTTCGTAACGCCCGAAACGACGGATGGACAGATTCTCACCCAACTTAACTACCAGCGCCTTGCGCACTTCTTCCACGATACCGGAGCCGTCAACCAACTCCATACCAAGCAATACATCAACATCAGCCGGATTATTCTTCGCTACGGTCTCAACCACGCTTTGCGCAAATGCAATAAAGTCATCATTCTTGCCCACGAAGTCAGTCTCACAATTCACTTCCACAACCGCGCCGGCCTTGCCGTCTTGCGCGAGATACGCGCTTACGATACCCTCAGCCGTCACACGGGAGGCAGCCTTGCTCGCCTTCGCGCCACTCTTGATACGCATCTGCTCTTCAGCAACTTTCAAATCACCATTGGCTTCGACCAACGCTTTTTTGCACTCCATCATGCCAAGGCCGGTAGCCTCGCGCAGCTCTTTGACCATGCTTGCAGTAACTTCTGCCATCTTTAATTACTCCAATAAAAACTTATAAAAAAAGGGGCTCGCGCCCCTTTATGCACCTTGGTGAAACTTAGGCCGCTTGTTCTGCTATTTCCTGTACCAGCTCAGCCGTTGCTTGTGCGCGACCTTCCAGAATCGCGTCAGCAATGCCTCGAGCATACAGACGAATTGCCTGTGTCGAGTCATCATTGCCCGGAATCACGAAATCAACGCCCAGCGGGGAATTGTTGGTATCGACGATGCCGATAACTGGAATACCCAGCTTCTTGGCTTCTACGATAGTGCCCTTCTGGTAACCGACGTCGATCACGAAAATCGCAGCTGGCAAGCCCTGCATATCCTTGATGCCACCCAGACTACGATCCAGCTTCTCCAGCTCGCGAGACATCATCAGCGCTTCCTTCTTGGAAACCTTTTCGGATGCGCCTTCAGCAGTCAACGCTTCCAGATCACGCAGACGCTTGATGGACTGCTGAACCGTCTTGTGGTTAGTCAGCATACCGCCCAACCAACGATGGTTAACGAACGGAGAGTTCGCGCGCACAGCCTCTTCCTGAATGATGTCACGCGCCTGACGCTTAGTTGCCACGAACAGGATAGTGCCCTTCTTTGCGGCCAGCTTACGCACAAAAGCCTCGGCTTCTGCGAACTTGGCTACAGTCTGCTCTAGATTGATAATGTGAATTTTGTTGCGATGACCGAAGATGTACGGAGCCATCTTTGGGTTCCAGAATCGGGTTTGGTGACCGAAATGGACACCAGCTTCCAGCATTTGACGCATAGTTACAGCCATAAATTACTCCTGAGTAAGGGTTGTTTGTCTACCACTCGCCAGCCTGACTCTCAGCATGCGCTTTGAGCACCCCAACTTGCGCGAGCGGGAAATTAGCCTCGGACTATCCGAAGCGGCGCGCACTTTACCACTTTCCCCCCATACACTCAAGCCTGCCTGCCATTCTGGGCCGAAATTACTCAATGACCCAGCGGCTTCGCTGCCTTCAACGTCATGAAGTGCGGAGCAGTCAGGACCAGCATCACCGCTAATGATACATACGGGCTGTAATCGGGCACTACCGATGCCTGCGCCAAGCCATATTGGACCGCAATCCAGCTCAACCCATCCGGCAGCTCAGAGGAAACCGGACTAAGCAACAAGATCAGCACGGTTAATGCAAGTAGCCTGCCCTGCCCTGCCCAGCCTTCAGCCAGCGACAAAATGCAACCGTCGCAGCAGCCTCTACCAGAGCAATCAAGGCATGTACCCCCAGCATCGCAGCGGCGACTTCGCGGAATGCGACCTGCCCATCGATTGCCAGTTCCAAGCCAACTGCCAGCGCAGCCAACATTACCGCAATCCACGCGGCTGAGGCCGTTGCCAGCCAACCCGCCTCCAAAGATTCGCCCCAGCGAACTTTCAGCACTGAACGCAACCACCAGCGCCATGGCCAGCACAGCAAACGGCGTACCCAGCAGCGCGGCGGCCAACACTCCGCCCAGCAGATGTCCTGAAGTCCCGCTCAGAATCGGAAAATTAAACATCTGCAGAGCCAACAACAACGCCACAGCCGTACCAAAATGGGCCGCCCTCAGTTTACTTTCGACTTTGCGCACAAAATGAACGGCCACCACCAAACCTACCACTGTCACTACCGTCGTCAGCAGGCAAATACTGCCCTGCAACATATGTTCCGGAATGTGCATTCCTGCTCTCCATGGGCTAGAAAGCATGAAAATAATGAGCAAACTGAATTAAACGCGATATAGCCACATGCAGCAAGTCGGGGTTGGCTGATTCTCAAAGGGCGGATTCAAAATCGAAGTGCAACTTTTGTAAGATTGTTTGGAGGCGAGCTGAGATAGTATCTGCACCGCTCAAACGCCCAAGCACAAAATTCGCCTTTGACCTCAAAAGCGACAGCAAAGCCGAGCAAATATCCTTCGTCGGATCAGACAGTGACTTTCTCGCGCTGGACAAGAATAGCAACGGCTCCATAGACAGCGGCAATGAACTGTTCGACACCCAAAGCGGAAATGGCTTTGCCGACTTGTCCTCCTATGACAGCAACGGCAATAATTGGATAGATGAAAAGAATGCGACCTATTCGCAGTTGCGCATATGGAGCAAGGACGCCCAAGGCAACCATCAACTTACCGCCCTCGCACAACGTAACATCGGTGCGCTTTTTTTCGGCAGTATCGCCACCCCGTTCGATCTAAAAAAATATTGCGAACGATCTGCAAGGTC
>JBBQXA010000115.1:0-7989 GCA_038210095.1 Burkholderiales bacterium
ATCTTGGGCCAGTAGGCATTCGGCTCGTGTTGCTCGCCGACCTTGCCTAACCCTGGCCCCGCCGTTGCGATCATCACACGACTCATGTCGTAATACGAAGCCGATACATATTTCGGATTTTTGCTTAGGAAGCGCTCCAGCACTTCGTGTATCTGGCTGGGCGTTGCGGACTTGGCTGAGACCAGACGATGCAAACTGAGATATTGAGCATCGTTGAAGCCGTCTTCCAACAACCTGTCGATATCATCCAGATATGAGCGCGCATTGTCAGCCAGATTCAGCACTACCTCTTCCTGCAGGATGTCATTCTGAAAATGGGAAATTGCGTAATAGGATATGCCCCCGAACAACAGCAGTATGGTGAGAAACAGGGCAGTCAGCTTCGTTGAAAGCGTCATATTGAAAATGGGTTGTCGGGACGCGCGGATTTTACCCCACTTCATGTCAGATTATTTTGCCATTCTCCACACTGCACCGCGCTATCCCCTTTAAGCTGGGGCGCACCAATTCAATGTCGCCACTGCGCATCCAGCACACGATCACGTCTGTCATCCGGTACGCGTCGCATAAATGGGCAGTTACGGCGATGAATGGTGATGCCGCGTTCACTGGTGACATATCCGACAATGGGATCGGATGCTTTGGGTGTGCAGCATTTCGCCATGCGTATCATCAGATTCCCCACTCCGGCCACCAGCACCTTGTCCATTGTGGGTTGATTGATTGCAGGTCGAATTTGCACAGGTGCGATTGCAGCCACCTTGCCAGGTATCTCCTGAGCGACCGCCAGCGCAATACGCCTTGAAGTTAATTCATTACGCCCCAGTGCCGCCAGTAAATCATCGGCCTTGTTATAGTGCAGACGTTGCGCGAGCTTGTCCTGATTGATGCCGACCACGCCCAGCCGCTGCAACTCACGCTCCAGCAACACCCTACCCTGTGCAATGCTGTCCTCCAGCCCCTGCTGGCGGAACCAGTGCCTTACCTTGGTGCGCGCGCTGGCGGTTTGCAAATAGCCTTGTGTCGTGCTTAACCAGTCACGACTGGGCGCACCCTGCTTGGTCGTGAGTATCTCAACGCGCTGGCCATTTTGCAGTGCATAGCTCAACGGCACGATGCTGCCATCCACCTTGGCACCTCGGGTTCTGTGGCCCAGATCGGTATGCAGGGTATAGGAAAAATCCAGCGGGGTCGCCCCGCGCGGCAGGTCGATAATGCGGCCCTGCGGGGTCAGCACATAGACTCGCCCCTGTATCAGACCTTCGCGAAATTGTTCGGACAGTCCGCTCAAATCGGATTCCCAAGCCAGAATTTGGCGCAGCCAGGCGATTTTCTCGTCGAAACCCGCATCGGACTTGCCGCCTTCCTTGTAGCGCCAGTGGGCCGCAACCCCTAGTTCGGAATGATGGTGCATTTCATGGGTGCGTATCTGCACCTCCACATTCAAACCGCGCGGCCCTGCAACGGCAGTGTGCAAGGAGCGGTAATCGTTGCCCTTGGGATGGGCGATATAGTCATCGAACTCGCCGGGAATCGGCTGCCACAGATCATTAACCAGTCCGAGCACCGTATAACAGCTCTCCACATCATCGACCAGCACGCGTACCGCGCGTACGTCGTAGAGTTCATCGAAGCCCACCTTCTTGCGCTTCATCTTATTGACGATGCTGTAGATATGCTTGGGCCGCCCCGTCACCTCGGCACGTATCCCCGCCTGTGCCAGCACCTGCTTTAACTGTGTCAACAATTCGGTGATATAACGCTCTCGGTCTACCCGTCGCTCATCAAGTAACTTGGCAACCTGCTGATACAGCTCAGGCTCCAAGTAGCGCACCGAGAGATCTTCCAACTCCCACTTGAGTTGCCACACGCCCAGACGGTTCGCCAGCGGCGCGAACACATTCTTGGCCTCCTGCGCGATCGAGCGGCGCAATGCGGGATCGGCGACAGAGAGTTCGCGCAGGGTTTGGGTGCGCTCGGCCAGTTTAATCAGCACCACACGTATGTCCTGAACCATCGCCAGTAACATCTTGCGCAAGCTTTCCAGTTGCTGCGCGGCATCGGGGGTTGCCTGCCTGTCCAGCGTGCTGATCTGCTCCATGCGCGACACACCTTCAACCAGCGCGCGCACCTGCTTACCAAGTCCGGCTTCCAGTTTTTCCTGCCAGGCGGCCTGACAACTCGGCACGGCATACAGCACGGCGGCGGCCAGCGTTTCCGCATCCATGCCCATACCTGCCAGTATCGAGGCGCAGCCCAATACATGGGGTAGCAGCGCGGCACCGCTCTGGGCCGTTTTTCCCTCGTATAGCGCAGCAGCCTGAGCACAGGCGCGAGTTATTAACTCGGCCTCGGCGGCAGGATAGCTAATGGCTGCGGCTGCCAGCCAGGCCGCCGTGTCCCGGCGATCCGCTGCTGCCAGCGCGGAATGACTATGCTGTACCGAAACCATAATTCATGACTGCACTGCGGCGGCATCCAGCCGCGCGATGAAACTCGCCAGTTCGGGCGGCAACGGCGCGGTAATCTGCAAGGACTCGCTGGTTAACGGGTGGTTGAATGTAATCGAATGGGCGTGCAAAAACATGCGCTTGAGTCCTCGCTTGGCCAGCTCCTTGTTACGTGCGAAGTCGCCGTATTTATCGTCACCGGCGATGGGAAACCCCAGGTGGGAAAGATGCACGCGAATCTGGTGTGTGCGTCCGGTCTTGAGCTCGGCCTCCAGCAGCGAAAATTCCGGCCAAGCCTGTTGCAGGCTAAAAATGGTATGAGCCGTTTGACCATCCTCGCGCACCATTACGCGCTTCTCGCCCTGCGGGGTGTCGAACTTGTACAGCGGTAGCTTGACATGCTGCCGCGCATTCTTCCATTGGCCTAACACCAATGCAAAATAACGCTTGTCACTATTACCTTCACGCATGATCTCGTGCATCCCGGTCAGCGCGGAACGCTTCTTCGCCACCAGCAAAACTCCGGAAGTCTCACGATCAAGGCGATGCACCAGCTCCAGCAACTTGGCTTGGGGACGAGCGCGACGCAGTTGCTCGATGACCCCGAAGCTCACCCCGCTACCGCCATGCACAGCCGTCCCCGACGGCTTATTGATCGCCAGCAACGCCTCATCCTCATACAGAATCGGAAATTCTGCCGCTGGAATAAAGTCGGTATCGGGTTTTTCCGCGACGCGGATGGGTGGAATGCGTAATAAATCACCCAATTTCAGACGATAAGTTTGATCCACCCGCTTCTTGTTTACCCTTACCTCGCCACCCAGCAAAATGCGGTAGACGTGGCTCTTCGGCACGCCTTTCAAATGGCGGAACAGGAAATTGTCGATGCGCTGCGTCTCGCTGCTTTCGTCTATCTCAATATAGGAGACAGAATCTTTGCTTAAACCATTCATTTTGAATATACTTCGCCGCTCGCGTGTGCGCCTTTGTAAAAACGGGTTGTTAATCTCCCGTAACATATTGAGGCAGGTAATCAAGCCTCCTACGAAGCAGCCGCCCGCCCGGTTAATGTCACTCACCGGAATCAAGCAGTGATGGTAAATGAAATACGCGCTCAAAGCACCTGTGGATTTTTAGTGACGCGCACCAAGCTGCGTCACCCGGAACAAATTAAGACAAGCTAACAACTGAGAACCATTTTGACCAAACGTACGTATAACTTCGAACTGTTTGCACGACTGCTCCTCTCACACGCCTAATCGCGTGTAGCTTGGTCTCGCCCGTGTCAGAGCGCGGGAGACAACAAAAATGAAACGCATGCTATTCAATGCGACGCAACCGGAAGAACTCCGCGTCGCCATTGTCGAAGGTCAGAAACTAATCGACCTGGACATTGAAACCGCCGGTAAAGAACAACGCAAGAGCAACATCTACAAAGCTGTTATCACCCGCATCGAGCCCAGCCTCGAAGCCTGTTTCGTCGAGTACGGCGGAACTCGCCACGGATTTCTGCCTTTCAAGGAAGTCGCCCCCCTTTACTACCAACCCGGCTGTGCCAACCGTCCTTCGATCAAGGAAGCACTGCGCGAAGGCCAGGAACTGCTGGTTCAAGTCGAGAAAGACGAACGTGGCAACAAGGGCGCCGCACTGACGACCTACATCAGCCTCGCTGGTCGCTACATCGTGCTGATGCCAAACAACCCGAACGGTGGCGGTGTATCGCGCCGCATCGAAGGTGAAGAGCGCAATGAGTTGCGCGAAGTGCTCTCACATGTTGAAGTGCCGCATGGCATGAGTATTATCGCCCGCACCGCCGGCATCGGCCGCACCGAAGAAGAACTGCAGTGGGACCTGAACTACCTCAAGCAACTGTGGGATGCAATCGAAGGCGCAGCCGAAAGTGAAAAGGCGCCTTCACTGATCTATCTCGAAGGCAGTCTGGTCGTGCGCGCGATTCGCGACTACTTCAACCCCGAGATCGGCGAAATTCTGATCGACACTGAGGACATCTACCAGCAGGCGCTGGCCTTCATGAGCACGGTAATGCCGGACAACGTCAACCGCATCAAACGCTACGTTGACGACGTGCCGCTGTTCTCGCGCTTCCAGATCGAGCACCAGATCGAATCTGCCCATGCGCGCGAAGTGCGCCTGCCTTCCGGCGGTGCGATCGTGATCGACCATACCGAAGCGCTGACCTCGATCGACATCAACTCGGCCCGCTCTACCAAAGGCTCGGACATTGAGTCGACCGCGTTCAACACCAATCTTGAAGCTGCGGAAGAGATCGCCCGCCAATTGCGCCTGCGCGATTTGGGTGGCCTGATCGTGATCGACTTCATCGACATGGAAAATAGCAAGAATCAGCGCGATGTTGAAAATCGTCTGCGCGACTCGCTGCACTACGACCGTGCCCGTGTGCAGACCGCGAAAATTTCGCGTTTCGGCCTGCTGGAACTGTCGCGTCAACGCCTGCAACCGAGTCTGAGCGAGAATAACTACATCGCCTGCCCGCGTTGTAGCGGCATAGGCCACATCCGCGGCACCGAGTCCTCCGCATTGCACATCCTGCGTATCATCCAGGAAGAAGCGATGAAAGACAGCAGCGTCGCAATTCATGCCCAAGTACCGGTCGATGTTGCAACCTTCCTGCTCAATGAGAAACGCGCCGACATTCATCGCATCGAATCGCGCCTCAAGGTCAGCATCACGCTGATCGCGAATCCGCATCTGGAAACACCAAACTACAGTATCAATCGCCTCCGTAACGACGACTTGAATGCCGATGTGATGCAAGCCAGTTACAAGCTGGTGGAGAAACCGGTCGCAGACAAGCCTCTGAATGCCGGACAAGAGCAGCAGAAGGCGGTACGCGCCACTGCCGTCGTGCAAGGCATCACCCCGTCGCAACCCGCGCCGATGAAGGCAGAAGAAGTCGCGGCTGCGCAACCGTCACTGCTTTCCAAGGTGATCGGCTGGTTCAAATCGCTGGCTGCAGAAGAAGAGCAAGTCAAGCCAAAACCGGCCACAGGCAAAGCGCGTCCACGCCGTGAGCGAGGTGACCGTAGCGAACGCGGCGAGCGCCCAGAAGGTGGCAAGCGCCGAGAGCGCGGCGAAGGAAAACGAAGAGACCGTGCGGAACGCGGCGAGAAACCCGCCGAGGCCAAGCCACAAGAGCCGCGTCCACAAGGCGAGCGTGAACCACGTCCGCCCAAGCCGCCTCGCCAGCCACGTGAACCACGTGAACCACGTGAGCCACGCGTGACTGAGGAAAAGCCGGTACTGGAAGCTCAAGTTGTCGTCACTGCCGAGCAGGCTGAAGAAAACACGGCACGTGAAGGTGCGCGTCGCCGCGGCCGTCGTGGTGGTCGTCGCGAACGCGAACGCCGTGAGAGCACGGTTCAGAATGGCGAGGAAATGTCGACGACCGAAAACCAGGCCGAAGCAAGCTCCTCAGCACTGAAGCCAAGCGAATATATCGCCTATCCGGCTGGCTACGTGGCGCCGTTGAAGCCGACCGAGTACGTTGCCTACCCTGCCGGTTACGTAACACCAGCTCCGGCGGTCGCAACTCCAAAGGCCGCACCGGAGAAGACTCGTGCACCGAAAAAAGCGGCAGCAACGAGTGAGACCAACCTGGTTCAAATCGAAACCGACACGAGTAAATTCACCGCCGTCGCGGATACTGCGCCAGTCAGAGAACAACCTGTCTCACGCCGTCGTCAACGTCAACGTGAGGTCTATCTGGAGAATGAGCCGCTGGTTCAAATCGAAACTCAGCATACGCAAGACTGATAACCGTAAAACAAAAAGCCGCCCGATGAAAATCGGGCGGCTTTTTTGTTGCCGAAAAACATTAGCTACGAAATTTATGAGGCAGGTTAAGCAGGTCTTTTCCCATAAGAAAAATGCTCGCAAAAACACAAAGCGATATAAACAAGTAAGTAGAATTCCTTACAACTCGCCGTCAGGCTGCATTGCGGAGCGAAACGAAGACTAGATTGAGGCATAACCGACAAATATAGCTTCAGGTAATTGTCCTATTCCAGCTAGTAAGCGGATGTTTTCGTCGGAGTTGATCATGCAAAAAACG
This sequence comes from Burkholderiales bacterium, assembly GCA_038210095.1. Taxonomy (GTDB): domain Bacteria; phylum Pseudomonadota; class Gammaproteobacteria; order Burkholderiales; family Gallionellaceae; genus Gallionella. The sequence goes on from JBBQXA010000115.1 coordinate 6,544, forward strand.
CGAGCTTGAACTTTTTAACGATACTTAAAATGACCAGGTAAATTGCATACTTGCTCTATTTCCAAGATCGTTTGCTAAGGACAGAGCATTATTACGCACAGCGCCTGATGAAATAGCAGCCAAATTGGAAACTTTCATTCCTCGCCACTCGTAGTTCACCATCACTCGGGTGCCGGGACTCACCAGATACTGAAGTCCAAGAGTCGTCGTGGAGAACTCGCGCTCATTGGACGGATTCATCTTCATAAAATCCAGATAGTCGTATCGAACATCCGCCTCCCACTGAGGCAAAAATTTCCACCCCCCCTCGACATACCACCCTCCAGCCGCTTCATTGACGCCTGTCGCAAAGGGTTGTCCGACAAAGGGCGGCGCCTGACCACCGACAACCATTCCAGCCGCCCGCAGATATTCGGCTGACACTCGATAATTACCTTGCAAATATTTGACTCCGACTCCCTCGCGCACTAGCGGATATTGCTGAAGAGCAAACACTCTGGAACCATCCTGCCGCCAAATGTAGGCACTGAAATCCTCGCGATTTGGCCCCATTCCACCCAGCAAATACGAAGCCTGAAAACGCAAGGTCAAATCCTTACGCCCATCGTTGTCTCGCGGCGTATCAATTGCATGACCATTTGAGACCATCGCGGCGTAGGAGTATTCCCATTGCCCCCGAGTAATCCAGTCGTAAACCTGCACACCCCAATCGCGGTAGCCGGAGAAACCGCCGGAGAGTTGTGCGCTGGAAGCGCCCGTCGGGTTGACGGCTCCGCTGGAAACAACTGGCAAGCCGACCAGCATATATAGCACGGCATTTGAATTGTAAATATAGGGGGCGGACACGTTAACCGCCTGCAATGCCTCCTCGCTGGTCGGCAGTTTGATCAGACCCGCTCGGACTCTGGCGCCGGGTATAAAATTGAAGGTAAGCGAAGCATCGGTCAGCATCACATCACTGTAATAGGTCGTCCCGTTGCGCCCGGCATCCATTCCAAAAAAGTAATTGATCTCATCGCTTAGCTTGCCGCGCCCCCCCACTCCCGCACGCATGATCTGAAATTGCTGTGGTGTAGCCAAGCTAGGCCAGTTGAGATTGAGGGTCGAGTATTTTCCATTGTGCACGGCCGCCGCCCCCTGCAACGTTGTTAGCGGCCTCGCATTGATATAGGTATAGGTTGGCTGAATAAATCCAAAGTATCTGAATGCAGGCGCATCGGGCGATTCATTTCCCTGTAATTCCAACCAGTTGGTCGCCATGGCGGAACTTGAAAGGAGGGCAAGCCATAGCGTGATGATGGCTTTAATTTTCATTTCTGCTGATTTTCTAATTGCTTGATGAATTCACTCGCCTCGACTGGACGACTGTACAGATAGCCTTGCACTTCGTCGCAGCCATGATCACGCAGAAATGCCAGTTGCAACTCATTTTCAACCCCCTCAGCA
>JBBQXA010000116.1:0-7835 GCA_038210095.1 Burkholderiales bacterium
TTGCTTGAGATGACCACCAGCTATACGCACTTGAGATTTATCTACTGCGTGACCTTGCGCAACCAGTGCCGCCGCGACATCCGCATTGGTAACTGAGCCGAACAGTTTTCCGTCCACGCCGGCTTTCTGTGCGATCTGCACAGTCAGACCAGCCAGCTTCTCGCCATGTGCCTGAGCATCAGCCAGTTTAGCCTTGTCAGCCGCTTCGATCTCAACACGACGCGCTTCAAACTCCGCCATGTTGGCTGCTGTAGCACGCTTTGCCTTGCCTTGTGGAATCAAGAAATTGCGAGCGTAACCATTTTTAACATTGACCACATCGCCCAGCTGGCCAACGTTGATCACTTTTTCCATCAAAATAATTTGCATGTTCTACTCCTTAGTGCAAGTCGGTGTACGGCAGCAAAGCCAAGAAACGAGCACGCTTCACGGCGGTACTCAACTGACGCTGGTAGCGTGTCTTGGTTCCGGTAATACGAGCCGGGATCAGCTTGCCGTTTTCGGAAACGAATTCCTTGAGGATGTTTACATCCTTGTAATCAACTTCCGCGATCTTATCTACTGTAAAGCGGCAGAACTTGCGACGCTTGAACAGATTATTACGGGAAGAACGCTTGTTCTTGTCATCTTTCTTTTTGTCGGATGGACGAGCCATGATGTTTCCTTATTCCAAAATAATGTCGTTTATATGCAAAACCAGTTGTCTGCTACGCATACTGCGCTGAGCCAGAAAACCACGCACCTTGACGGTTTGCCCGACAGCGAACTGGACGGCCTTATGGGCCACTTCGGCAAATGCCAGTGCCACTACTTCGCACCGCACCTCCCTTAAACCATTCGCTTCCGACTGCTGCGAGCTGTGACTCAAGGTCAACTCCACTCTCGCCACCCCCGCGGGGGTATACCTCAAACCCTCCAGTGCGATCAGCTCACCGCTGATGACAACTTGGTTACGCGCCAATTGCCAATTAGGCAGCTGCCACTGCGGCTTCTGCAGCAGGTGCTGCTGGTGCAGTCCTTTCGGTCGACACAGAACGTGACTTCTCTTCCTTCATCATTGCGGAAGGTTCTGTAACGGCGGCCTTGGTCTTGACGGTTAGGTGGCGCAGTACCGCATCATTGAAGCGGAATGCGTGCTCCAGCTCGTCCAGGGTTTCCTGGTTGCATTCGATATTCATCAGCACGTAATGTGCCTTGTGAATTTTTTGGATAGGGTAAGCCAACTGGCGACGACCCCAGTCTTCCAGGCGATGAATCTGACCATCCTTGGAAGTAACCAGTGTGCGATAACGCTCGATCATAGCGGGAACTTGCTCGCTCTGATCTGGGTGCACAATAAATACGATTTCGTAATGACGCATTAGATCTCCTTACGGTTAAAAGCCCCCCGCCATAACTTAAGTCAGAAATTTACTCCAAGGAGTGAATAACGCGGTTAAGCGGTGGAGCAAGGCCGTAGAGCCGCCTATCGACTCTACGGGGCGCGCATTATAACGAAAAAGCCTGTTTAGTCAAGGCTATCAGTGTGCTTTGCCATGCGTAGAACGTTGCCGCACCGCTTCAAACAGACACACCGCAGTAGCCGCAGCCGCATTCAACGACTCCACTTTGCCGGGCATGGGGATGATAAAAGGCCGTTGCACCATGTCCAGCAAGGGTTGCGATAGTCCCGCTCCCTCGTTGCCGATAGCAAAAGCCAAGCTCCCGCAAAGATCGCAATCGTACAGGCTGGTATCTGTGTGCAACGAAGCTGCATGGGTCACGCCAGGGAAAGTTGCCGCCACCGCGATCAAGTCCTCTGCTTCGTAAATCGACAATACGAAATGTCCGCCCATTGCCGCACGCAACACTCTTGGTGACCAAGCATCGGCACAGCTCTTTGACAGATATACCGCATCGCAGCCTGCTGCCGCAGCAGAACGCAACACTGAACCCAGATTACCCGGGTCCTGAATATCTTCCAGCAAAAGTACGAAGTTGTGATCAACCACAGGAGGCTGCGGAACTTTGACCTGCGTGAGCAATCCGCTAGGCGTCTTCAACTCAGTCAGTTCGCTGAATAGGCTGTTATCCAGTTGCGTCATGGGCACGCCCTCGGCGCGCTTGAGCAAAGCTTCGACTTCACCATCATTCAATGCCGGCCCGTTCAGCAGAATGTGCAAGGGTTTGACGCCGGTATCCAAATAGGCCGCCAACAGATGCTTCCCATCCAGCAACGTCTGCTTGACCTTAGCGCGCTGTCGAGCCGAGCCGCTTAACTTAACGAGTTCCTTGAAAAAGGGATTGTCTCGGGATTGAATCAGTTTCATTTTTTATGGATTAGTGAGAGGGTGATTCCGCATCTTCCGGTCCAAAGGGCCATCCGTCAGAGGGCTCTTCTTCATCGGCCTTCGGCAGACTGGGAGCGACTGTTGGAACTGGGAAAATAGCCGGCACGATCACCGGCACAGGTGATTTCTCCTGCGATTTTTCAACCGCGGCCTCCTGTTCCAACAGGGAGCCGATCTCATCCAGTGATGGCAGTTCCTGCAAACCGCGCAGATTGAGATCGTCCAACAGTTGCTTAGTGGTGGCGAACAGCTCCGGTTTGCCCGGTGTGTCACGGGTACCGACGACCTCAATCCAGTCGCGCGCTTCCAATGTTCTCAGCACTTGCGAGGAAACCGCGACACCGCGAATTTCCTCGATATCGCCACGTGTCACCGGCTGATGGTAGGCAATGATAGCCAGCGTCTCCAGCACCGCGCGCGAATAGCGCGGTGGTTTCTGCGGATTCAGCCGATCTATGTATTGCTGCATCTCGGGCTTTGCGCGGAAGCGCCAGCCGCTGGACACCTGTGTCAATTCCACGCCGCGCCCCTGCCAGTCCTGCGCCAGCGATTCAAGTAGCATGCCCATTTGACGACTATCCAGCGATACATCACTGAGTTTCTTCAACTCGGAAATCGGCAACGGCTCCGTGCTGGTCAGCAGCGCGGTCTCCAGCACGACCTTGAATTGATCGGTGTTCATTTTTCCACCGAACAGATCAACGAGGATAGCCTCATCGCTTGCGGCAGTCACATTACTCTTCTGCGGCAATGGCTCGGCTTGTTCGGACATAGATTCTCCCAAATGTTTCGCTTTGCTGAATTTCAACCAGATACTCTTTTGCCAACTCGAGCACCGCAATAAATGTCACTACCAGCTTCGGCACGCCGCCCTCCACGTCGAACAGCATGTCGAATGCCACATACTCGCCGCTCTTGAGTGCGCGCAGCACATGGGTCATCTGCTCGCGCACCGAAAGCTGCTCGCGCCTGACCTTGTGGTGTTTGTTGAGCTTGGCACGCGCCAGCAAGCCCATCCAGACCTGACGCAAATCTTCCACACTAACCTCGGGCAAACACTCCTGCACCGTGCGCTCGATCAGTACCTGTACGACCTCGAAGTCGCGACCAGCCTGAGGCAACTCGTTGAGCTTCTGCGCGGCCTGCTTCATCTGTTCGTATTCCAGTAGGCGACGCATCAATTCGGCACGCGGATCTTCCGGTCCATCCTCGCTGACCTTGGGCGGACGCGGCAGCAGCATGCGCGACTTGATCTCGATTAGCACCGCCGCCATCAGCAAATATTCGGCCGCCAGTTCCAGCCGATTTTGCTGCATGAGTTCAATGTAACCCATGTACTGCCGAGTTAGTTCCGCCATCGGAATGTCCAGCACATCGAGGTTATGCTTGCGAATTAGATACAACAGCAGATCGAGTGGCCCCTGAAAACTCTCCAGCACCAGCTCCAGTGCATCCGGCGGGATGTACAGATCCAGCGGCATCTCCAGCAGCGGCTCACCGTGGATGCGCGCGATGGGATGCAATGGTAGCTGGGTTCCGCTCATTTAGCTGTAACTCAGCCCCATCGCCTCGCGCACATCGCGCATGGTCTCGGAAGCGCGTTTACGCGCTTTCTCGCAACCGTCGGCGATGATGTTGCGCACCAGCGCTGGGTCGTCCAGATAGACCTGTGCGCGCTCGCGCATCGGGCGCTGTTCAGCCAACACCGCATCTATCACTGGCTGTTTGCATTCGATACAGCCTATGCCCGCACTCTTGCAGCCGCGCTCCACCCACTGTTTGGTATTTTCATTCGAATACACCTCATGCAGCGGCCACACCGGGCAACGTGCCGGATCGCCAGCATCAGTACGGCGAATACGTGCTGGGTCGGTCGGCATGGTGCGGATTTTTTTGTTCACACTAACTTCGTCTTCGCGCAGCGTGATGGTGTTGTTATACGACTTGGACATCTTCTGCCCATCCAGCCCCGGCATCTTGGAAGCGACGGTCAGCATCGCCTTGGGCTCGGACAAGATAACTTTGCCGCCGCCTTCGAGGTAACCGAACAGCCGCTCGCGATCGCCGTGGCTCAGGCTCTGTTGCTCATCCAACAAGGACTTGGCCGACAGCAAGGCTTCGTCGTCGCCCTGCTGCTGGAAACGCACACGCAGTTCCTGATACAGTTTGGCCTTCTTGCCGCCCAGTTTTTTGACTGCGGCCTCGGCCTTCTCCTCAAAGCCTAGCTCGCGCCCGTAGATGTGATTGAAACGCCTTGCTAGTTCGCGAGTAAATTCGATGTGCGGCACCTGATCTTCTCCGACCGGCACCTGAGTAGCGCGATAGATCAGGACATCCGCGCTCATCAACAGCGGATAACCCAAGAAGCCGTAGGTGGAAAGATCCTTACTACTCAGTTTCTCCTGCTGATCCTTGTAGGTCGGCATGCGTTCCAGCCAGCCCAGCGGCGTAATCATGGACAGCAGCAGATGCAACTCGGCATGCTCAGGTACTCTGGACTGGATGAACAGGGTCGCGTGTGCGGGATCAACACCCGCCGCCAGCCAGTCCACCACCATATCCCACACGCTCTGCTCGATCACCTGCGGCGTATCGTAATGTGTGGTCAACGCATGCCAGTCGGCCACGAAGAACAGGCACTCGAACTCGTGCTGCATCTGCACCCAGTTTTTCAGCACCCCGTGATAATGCCCAAGGTGCAGGCTTCCGGTTGGGCGCATACCCGATAACACTCGATCAGCAAACATAATTAAATTCCAAACACCATAGAAACAAATTTATAAACCAGGCCGACCAGCGGTTGCAGCACCCAGCCCAACACAGGTGTCACGGCCATAAAGATAAGGATGAACATGCCGTATGGCTCGATACGGGATAATTGGTAAGCTTGGCGATGCGGCAGCAGACTGACCGCAACGCGACCACCATCCAACGGCGGCAAGGGCAACAGATTCAACACCAGCAACACAGCATTGATCCTGATCCCGATTTCGGCCATACCCAGCAACGGCTCGGCAAAAAAATTACCGGGGAACATCCAGGTCAGCTTATAGATCAAGGCCCAGCCCAGCGCCATCACCAGATTCGATGCAGGCCCGGCCAGTGCCACCCACAGCATATCCTCCTTGGGATTGCGCAGCGCTCCGAAATTGACCGGCACCGGCTTGGCCCAGCCAAACATGATGCCACCCAGCAGCAAAGTCATCAGCGGCAATACAATTGTGCCCAGAGGGTCGATATGACGTATCGGATTCAGGCTGATGCGCCCCTGACTGTACGCTGTCATATCCCCGAAGTGACGTGCCACATAACCGTGAGCGGCTTCATGCAAGGTAATGGCGAACAGCACTGGAATCGCAGCCAGACTGACCAGCTGAATAAAATTTGCAATATCCATTATTCTTCGATACCGAAAACAGAAACATCACCCTTGCCGCGACGCAGCAGAGTCGGTACATCGCCAGTCAGATCCAACACCGTAGTGAAATCCACTCCCACCGGGCCACCGTCGATTACCAGATCGACGCGCTTTTCCAACAAGTCGCGTATCCGCTCAGCATCATTCAGCGGCCACTCCTCGTCCGGCAACATCAACGTACTGCTCAGAATGGGCTCGCCCAATTCCTCCAGCAACGCCAGTGCCACCGGATGATCGGGCACGCGTATGCCTATGGTGCTGCGCTTGGGATGCTGCAAGCGACGCGGCACTTCCTTGGTCGCCTCCAGAATAAAGGTATAGCTGCCCGGCGTGTTCGCCTTGAGCAAACGAAACTTGCTGTTGTCCACGCGCGCGTAGTTCGAAATCTCGGACAGATCCCGGCACATCAACGTCAGGTGATGCTGATCGTCCAGTCCACGGATCTGACGTATGCGCGTCACCGCCACCTTGTCGTCCAGATGACAACCCAGCGCGTAACAGGAGTCGGTGGGATAGACCACGATTCCACCGTCACGCAGAACTTCTGCCGCCTGACGGATCAAGCGCGGCTGCGGATTTTCAGGATGAATAACAAAAAATTGCGACATCAGGTCACCTTTAAAACAGGGAATTCCCCCCAGCTATCCCAAACCGGGCGGCAGCCCAGCGGGAAGTCCGGCAACCGCCCCATATCGCGGTAACTCTCGTTCGGGCTATGAAAATCGGAACCACATGAACACATCAAATTAAACTCTTCAGCGTAACGCGCAAATTCGGCATATTGTTCCGGCGTATGACTGCCAGTAACCACTTCGACTGCCTGCCCACCGCACTCGACAAACTCGCTCAACAACTCGTGCATAGTCTTCTTGCCCATACTGTTGCGTCCGCACATATAGCGCCCCGGATGCGCCAGCACCGCCACCCCGCCGCTACCGCAAATCCAGTCCAGCGCATCCTGCATCGTGGCCCACTGGTGCGGCACATAACCGGGCTTACCCTTCGCCAGATAGCGATTGAACACGCTCTTCACATCCTTACAATGCCCAGCCTCAACCAGATAACGCGCAAAGTGGGTACGACCGATGATTTCGGGGTTGGCCGCATAACGATAAGCTCCCTGCAAGGTACCGCCCACACCCACCTTGGCCAGCTCATCAGCCATCTTCTGCGCCCGCTCACCGCGACCGCTACGAACACGCTGTAAACCTTGCACCAACGGAGGATAAAGTGAATCAATATTCAATCCGACAATATGTAAGGTATGAGTGCGCCAAGATACTGAAATCTCCACGCCGTCGACAAAACTCATGCCGCATGCCATTGCTGCGGCACGCGCCTCCGCCAGTCCACCGACATTGTCGTGATCAGTCAACGCCAGCACCTTTACACCACGCCCTTCAGCGCGTTGCACCACCTCGGCAGGGGTTAGCGTTCCATCGGAAATCGTGGAGTGGCAGTGCAGGTCGTAATCAAGCATCTCCGCCGCCTTTTTTCATCGCCTTGCCCTCTTCGGCCCGCCTGCGGCGAACTTCCTTGGGATCGGCTAGCAGCGGGCGAAAAATCTCAATGCGATCCTTCTCGCGCAGCACGGCATCGGCCTTGATCAGTTTGCCGAAGATGCCGAGCTTATTGGAGGCCAAATTGATCTCGGGGTACTTATGCAAGATACCACTAGCCTGAATTGCCTCGGCCACCGTTGCACCGGCCGCGACGCTTAGCCTGAGCAGCGTCTGTTCGTGAGGCAAGGCGTACACCACCTCGATATTGATGTTCTCGTTCATATTTCGTCGTAAATTTTTTCCGCTCGTTGAATGAAAGCATCCACGAAACTGTTGGCGATGTAATGAAACACCGGGCCGACCAGCTTTTCCAGTAATTTGCTGGAAAACTCGTAGTGCAGGCGGAATTCTATTTTACAGGCAGTCTCGCTCAAGGGAATAAATCTCCAACTCCCGTCGAGTAACTGGAAGGGCCCGTCCTTCAGCTTCATATCAATCTGATGCGGCGGCGTACTCGTATTTTCTGTAGTGAAGTGCTGTTTGATGTGGTGATAGTCGATTTGCACCGTGGCATGCACGATCTCC
>JBBQXA010000117.1:0-7597 GCA_038210095.1 Burkholderiales bacterium
ACGAATTCGAGATTGAAGGATAATTTTGGTGGTCGGCACATCCGAGTAAGAGGACACAAAAAGGTGATGTCGCACCTGATGTTCGGCATATTGGCGCTGACAGCGGATCAACTATTACGCTTGCTGACGTAATCGCGAAAGTAAAACTGAAAATGCGGTAAAAAATCCACACCAAAAAACGGTGTGTCGGGCGCACTCAAGCCAGGCAGCACGAAAGAGTGATCCGAAACGGTCAGGATTGATGAAGCAACCAAAAAACGACCTTCACTGTGTCACAGCGACAATTACGCTTGGCTGGGCGGAGGGTTTTGCAAGAGGCTCCTTATACTTATTTATTTTCCCAATATCCACTTTCGTGACTCACCAGCCACACAGGCGGATGAGCCTCAACCACGGCATACAACAACGCATGCCGCAAACAATTGGTTGCGCCACTACCAACCTGACTCGCGCTCCGGTGTCGCCGAGATTTTGTGGATGCTCAAATCTGCGCCATTGAATTCTTCTTCCGGGTCAAGGCGGATACCGACCAGCTTCTTGATCATTCCGTACACCACATAACCGCCGACAAAGGCGATGGTGATGCCCATCAATGTGCCGATGAGTTGCGACATGAAGCTGATGCCGCCAAGACCGCCCAGCGCCTTACTCCCGAAGATTCCCGCTGCGATACCACCCCATGCCCCACACAGGCCGTGCAGCGGCCAGACACCCAGCACATCGTCTATCTTCCAGCGGTTCTGAGTCAGAGTAAACAGGATCACGAACAACGCTCCCGCCACACCCCCGACCACGAGCGCACCAACTGGGTGCATCAGATCAGAGCCTGCGCACACCGCAACCAGTCCGGCCAAGGGGCCGTTATGCAGGAAGCCGGGGTCGTTCTTGCCAAACCAGAGCGCGGTCAATGTGCCGCCCACCATCGCCATCAACGAGTTGACCGCGACCAGTCCGCTAATACCGCTGATGTTCTGTGCCGACATCACGTTGAAGCCAAACCAGCCCACGGTCAGTATCCACGCACCCAAGGCCAGGAAGGGAATACTGGAAGGCGGATGTGCCGAGACACGTCCTTCCTTGTTGTAGCGCCCGCGTCGCGCGCCCAGCAGTAGCACCGCTGCCAACGCAATCCAGCCACCAACCGCATGCACCACCACCGACCCCGCGAAGTCGTGGAACTCCGCACCGAAGCTGGCGTTCAGCCAATCCTGTACGCCGAAGCGATGATTCCACGCGATACCCTCGAAGAAGGGATAGACGAAGCCGACCAGAAGGAAGGTAGCGGCCAATTGCGGATTAAAACGGGAACGCTCGGCAATGCCGCCGGAGACGATGGCGGGAATTGCGGCGGCAAAGGTCATCAGGAAGAAAAACTTCACCAGATCGTAACCGTTATGCTGTGCAAGTTGCTCCGCGCCAACGAAAAAATGCACACCATAGGCAATGCCGTAGCCGATAAAGAAGTAGGCCAGCGTGGAAATCGCCAGATCGGTCAGTATCTTAACCAGCGCATTGACCTGGTTCTTCTTCCGGACAGTTCCCAGTTCGAGAAAGGCAAAACCAGCGTGCATTGCCAGCACCATAATGGCACCCAGCAATACGAACAAAACATCATTGGCGGTTTTAAGCTCTTCCATTAAGTTCTCCTTTGGTGCAAATTGCGATACATGAGCAAAAATCATGCCAACAACATAACCAATTGATACTTATATGTAGTACTTTGCACCCGGATGATGCCAGATCGAATAGCGTTCAAGTTGGTGCGCAATATCACTATCTGCACGGATATGCGCACCAAAAAGGTGCATTACTTGATACCCTGCTCCAACTCCTCCCAGCGCGCCATCGCCTCAAGCACTTCCTCTTCTATCGCCGCACTGCGTTCCTGCAATTGCTTGGCACGTTTCGGATCGTCGCGGAAGATGTTGCCATCGGCAAAATGCGCGGTGATATCGATCTGTTCCTGCTCCAGCACTTCGATACGTTTGGGCAGTTCCTCCAGTTCGCGCGCATCCTTGTAGCTCAACTTGCTCTTGGGCTTTTCAACCGGGGCAGACGCGACCTGAACCGGCGCCTTGACTGGGACAGGTTTGGCCGACAGTTGACCGGCCTGGAATTTCTGTACCCGCACCCAGTCTTCAAATCCACCGACGTATTCCATCAGCTTGCCATCCCCCTCAAAGGCAATGACCTGTGTCACTACGTTATCAAGGAAGGCGCGGTCATGGCTGACCAAAAACAGGGTGCCATCGTATTGCGCCAGCAGATCTTCGAGCAGTTCCAGCGTTTCGATATCGAGGTCATTGGTCGGCTCGTCCAGTACCAGCACGTTGGCAGGACGGGTGAAGAGTCGCGCCAGCAACAGACGGTTACGTTCGCCACCGGAGCAACTCTTCACCGGCGAGCGCGCACGCTCCGGCGAAAACAGGAAGTCGCCCAGATAACTGATGACATGTTTGCGCTGCCCACCGACTTCGACAAAGTCCGCGCCCTGACTGATGGTGTCAGCCAGTGTCGCCTCATCGTCCAATTGTTCGCGCAACTGATCGAAATAGGCCACCGAGATTTTGGTGCCCAGCTTTACCTGCCCGCTGTCCGCCTCCAGTTGCCCGAGGATGATTTTTAGCAGCGTGCTCTTGCCTGCGCCATTGGGCCCGAGTAGCCCGATCTTGTCGCCGCGCTGAATACGGCAAGAGAAATCCTTGATCAGGGTGCGCTCACCGTAGGATTTGTTGACGTTGACCAGTTTGGCCACCAGCTTGCCTGAACGCTCGCCAGTCTCCACATTCATCTCGACCTTGCCCACTCGCTCGCGTCGTGCAGAACGATCCCGCCGCAATTGCTCTAGACGCAGCACGCGCCCTTCGTTGCGGGTACAGCGTGCCTTGACGCCCTGGCGTATCCACACCTCTTCCTGCGCCAACACCTTGTCAAACTTGGCATTCGTTACCGCCTCGTCCGCCAGCATGCGCTCCTTGAGCGCCTGATAGGCCGAGAAATTCCCCGGAAAACTCGCCAACTTTCCGCGATCCAGTTCGACGATGCGCGTGGTCACGTTGTCCAGAAAGCGCCGGTCATGGGTAACAAACAGCACCGCGCCCTTGAAGTCATTGAGTAGGCCTTCCAACCACTCGATAGAAGCAAAGTCCAGATGGTTGGTCGGCTCGTCCAGTATCAGTACATCCGGTGCCGCCACCAGCGCCTGCGCCAGTGCCACACGTTTACGCTGACCGCCGGACAAATCGCCGACACGTTTATCGGCATCCAGATCAAGTTTCGCAATTGCGGTCTCGATTCGCGCCTGTACCGACCAGCCGTCTTGTGCTTCAAGCTGGGTCTGCAGATGCTGCATTTCGTCCAGCAGTTTTTCGACATCGGCGTCCGGCTCGGAGATGCTGTGCGAAACCAGATGGTAGTCGTGCAACAGTTTCTGCAACTTGCCCAAGCCCTTGGCAACCGCATCAAATACCGAATCGTCGGCGTCCAGCACGGGTTCCTGACTAACAAAGCAGATACGCGCCGAGGGCGTGCGCCATAACTGACCGTCGTCCAGGTTTCCCTGCCCAGCCAGTACACGCATCATGCTCGACTTGCCGCCGCCATTACGTCCGATCAGACCGACACGTTCGCCCTCATCGAGTTGAAAATCCGCCTTATCCAGCAGCGCAACATGACCAAAGGCCAGACTGGCCTTATCAAGTGAAATATATGGCATGACTACTTTCCGGTTTGTGCTGATTGCTCAGGCTGATCTGAGTGGCTGAACTGGGTAGACTGATACAGCAAACCGAATCCTACGACCCAGCAGGCCATCGCCCAATAACCAAAAGCAGTGGTAAATCGATCCAGAATCAAATGGGTGTTGTGACCATCGATATAGGGCGCAAAAAACTGAAATACGAACAGCATGGCTGCCAATACATTGCCGAACAACACGATACGATGTCCCATACGATAGCCTTTACCGTTCGCGTTGCCCTCCAGTGGCAGCGAACGGCGAAAATGCACCACCAGATAAATAGCGGTCAGCAACAGTAATGCACCCACCATACGTCCCGGAATATCACCTTCAATGGTATTGGCGCCCAGCAACTCCAGCACCACACGCCCTATCGCCGCCACCCAGCCCATCGCCAGCGTCTGGGGCAGAAAAAACCACGCAAAAAACAGGTTAATACGAGCCAACATTTAAATCCCCTCTCAGCAATTTTCACAATGGGGCGCATGATACCAGCCAACAGGTTTCAGATTGGGCCGCATTTCCGCTAGAATGCGCCCCCTGCATCAAAAAATGCACCGTCCCTGTAGTTAAATGGATATAACAGGCCCCTCCTAAGGGCCAGTTCGTGGTTCGATTCCACGTGGGGACACCAGACACTACTTATGCGGGCTAACGGGCCTGCTACTTTCTGCACCGCCCGCCCAATAGCCTTATTGGCATGCCAAAGTCAGCTATTTCAACGTCTCCAATTCCAGATGCCCGTCAACGCAGAGGCCCTCTGGTTAAGCTGAAAATATTTTTCAGTGAAGGTTGAGCGCCTCAATTCTTCTGCGCACGCAGAGCTAAGATGATTTTCGATGCAGTGGCGGGCTTATGTATCATGGGCCAATCATATTGTTTAGCTTGGTGAAGAGTAGAGGCTGATGTATCGCCTGTCATCACGACTGCATGGGTAGGCTTATCCCTTTGTAGGCGCAACTTTTGCAGGAACTGAACACCACTTAACTCGCCTCCCAACATGAAATCTGCGATGTAGTAATCGGCATCCTCAATCCCTTTAGAATGCAATGCGTCTTCTGCACTATGGAATTGTTTCACCACGCCCCCCATCCCTTCGAACAGGGTCACCATCGCCTGCGCAACCAGTTTGTCATCTTCCACAATGACAAACTGCTTGCCACATACGAATTCAGCTTCGCTTTCATTCATTTCCGCCGGAGAAACAATTTCCTGATGCTCCAAGTCAACCCGAGATAAATTCAATGGAAGGAGAAAGCCAAACACCGCTCCATGTTCCAAGCGTGAACGACATGTCACGCGCGAATCCAGTAATGCCAGAGCACGCTTGGCAATAGATAGTCCCAGTCCCAGCCCACTTGTTCGATCTCGTTGCGGGTTATTAACCTGATAGAACTCATCAAAGATATGCTCGATGTTTGCCTCTTCAATTCCAATGCCCGTATCCCATACCTGAAACAGCGCATTCATTCCACGCCGTCTTGCACTGATCAGGATTGCGCCCCTAGCGGTAAATTTGATTGCATTGGAAATCAGATTCATTAGCGCAGATTTGATCAAGCCGATGTCACCATGTACAACCAGACTCTCTTTCATTGAAAAATAGAGCTTGAATCCAATTTTCTTCTCGGCGGCCAGCGGCGCGAAGCTCTCTTCCAACCAGATCATCAGCTCGGAGACATTGATCGGGGTGAACTCAGGATGAATGATTCCTGCATCCAGTTTCGAAATATTCAACAAGGCATCGAGCAGCCCATTGAAAGTTTCCATTGCCACATTCAGGCGCTGGATGATCTTATCCTGCTCGGGGCTGGGACCGGTAAATTTAAGGGCATCAATAAACAGATTGGCCGCCGCCAGAGGCTGCCGCAAGTCGTGTCCAGCCGCAGCAAGAAATCGGGTCTTGGCTAACTCCTTTGCTGCCAGCAATTGCATGGATTCGTTAAGTGCACTTACAGCGGCAGCCCGCTCCGAATCATCATTCGTAATTAACAGCAAGTGCACTCTACCTGCAAGAGTGACGGTAGAAAAAATGCAATCCAATACAACCCGCTTGCCGAATGAAGTTATTCCTTCGAAATCTTGCCTAAACGTTTTTCCGGTGAGCAAAGCCTGATTTGCCAAATCAAGCAAGCCGTTGTGTTGCCAAGATTCACTTTCACGGAAGTTTTGCTTCAGTACTATTTCAACCGTAGCGCCGATTGTTCTGGCATAGGATTCATTGGCCATGATGCATAACCCCTCCTCCTTAAATACGGCAATGCCCGATGGCGAACTGTCCAAAATTGATTTATTGAAGGCCAGGGAATTATTCAGCAGGAACTCCGCCTGCTTTAAGTCGGCAATATCGCGCCCAATGGCAAGCACGGAGACAACTTTCCCCGAAGTATCAAACTCGGGAGTCAGCCGGATATGACTGAAAATTTCTCTGCCACTCTTGCCTATCCAGCTCAGTTCAAAAAATAAATTCGTACCGCTAGCGATAGCCTCCCTGAGTTTGGTTTCATAAAGTTCAGCGTTGGGCCCGCCCGGCATCTCCTTGGGCGTTTTACCCAGCAACGCGGCATCGCCGCCCTCGGCCAAGGCACTGAAAGCCGGATTGACATAGAGACGGCGACACCCTGTGTCATATCGGGAAATGGTATCGGGTGAGTTCTCGATCAGGGTGCGAGACTCCTGCTCTCTGGCCGTGAGTTCTGCTGTTCGCTCGGCAACGGTTTGTTCGAGCGATGCATTGATTTCACTAATTTCCTGTATTTGCTCATTAACCTCGTCATTCATCGCCATAAAGCTTTGGGTAAGGACGCCCAGTTCATCAGGCTGATGCATTTGCTTTTCCAGTTGCTTAACATCTTCACTGTGAAGTGACATATTTTTGTCGATTGCGACACGACGGAAGATACGACTGAGAGTCGTAATTGGATGGGCAATGGAATTGGCCAAATATAAAACCAACGGAAAACTAAGCAGCAGGCCTGCCAATGCAATCAGGCTCAATGTATAAATCATTTCCCACGTATATTTTTCGACGGTTTCCCTCGAATTCAGGGCGGCAATGACACCAATCTGTTGCGCTCCGGCATATAGCGGCAATAGCACCTGATAGTAACCCTTACCCCCCACATTGATTTCGTTAATTTTAGTGCTCGAATCCGCCTTAAGCGCCGTCCAATCCAGCGTGCGGTAGTCAGACAAATCACCAACGGATAGGCCGTGCGAGGTGAAAATATTGATTTTCAAATCCGTCAAACTAGCCAGATAGTCGATAAATGACTGACCGAGAGGCTGCACCGAGACAACCGCACCAAGTTGCCTAAATTCCTGCTTCCCGTTTTTTGGATTGAATGCCTCACCCATGACAGGAACAAAACTTTCGATTGCCAATTCCCCATCAATGAATGCATAGCGTACGCGTTCGTTTTGGGGGCGTTCGCCGTCGACATGCAAAGCAACCTTGGCAAGAGTATCCACAACCTGCAGGTTACTTCTGCTTATCTCCTCATCCCCCGTTAGCGTGGCAACATGCAACTTGGGGTAGGCGCCATGTCTGACAAATCCGACCTTAGCACCGTCACTGTCGCGAATTGAAAAAGCGACTAGGCCTCCTGTAAAATCATAAATCATGATTTTTGATAGTTTCGCCACCTGACCAATCTTATAACTAAAGTTTCGGGGTTCATTTTTCAGTACAAATAATGTGTAACCTATTGAATTAAAATGATTCCAGGCGCATGGTTCGCGGGTCAAGTTGAAGGGCTTGCACAAAGAAGCGCTGAACGCGTAATTCGATCGCTTCCATGACCTGTGAGGCCGCATCTCCGAGCAATACTTTCAAGTCGTCCAACGCGCCCAAGATCA
>JBBQXA010000118.1:0-7422 GCA_038210095.1 Burkholderiales bacterium
CAGGGATTGCCGACACTAAGTCTTCCGCCGCTGGATTGGAAAGCGACCGTTGCGCTATTGCCGGCCGGATTTGTGATCGCCCTGATCAGCTTTATGGAGGCGATGTCGAGTTGCAAGGTGATTGCGATCAAAACCCGCCAACCCTGGGATGAAAACAAGGAGCTGATCGGGCAGGGGCTGGCCAAAGTTGCCGCGGCGTTCTGCCAGTCTATGCCGGTGAGCGGCTCATTTTCGCGTTCCGCACTGAACCTTGCTTCCAATGCTAAAACGCCGTTATCGTCGATTATCTCGGCAGCCTTTGTGTTGCTGACGCTGCTTTACTTTACCGAGCTGCTTTATCATTTGCCCAAGCCGGTTCTGGCCGCGATCATCATGATGGCAGTGATGAATCTGATCAACTGGAAGTCGATCCGAAATGCGTGGCGCGCCAGTCGGGACGACGGCATCGCTGCGGTTATTACCTTTGTGGCGACACTGGCATTTGCGCCCAATATCCAGAACGGCATCCTGACCGGTATTATTCTGTCGCTTTCGTTGCTGCTTTATCGCATGATGCGCCCGCGTGTTGCGATATTGGGATTGCATAGCGATACCACACTGCGCGATGCAGTGCGACACAATCTGCCCCCGTTGCACCCCCGTTTGGGCGCAATTCGATTTGATGGCGCATTGCGCTTCGTAAATGTGTCTTATTTTGAAGATGCGTTGTTGAAACTGGAGCTAGAGAATCCATACATGGTTTGTATACTGGTTCAATCCAGCGGTATTAACGAGATTGATGCTTCCGGCATCGAGATGTTGCGCAATCTGCTTGAACGCTTCAAAAATACCGGAATTACCCTTGCGTTCAGCGGCATTAAAAAACAGGTCTCCGATGTGATGGATAGGTCGGGACTGAGTCGCGAGATCGGTGAGGTTAATGTTTTTGCAACCGACAGATTGGCAATTGATGAACTTTGCCAGCGTCTCGACAGGCTGGCACCCTCCACTCAAGACATGAATAATTAAACTTCCATGAACTTCGCGCAATATTTTCGTCCACGACTGATAGACGCATTACGCGGTTATAACAAGGCGTGTTTTACGGCTGACATCACCTCGGGTATTACCGTGGGTGTCATTGCGCTGCCGCTGGCCATCGCCTTTGCGATTGCATCGGGGGCCAAGCCGGAAGCGGGGATTTTCACCGCAATCATTGCCGGATTTATCATCTCGGCCTTGGGGGGCTCGCGCGTGCAGATTGGCGGCCCTACGGGAGCGTTCATCGTTATCGTGTACGGCATCATCCAACACTATGGATTCGCCAATCTGTTGATTTGCACCATCATGGCGGGTGTGATGCTGGTGGGAATGGGGTTGGCGCGCATGGGAAGTTTGATCAAATTTTTCCCGCGACCACTCATTCTTGGATTTACCAGTGGCATCGCCGTGCTGATTATTTTCAGTCAGCTCAAGGATTTCTTCGGATTGAAAATTGCCAGCCTTCCCAGCGAGTTCTTTCCAAAATTGGCGGCGCTATACCGTGCGCTACCGACGCTTGACGTCACCACGGTGGCGCTGGCAACAAGTTCGGTTTTGTTGATCTGGTTCTACCCGAAAACATGGGCGAGAAAACTTCCGTCGCCTATTCTTGCACTCATTCTGGGTACGTTGGCCGTCGCACTATTTGGGTTGCAGGTGGAAACAATCGGCACAAAATTTGGCGGTATTCCGCAGGGATTGCCTACGTTCGAAATGCCGGATTTTAGTTTTTCAGCATTGCGCAATTTGATTGCGCCAGCCATGACGATTGCGCTGCTGGGGGCGATTGAATCACTGCTTTCGGCTTCGGTGGCGGATGGCATGATTGATGAAAAGCATGATCCCAATCAGGAGTTGATTGCACAGGGGATTGCCAATATTGTGACGCCCTTTTTCGGCGGCATTCCCGCAACCGGTGCGATTGCGCGCACGGCCGCCAATGTCCGTTCGGGAGCAACCAGTCCCATCTCGGGCATCGTGCATGCACTGACGCTGCTTGTCATCGTATTGATCGCGGCACCGCTGGCCACCAATATCCCGTTGGCAACGCTGTCGGCAATCCTGTTGGTTGTGGCGATCAATATGGGCGAATGGGAAGGCTTCCGCACCCTGCGCAAATACCCGCGGAGCGACAGTGCGGTGTTGGTTGCAACATTTTTGTTGACGGTAATTTTTGATCTTACCGTGGCAGTTGAAGTCGGCATGTTCATCGCGATATTTTCCTTTATCCGGCGGATTACCGACCTGACCCATGTCAGCGTTTCGGAAACGCACTCACACTCGGATGGTGTTCCGACCGCGCTACCGCGCAAGGAAGTGCCGCGGGGCGTGTTGATCTACCGTGTGTTTGGCGCGTTGTTTTTCGGTGCGGCCGATAAGCTGGAGACGGTATTGGAGCAAACGCATACCGAACCCGAAGTGCTGATTCTGACCATGCACGAGGTCATCAGCATGGATGCCAGTGCACTGCATACGTTGGAGCATTTGCACGGGAAGTTGCTAAAGCACGGCAAACACCTGGTGTTAAGCGGTCCCCATACCCAGCCTTACTTTCTGATGAATCAGGCCGGTTTCTTTGCGCAATTGGGCAAGGAAAATCTCGTGGCTAATATTGATGACGCACTCACTCGGGCAAAAGAACTGCTTGATGCCAAGCATGAGTCTTGAAACCGGTTCGTTGATCAATAAGAAAATGCTTAAAGATAACCCTATTGGGCTATCTTTTTGACCCGTCGTGGGGATGGACGCTTAAGCGTCGCTCCTTCCTAATAACGCGCATCGCATAGAACGCGTTTCGACGCCGCTTGAGCGGTGAATTTAATAACCAGTGGGAGTGAAGAAAATGAATTTCGATAAAGAATTTGATGCCAGCGGTATGTCCTGTCCTTTGCCTATCGTCAAGACCAAGAAGGCGCTGGCCGACATGGAGTCCGGTCAGGTGTTGCGCATTATCGCTACCGACTGCGGTGCGGTGAAAGACATGCAGGCATTTGCGGATCAGACCGGTCATACATTGCTGTCCAATACGGAAGAAGGTGGCAAGTACATTTTCTTCATGAAGAAAAAATAATCAACCGCGAGGGCTAAAGCATGACCACCAAAAAAATGGCGATCATCGCCACCAAGGGCACGCTGGATATGGCGTACCCCCCCTTCATTCTGGCCTCGACCGCTGCGGCGTTGGGCTATGACGTACAGATTTTCTTTACCTTCTACGGCTTGCAGTTGCTGCGCAAGGATCTGTCCGATGTGAAGATCAGCCCGCTGGCCAATCCGGCTATGCCTATGCCTATTCCGATGCCGGTAATGGTACAGGCGCTGCCGGGCATGGAAACCATGGCGACCATGATGATGAAGCAGAAACTCAAGAAGCATGGCGTTGCCTCGCTGGAAGAGTTGCGCGACCTGTGTCTGGAAGCCGATGTGAAATTTATCGCCTGTCAGATGACGGTAGACCTGTTCGAGTTCGACAAGAGCGAGTTCATCGACAACGTCGAATACGGCGGCGCGTCGATGTTCTTCGGTTTTGCTGGTGAGACCGATATTTGTTTGTTTGTATAAGGCAGCAAAAAATTATAAGTACGGAGTTGCAATGTAGTTCGTCGTTTCATCAATCAATCAGGGAGTCGCACATGAAGATCAAGAGGATTGTTGTATCGCTGTTCGCAGCAGGTGTAATGGCGTCGCCGTTGGCTCACGCTACAAATGGCTATTTCGCACATGGCTATGGCATGAAATCTAAGGGTATGGCTGGCGTTGGCGTTGCGTTGCCTCAAGATTCTATGGCCGCGGCTACGAATCCTGCTGGCATGGTTATGGTCGGAGATCGAATTGATGTCGGCCTAGACTTTTTCAAGCCAGTGCGAAGTGCAACCACTGCGGGTTCAAATACAACGCCTTTCGCGATGGTTCCTCTGGCGGGCGCCAATACCACTGCGGAATACTCTGCTAATGGGGATTCGCTCTTTTTTATCCCGGAATTCGGCTACAACAAGATGATTAATGCGACTTCATCATTAGGCGTGACGGTATATGGCAATGGTGGTATGAATACCAACTATTCCGATATCAATTCACGCACTGCACCTGGAGGTGGAACGGGAGTTTTTGGTCAGGGTAAGGCAGGGGTTGACTTGTCACAGTTGTTTATTGCCCCCACCTATGCAATGAAGCTTAATGAGAACAACTCCTTTGGTGTTTCGCTGAATCTTGCTTACCAAATGATTTCGGTCTACGGCTTCCAGAACTTTGCAGGGCTCTCGAACACGCCAACTGCGGTTTCCAATACAGGCTATGACTCATCAACTGGCTTGGGTCTGAAATTAGGCTGGATTGGCAAGGTCACACCGAACGTAAGTCTAGGTGCAACTTACCAGACCAAAACCAAGATGTCCAAGTTCAGCAAATATAGCGGTTTGTTTGCCGAGCAGGGTGGGTTTGATATTCCTGAAACCTATAGCTTGGGGATTGCGGTTAAGGCAATGCCTGATGTGACCATTGCGGCAGACATTCAGCAGATTAATTACAGCAAAGTACCGACACTTGGGAATTCCATAAATAACCTCGCAACTTGTATGAGTGGAGCGACTACGACTACCTGTTTAGGTGGGAGTAATGGTGCGGGCTTTGGCTGGAAGGATATGACTGTTCTTAAACTGGGTGCAGACTATGCCTACAGCGAGGCTTTAACTTTGCGTGGCGGCCTTAGCAGCACGACTCAGCCCATCTCAAGCAATGAAACATTCTTTAATGTCATGGCACCTGCGGTTGTTGAGACTCACTTGACTCTCGGTGGTACTTGGACATTGGAAAACAAAGCTGAATTAACCGTTGGTTACATGCATGCTTTCCAGAAATCTGTAGCTGGCACCAACACCACGATTGGTGGCAATGGCGTTGGACTGAAGATGAATCAAGACTCCATCGGCATCGCCTACGGCTGGAAGCTGTAACAAAGCTTAATTGGTCTTTATTTAGCCCGCCAGAGACTGACGGGCTTTTTTACGTCATTAATAAGGAGAAATTCAACCCGTACTCCAGCCCCGTGGGCGCTTCATGCCGGCAATCTTGCAGGCCTGTGCAACATAGCCATAGGGAAAAAGTTCGAACAGACGATTGCGGGCATCGGGAACGCCATGATCGGTCATGTATTTGCTTACGTGACGCACGTCGGCGGCGACTTGGTGTTCGTTGTAGTACTCGCGCATGAAGCGGATTGCGGTCCAGTGATCGGCTTCCAGCGTGATCTCGGCACGACGCGCCAGTTCTTCGGCGATGGCCTCGCTCCAGTCGGCGGGTTCGATCAGGTAGCCTTCGGCATCCAGTTCGGGGAAGGTGTCATCGTTTGCCATATGTATTTCCTTTCCTGTTGCACCCGGCATCTCGCGGGTGTGATCCTGATTAACGATTAACGATTATCGGCTATTTCTTCCAGATAGCGTGCGCGGTAAAGCAGGCGATTGCAGTCAGAGTCGTCGGTGAAAGCCGTGCGGTCGTGCAGTACGTTGTTGCACAACAGCCCCATACCCGCATCAAGTCGGACGTGGAAGATGTGCGGGGTGTCGCTGTCTAGTAGGTGTTCCAGTGCCGCAACGGCGGCGAGTGTCGCTTCGTCTTGCTTCCATTCGATGCTGCGAGTGCGTGCGGTATAGCGCATGTGCAGATGGCCGTTGTCATCGACAAAGAACACGGGGCCGGTCTGTGCGGCGCGTGCAACTCCTTGTTCGTCGGTGCGTTCGGGTATGGTCATCGCATCGGGGGCGGAGAGTGCGAGTATGTGCCCGGGGTTGGCATTGCGCAGCATCAAATAGGCAATCTCGTGATCAAGCAGGCGATTCTCGCCACCCTGCGCGGCAGGGTGAACGCAATGCAGAATCATGCCGCGTATTCGGCGTTCAGGCGGATTGTAATAGCCGTCGGTGTGCCATTTTATGGCCCGATCGGTATAGGGAATGTAAGCCTGGCGTTGTCCGCTCTCGTGGCTTACGGTGATGCGCGATACGCCCTGTTCACCCGCCAGCCAGTTGGCATCCAGATTCAACAATCCGAGTTGTGCGCCGAGTAGCTGCACTTTGCGTTCGTCCATCGGTGCGCGGCAGGCATAAATAGTCATATTACTGCGCCGACAGCGCGACAAGAGTTCGGTGCGTTCGGCGACAGTCAGTGCGGTGGGATCTGCAATTTCCACCAGCAGTTCGTTCGGGTCGGTGATGGCGTGTGCCAGCTTGCGCTCGCGCCAGCGCTGGTAAGCGTCGCTGTCAGGGAGATCGAACGGGGTGGTCATGGCTGAAAAATCGAAACCATCCGCAGATTACGCGGAATAAAAAAATGAGTAGTCGCCATGACGCGCGCCAGTATTTCACTGCGCGTAGTTCGATACCAATCAGGTCCTTTATTGCTGTGTATCTGCGGATAAATATTTTGGAGGTGGAGCATGATTCAGTCGCCTGTTGAGGCGGCGCGGCGACCAGGTTGAGCGGGCTCGGCTTCTAGTATGCCGCGCATGGTTTTCTCCAGCATTTCAACCGCCTCGGGTGCTTCTATGCTCATCATCTGGTCGATGATCCAGCCGCTGTCCTTGGCGTCCATAATGCCGTCCATGCAATAACCGAGGTAACGGATGAAATTGAATGACGGGCCGTCCTCGCCGTATTCGAAGTCGGCGTAGCCGTCAGCCTGCTGGTTCAGTCGCTCGATGAAGCGCTGTTTGCATTCGCCTACCGTGCCGCTCATCAAGCGACTTTCGTTTTCGGCATAGGTGTCGGCCACCCGATTGGCCAGCGCGGAGGTAAAAATGGCTCTGCCTTCGGCTGGGAGTTTGCGATAGGCGATGCGGTCGGCCACCTGAATCGTGAAGATCAGGAACTCGGTCAGGAAAGCGAAATATTGGGGGCCAATGGCAATCTCGAAATCGGCTTTGCGGGTGTTATTCAGTGCATTGTCGGAAATGCGCCAGGCGACGAAAGACACTGCACCGGCGAGCTCCGCCGGTGTGTGTTCGCGCCCGGCCTTGAACCAGTTGCTCTTGATGCGGATTTTTGAACGGCTCATGAGGGGCTTAACTGGCGGACCCTAAACTTTTTGCAGGTAGAACGCGTGCTCGCCCGAGGCGACTTCGGCGGACTCCAGTAGCTTGACGCCGGTCATTTCTGTCCAGCCGACGATGTCAGACTGGATGCCGGGGCAGTTGCTCACCAGCTTGAGTATTTCGCCGGGGTTCATGCCATTGAGCAGTTTTTTGGCTTCCACGATCGGTCCGGGACAAACCACGCCACGTATATCGAGCAGTACGTTGGCCTGATGGGGCTCGCCCTTGCCCTTCATGACGAAATAGCCGGTGCCGCCATCGGTAACGCTTTCGGTTTTCAATACCTGATTGCCGGTCTGCTCTGACCATGCGAA
>JBBQXA010000119.1:0-7367 GCA_038210095.1 Burkholderiales bacterium
AAGGTGGACTTGCCCGCGCCGTTGGGGCCCAGCAATCCCAGCACCTCGCCGCGCAGGGCGTCAAAGGACACCTCTTGCAACGCCGGGACTTTGGACCGGGCATAGCGAAAACTCAGATTTTGTATGCTCAGCATCAGCCAACAGCTCGCTTCAGATCGCGAAAGAATTCCGCCTCGCGCCCGGCCAGTGACTGCAACATTTCCCCCAGGCGTGGATAGTCGATTGCTTCGCGCCCCCGAATCATACGTGCTGCCGACAAGGCGAAGCCACGCCAATCGTCGCCTATCGAATTCAGCCGCTCGGCAAGGATCGCCAGCTCCGGCAAGCCAGTCAGCTCCGAAGCTTCCTGCAAAAAGGCCGCATAAATGAAGCGAAATCCCGCACCACCGGTACCGATCTCTTCCTGCATGCGCACAATGTGACCGACAAAGTTGATGCTGTATTCGCTGTTATCCTTCAATCTGGAAACTTTGCGCGACAGCATACGCAAGCCACGCACGCCTGCGATGGGAACCGGCCCCAGCATGATGCGCGTCGTCTTGATGATGGCCTTGCGCACCGATTCCGCAGAGACCACACGCTGGCCTATCTCTTCGGGGTAGTACAACAAGCCCTTGGGAGCGAGCGCGCCCTTTGCAAAACGAGCACGTTGCAGATCTGCACTGGCACAACGTTCCGGCAATTCCGTAACGGGATCGCTGATCAAATACTCATCGCCCTCCTTGCCATACACCAGCAAGTTGTGCGCATTAAAATGAAAGCGCATATCCTCCGGAAAGTACGGCAACCAGAATACCGAGGTTTGCAAACCCACCACTTTGCCCTGCTCCAGCAATTCATCCAGCCTCTCCATACCGGCAGCGGCATTACGGAAGGTTTCGAAGCGGAAATGTGTACGGAACGGCTTGCCCAATCCCTTGATGATGAATTTCGGCGGCATGCGATAAGCAATCAGCGGAAAGCCGGTAAGCTTGATAAACGGCAAATAGGCGAACGACAGCGCGGACGACAATCCAAAGGCCATCGCCTCCGAAATCGGCGCTCCGTAGTAAGTCAGCATATTGGAAGCGACACCGCTCTCACAGTGCGCGGCATGCCTGTGCTGAAATGTCTGACTCATGGCAACTTTCTCAATTGTTCAACAGACAAACCCAGCGCATCGGCATAGCGCGCCTGAATCCGGGGTGATAAACGCAAAAAAATGGCTGGGCGAAAATGACGGCGTATGCGCCACTCCCAAATCCCGCTAACCTGCGACAGTAGCGGCACATCCATACGCTTGGCCCACATCCAGTATTCCAGCGCAGAGGTTGTGCCATTGCGTGCGCGCAGCAACGAATCCTGCGCAAAAGCATGCATGCGATCAACTGCCTGCATGGTAACGGTTTCATCCACCTCCGAGCCGCGCGATGGAACAATCACCATCCGCCCATCAACATCTCTGGCATAGAGCGCCTTGCGGTGGCGTCCCAGCGTGCGATTACCTTCCTGAGGCACTTCATTTACATCCATGTCAGACCGCCTCAAGGAAAATGAATCCACTCGAAAAGCGACCACTTTCCGGGATATACATCAATATCTTCTGCCCCTTCTCAATACGGCCGGAGCGGAATAATTCGTCCAGCATGATGTAAGGCGAGGCAGAGCCTGTGTTGCCCTTTTCGACCAGATTGGTAAACCAGTTTTCACGCGGTATATTCAATCCAGCTTCAACCACACCAGCCGCAACCGGCTCGGCAAAGTATTGCGACGAAATATGCGGGAGGAACCAGTCTATGGTCTGCTCATCAAGATGATGTTTCTGTACCAGTTCGCGCAAAGGCTCGGTGAGGGTGGCTCGCACTACATTTTCATTGAGCAATCGCACATCCTGCTTCACCGACAATATTGAGCGAGACGAACAATCCTGCGTGGAAAAATTCTGCCAGCCAGTAAGCTCTCCGTCTTTATCTTTTTCAGCGCCAGAATACATACAAGCTGGCAGCTCATGCGCCGCAGAGGACAAGGCAACCCATACAACTCGAAGACTTTGCGGCCCGCTTGGCTGATTTTCCAGCAATACGGCGCCCGCGCCATCGGAAAGCATCCAGCGTAAAAAATCCTTCTCGAAGGCAATTTCCGGATGCGTTTCCAGTTCGCTAACCCGGTATTCGAATTCAGTATCGAAGTTGCGCGCATGCATCGCAACTGAGGCCAACTCCGATGCAACGGCTACGGCTCGTTGCGCATCGCCCGACTTAACCGCAAGCCAGGCATGCTTGAATGCTGCAGCACCTGCCACGCATATTCCAGACATGGACAACACTTCCAGTCGCGGCCAACCCAGCGCGCCATGTACCATCACACCATGCCCCGGCATCAACTGATCGGGGCGCGAAGTTGCCGTCGCCAGACATTGCACACCGTCAAGTTTGCCCAGTCCCCGCACTGCTTCTGCGGCCATCTGTGCATTGCTCATCACGGGCAGGCCGGTCGTTCGATCGAGTGCATAATGGCGAGTGCGGATACCATTGTTGCGCAAGACAATACGCCGCGCCTTGGATGGCTTGCCACCCACCATCCCGAGCACCGATTCCATCTCATCGTTACCAACCGGCTCCAGCGGCAAATAAGACGAAGTTCGTGTTATATAAACCTCGTTACTCATACTGCGACATCCTTTCCATGCCCGAGCCAGACGGCGCATCAAATTGTTGTTTCAACGCAGCAAAACGCTGCTTCATGAATGGCCTCAGAACAGCTTGGATCAATAAACTCAACGGTACCAAAGTCAAAATCAATGTAATCAGGAAAATTACATAGAGCAGCAAAAAAGGCCTCCGTCTCAACTGCCCCGGCTCTCCGGCCGCATGCAATAATTTCCCCCACAGGTAAAAACTGCGGGTGGCCGCCTTCTCGCTGAACAGTAGATGTGGATTAGAATCGGCAGCTTTCAATCCCGCAAGCAAAGGTGCGCTGCCACGCTCTTCGTCCCGGTGCAAGGCATCTCGCAACGCCAGACCGAAACGGCGCGCCTTCTGCGTGTTAGCCTCACCAATACCTGCCGGCGGAAGAAACTTCAAAAAGTTACGTTCACCGCTCAACAACCATGCCGGAGTAGTAAACAGTGTCACCATGGTCGAACTTGGATCGACCAGCGCAACATTGTCCAGCAAGCGAGCGCCGCATTCGCTCAACATGCCTTTCATTTTCCCTTGTGCCAGCATCCACATGTTGCGGCATGCGATAACGGTCACAACCGGCTTGCCCGACAACAATTTCTTGGTCACAGGATTTTTCAGGAATGCCGTGATCGGCAAGGATGGAGCCAGAAACCACACCTGATAAGGCAGAATGACTAGATCAAAATTTTCTTCGCCACTCAAGGTTAGCGGCTCCAGCGCAGGAGGTATCTGATGCGCAGCTTCAGGAAAGGCATCCAGAAAACTGAAAAATGACCACGGAAAAGGATAGGGCTTGAGCGGACGCAAGGTCTCAATATGCACCGAAATGGATTCATCATCCAGCAACGGCGCCACGATCCGCTGAGTGACGTCGGACAATTGCCCCGTCTGCGAATAATTTATTACAAGCACACGTTTGCACGAATGAATGTCCGAGGTATCGACAGGCTTCAAGATATTCACGTAGCTACTCAGAATTTATTAGAATTTTCGCGCGATTGTATCATCACGCCACTCGGCATCCAAGGCTGC
Organism: Burkholderiales bacterium; assembly: GCA_038210095.1. Lineage (GTDB taxonomy): Bacteria > Pseudomonadota > Gammaproteobacteria > Burkholderiales > Gallionellaceae > Gallionella. The sequence goes on from JBBQXA010000119.1 coordinate 3,696, forward strand.
CCACCGTATGAACATCGGCTTCATGCCAACTCAGGAAATTCGCCCCAGGATCGAATATGCAGCTTGCACTCTTCTGACCCACAACCCGAGCTTCAGCCGCAACAGGCTGTAAGCGCAACCAGTTGGTGACTTCACCACCAACATCATCTACCTGCCCCAACAGTACACCGCCCGCGCCCGATTGCGCCGCTGCCAGACGGAATAACTCCTGCGGTTGCGCCCCTGCCAAAAAGCAGGCGTGGCCTTTCCAGTTTATCTGCGCCGCCACGAGTGCCAATAACTGGCCGGGCTGTGCTTGCAGAAATGCCAGAGGCATGGGCAGATCCTCGCGCAATTGTTCCAGTACGAGTCGTGTGGCAGCATGTGTGCCGGTACGACTGACTAGCCATAGTTGCGCATCATGCGGTAGCGCAGACTCCCCCGCATCCTCCATGCAGCGCAATGCTCCGTACAAGCCGAGTTCCGCCCATTTACTGATTCGGCGCGGCTTGGCCCCCAGCATACCGGCCAGTTGGACTCGCCAATCAGGCGGGGGCGGAGCCGCTATGCAACGACCAGTAATAGCAAATGATTTCATGATCGCTCCAGCACCACGGCTGCATGACTGCCGCCGAATCCCAGTATTGTCGCCATCATGCGCTCCACCACAGCGGGCATATGGCTCGCAAGCTCAAGACCCAAAGCCTCATCCACTTCATCCTCATATTGCAGCCATACCCCCTGCTCCAGGCTGGCACACAACAAGACTATCTCCGCCGCACCAGAAGCACCCATCGTGTGCCCCAGCATGGCCTTCAGCGAAATCAGCGGAGGAACTTTACCGAATGCCTGCCGTAAAGCCTGCGCTTCCACCGCATCATTGCCCGGACTACCGGCGGCCTGCACCTTGACCAGATCAATGTCGCCTGCTTCCAACCCGCTCGAACGCAGTGCCTGCTGGCACATTTCAACAACCGCCGCTACCGACGCGCCAGTGGGTTGGCTACCATCAACGACATTCGCCCCGCCCAGCATCTTCCAGATCGATGGTTCAGTTACGGATAGTCGCACTGCTGCAACCGCCTCCCCCAGCACCAAACCATCGCGATGAACTCCGAATGGCTTTCCGGTAGTGGGAGTAAGCAATTGCAATGCAGCAAAACCACTTGAGGTCAAACGATTGTCAAGCTCCATTCCAAGCACCAGCGCTTCGGCGAACTCTCCTGATTGCAACAGTGCTTGCGCTGCCAGCAAGGCATTCAAACTCGAAGTGCACGCCGTACTAATCACATACACCGGCCCCGTCCAATCCAGCCAAGCTGCGACCTTAGCCGAGAACACGGCATGATCCGAATGCTCCCCTCCCAGCTCGACCGCACCGATATCAAACGACGATGTAGCGACAAGCAACACCCCATCACGCCGCCCACCCGCCTCATCAACCACGCGCGACAACAGCATGCGCGCGCGGGCGTCCCAGTCGCTTTGTTTGTAAGGTATGGCGTGATAAGGGTAGTTGCCGCCCAGTGTACCCGGCAGGGTTTGTGATACGGCATTCGCAGCACCCACTCGCAGAGCGGACAAGGCTTGCTCCACAGTCAGCCCTAGCGAACATGCCAACCCGCGTCCAGCCAGATAAACATTCATACCGGACGGAAGTCGCGCAGATGCCCGGACAGCGTAACTATCGAACTCAGGGCACGCCGAGTATCCTTACTGTCCGGCATGCGCAGCCCGTATTTTTTCTGAATAGCCATGGAGATTTGCAATGCATCCAATGAGTCCAGATCAAGTCTGGACTCGGGGCCAAACCAAGGTTCGTCATCCGACAGGCCGCCTGCAGGTTCGTCCTTATCCACGGAGGCAAGTATGAGTGCCTTAAGTTCGGCACGAAATGCTGCATCAGGATCTGTCATGACAAAGACCGGAAGAGTCTTACTTTCCGATCAGTCGTTGTATGTGTTCATTCAGGCTACGCAGTGAACTGAATATCTTGCTGTTATCCGCATCGTCCGACTTGAGTTGGACGCCATAGGACTTGGAGATTGCCAGAGACAATTCCAGTATGTCGATAGAATCCAAACCCAGTCCATCCCCGTACAACGGTGCTTCCGGCTCAATTGCCTCTGCCGTCATTTCTAGGTTCAGTGATGTGACGATCAACTGCGCCAATTCCATTTCTTGTTGATTCGCTGCCATGACACTCCCTGTGCATTTTATTATTTGAATTTGTTTTAGCCTGCGGCGGGTATCTTAACCCAGCCTCAGGTGGCTATGCTTTTAAATCATCGCGCCGTTAATGGAGATAATCTGACCCGATATGTATGCGGCTTTCTCCGATGCCAGAAAAGCAACTAGATTCGCCACTTCTTCAGGCCTGCCCGCACGACCAATCGGCACCAGACGTTTGATGGCGTCCTTGTCAAACACGGTCTCTGTCATCGCTGACTCGATGATGCCGGGGGCGACAGCATTAACGGTGACCCCCCTGCTGGCCAGCTCCAACGCCAGCGATTTGGTCGCACCATGCAGACCGGCCTTGGCCGCCGCATAATTGGTCTGCCCCCGATTCCCGCAGATCGCTGCCACGGAAGAAATATTGATGATACGTCCCCAGCGCTTGCCTATCATCGGCAGCAACAAAGGCTGCGTAACATTAAAAAATCCATTCAGGGTAACGTCGATTACGCCAGACCACTGGTGCACGTTCATGCCCGGCATCACGACATCATCGTGTATGCCAGCATTGTTCACCAGTATCTGTATGGCACCCTGCTCCAGTACTGCCTGATAGGCTGCGCTGATCTGAGCGCCGTCTGTCACATCAAATACAACTGGAGAGGCCGAACCGCCACTGGCCAGTATCTCGGCAACCACGGCCTCTGCCTGCTGCAACGAGCGGTTTGCATGGACATACACATGATGCCCCTGCGCCGCCAGTGCGCGACAAATCGCTGCCCCAATCGCCCCGCTCCCTCCCGTAACCAAAGCACGCTTCATGCTGCCACCCTGTCCGTATCAAGCACTACCGTGGCCCGTCCAGCCAGGATGATTTTTTCGTCGGACTTCAGACTGAATTGGTAAATTACGACTCCGCCATCATCGCCCATAATTTTCTCGGCATCGATTATCAATTCATGCTCCAGCGTATCCAAACGCTCGCAATAAAACGCGACCTCACGCACACCGACCAGATACCCTGCACGAGGGCGCTCGTTGATCTGCCCACTCATACCACTGTGAATCGCCATGGCTTGAGCCGCATATTCAACGCCGCAAAGTGCCAGCAGTCCCTGCGCGGAACGCAAGGGGTTCAGTGGATCATGATGGCTATGACTAACGCAACGGATACGCGCGGAATCACATTCAAGTACGCCATCCAGCAGGCACATGTCATAGGCATGCGGAATGATTCTGGCGATGGCTGCTCTGTCGGCTAACACGGATTAACGATCACGGAAAGATGTGCATCGCCCATGTAATCAAGCACGATTTTATCCGATATACCTCGGGATAAAGCGATAAGAATGGGCAGGCAACGCGCGCTCGGATTACCGCTGCGCAAAAACTCCAAGCCAGAGTCGGCCAGCGTGGTGGATTTTTCTGAATGAGCAATATAATCACTAAAGTTTCGGGGTTTAAAATCACCGATTTAAATTATTTAACTTATTGAATAACAAGGTAAATGTGACC
>JBBQXA010000120.1:0-7280 GCA_038210095.1 Burkholderiales bacterium
CAGCTGACTATTGCCGCGCCACTGAAATATATCGGTTTGGGCAACTAAAGTGCGATCGAGTATGCCCAGAGGGAGATTGTTTGGCTCAAAGGTATGATAGACCTCTCCCACATCAGTAATCATCAACGCGGCGGGAATGCCACCATTCCAACACTCGATGATGTGATTGTAGGAGTCAATACATGCCACAAATGCCGACACAAATCGATCTCCGGGCGATTGCTGCTTGACCGCCCAATTCATCTCCTCGACGATCTGTGCGATCGGCAAACCTTTCTCCGCCATACTGTAAAACACTTGATTCACGGGCAACAGATTAAGTGCGGCAGGCAGTCCATGTCCGGTTGAGTCCGCCAGCATAAGATACAACTTGTTGTTACGCGCACGACAAAATGCAATCAAGTCGCCACTGACCATATCCGCGGGATTGAGGCGGTAGTGCACTTGATCGTCCAACATGCGATCCGGTTGCATCATGCGCTTCATCAACTCGGAAACCAGCGCGCGCTCTTCCTCTGCGGCCTGATGGTAGACCTCAAGTTGCGCGCGACTGGTCACCAGCGCCCGTGTCTTGAGCATCAACTCGGATGCCTTTAACAGCGCGGCATGCAGCTTGTCCAACTCCACCGGCTTGAGTACATAGCCGTCCACACCAATGTCGATGGCACGATGCAAATAGGCTGAGTCGTTGAAGGCGGTAGTCAGAATAATGGGCATCGCAGGATGCTCCCGCTTGATGAGTTCGGCCAACTCCAAACCGTCCATTTCGGGCATCATCACATCACTGACGATCAAGTCCGGCGGGATTTTTCGGTATATTTCCAGTGCCTCGCGACCATTTTTCGCAAACAATACTTGTGCGCACTTCTTGCGCAAAAAATGGGCCACCTGCTCGCGCATATCGGCATCATCCTCTACATAAAGGATGGTCAAGTCTTTCAGTGTTGGATCACACATTGGTTCACCTCGCCATGATTGTCCGCTGCTTCAGGCCGCAACGGGAGTGTCACACAGAATTCGGCCCCGCTCCGGGTTTCGGCGTCGTGCAGATTGCAGCAAGCTATGCTGCCCCCCATGTGATGTTCAATAATTATTTTGCACATATACAGCCCGATGCCAGTTCCGCTTGACTTGGTGGTGAAGTAAGGATCAAAAATCTTCTCGATCAGGTCGCCATCTATGCCCCCGGCGTTGTCGCGCACCCTCAGCATGACCGAGTCATCGCCGACATCCAGCTGTATTACAATCTGGCCCTTGGGCGTTTTCCTCTCAACCAACGCATCTTTGGCATTAATCATGAGATTAAGCACGACCTGAGAAAATTCATTGGCATGGCCGTATACCTTCAATTCAGGATCGCCCTTCAGCACGATGGCAATGCCATTGTTCTTCAGCATCGCATCCAGCAACTGAATGGCTTCATTTACAGATTGGTGAATGGAAAATCTCGCCGAATTTCGGCTCGGCCTGAAGAAATCCCGGAAGTCATCTATGGTGCAGGACATGCGCTGTATTGCGCGCATTGCCGTATCAACATACTTCTTCAACTCATCCGAATTAAGCTGCCCATCTTGATAATCCTCATTAATATTCTGCACCACCAATCCCAGCGTACTTAAAGGCTGACGCCATTGATGCGCAATATTGCCTATCATTTCTCCCATCGCCGCATTGCGCCCTTGTTGAATCAGCAAGCGCTCCTTCTCCAGCGATTTGCCAGTCTCCTCAGTCACTCGTTGCGTCAGCCCCTCATTCAAGGCCTGCAAGCGCTGCTCAGTCTTCTTCTGATGATCAATATCCAGCACGATCCATATACTGCCATCAGCGGGACTGTTTGGTTCAATGGCAACACCGCGCAAGCGGCACCAGAACAATGCGCCAGATCGACGCTTCATCTGCACCTCACGCTCAAAGACATCCCCCCCCTGCAACACCTGCATCGCTGCATCCATATTCTCGGCGGCCAGATCATCCAAGCCAAAGAAACCATGTTCATGGTTCTGTAACTCGCCCACAGAGTAACCAAACATTTTCCCCATATGAGTATTGATCCATGAGAACTTGCCTCCGCGCAAATAAGCCAAGCCGACCTGCACATTGTCCGTTACCGTACGCAATTCCTTTAATGCGCTATTGAGCAAGACCTGAGTAAACTTCTGCTCGGTAATGTCGTGAAATGCAAATACCGACCCGGCATAACTCCCATCGCGAATTATCGGCGAAGCAATCACTGACACCGGGAACTGCGTGCCATCTTTGCGCAAAAAAAACTCATTCTCACTATGAAAGGTACGTAAATCTCTCCTGACCGACTCCGCCATACAACAGGGGGCGGCGTACTGATTCACTTCAGTCTCACCGCGGCAGTCAAAAATGCGATGGACATTGCTGCCCAATAACTCGCAATCATCCCACCCCAGCAAATTCACTGCTGCCGGATTTACAAAGGTGATGACCTGAACCGCATTCACGACATAAATACCTTCGCCCACCGTACTGGTCAGCTCACGCAGGCGAGCTTCGTTTTCCGCCAGTGCAGCCTCCACCCGCTTGCGTTCTGTAATATCAAAATAGCTGCCGAGAATGCCAGTCACCTCGCCGGTCTCGCTAACCAACAAGTTCTTGTGAGTAATAATGTCGCGCCGCACTCCATCCTTGTCGACCATCCTGAATTCAGGTGTTTCGAGACCTCCGCACTTGCACAGATTTTCATCGGATGCTGCTAGGGCTACGGCCAGTTCTTGCGGAAAAATATTGAATACCGTTTTCCCGCACGCCTCACCATCCCCCAATCCTGCGAATTTCTCAAACGCATGATTGACGCGCAGGTAGCGGCCATCGACATCCTTGAAAAAAACCGGATGCGGCAAGGAATCAATCAACTGCTGATTAAATTCCAGCTCCTGCTTCAGCCCCGATTCCAACATCTTATGCTCGGTAATATCGTCCTCGATAGCCAGAAAGTGGGTGATCGCACCGAGTGCGTCGACAATCGGCGAAATCGACACGGACTGCCAAGTAAGCGCACCATCCTTTTTGCGATTGGACAATTCACCCCGCCAATGCCTTCCACTCAGCACGGTCTGCCACAGATCACGATAAATTTCCTCCGACATCAAACCGGACTTCAGCAACTGCGGCGTCTGACCGATTACTTCATGCAACTCATAACCATAGGTCGCAAGGAACTCGGGGTTAACGTACTCAATATTTCCCGCCATATCGGTGATAAACACACTGTTGTAACTTTGCTCCACCGCGCGCTTGAATTTATTAAGCGCCATCTCGCTTTTCTTGAGCACGCTGACATCCTCATAGCAGACTAGCAAGCCATATACCTTGCCGGACACATCGCACAGTGGAATCTTACTCACATCCAGCCAGGCATCGCCCTCGCGCACAGCCACCTCAGAGTGACGCTCGGACTTTCCGCTATTCATCACCTGCTCGTCCAAGGTACGGAGATAGCGGGCCTTTTCCTGATCCGCATAAAAATCATAGTCACTCTTGCCTACAATTTCGTCGGGCGAGTTCAAGTTCAGCGCACTCGCACCGCCTTGATTGCAGCCCCTGAACACCGAATTCCTGTCCTTCCAAAACAGCCGTTGCGGCAAACTATCCAGCACCGAGCGATAAAAATGCTCGCGGGCGCGCTGCATTTCCTCGTGCCGGACGAACTCGGTCACACACTCTTTCTCATCGCCGATGTCACGCACGCAACCCGCCAGAAATACCTCATCCCCATCATCGCTGTACTTGTATGCAACCTCATTCCTGATCCAGAGATAACTTCCCGCATCGTTGCGCAGACGAAACTCTTGAGTGCGGTTACCCGCCTCTTTCAATGCTCCCAACTCACGCATCACCTGTTCGACATCATCCGGATGTATGCGCTCACGCCAGAACGCCCCCTTAGCCAAGCAGGACTCCGGCTGAACGTCCAGTATCCTTGCAATATTTTGACTAACCCGTTTCAACGTGAAATCGCCTTCAGCCCCCATGATGTAAAACACCGATGAAATATTGCCGAACAGCTGATCCAGCAAATTCAATACCGCCTCACCAGGCTTCACTGCTGCCGGCTCATCTCGATCACAGACATTGTTTTTCATGATTTTTCATGTTTGATATTCTGACAAGTACATAACCGTCATACTCTGGCTATAAAACTTGCATTCATTGATAGAGGAAAGCGATCCGATTACGGCTCTCTGGCGGTCAAGTCCAAATGCACCGTGTCTGGCTATCCCTTGCTGCGGCGCTGAAGGACACGATAATGCTGGCAAGATCATGGTAAAGAGCGGACCGCAGTCATACCCGCCGTCCTTGCGCGAGATGAAGCAAATACTCTCAACATCTGGAAGCACTTCCTTACCAAATCGTTTTCGGACATAACCCACTCATCCGCTCAACGTACCCGCATGTTCCAGACGTGCGGTGGCAATTCGGAAATATCCCGCATCCACCGTTCACGCTCCACTCCCATCATTTCAATATCTTGTGGCAAGCCAATTTTCACTTCGTCAAACTGATCAATGGCAGGACCTGAATATTGCGCACCGGAGAGAAGCTCATCAACACTCGACACCATTTCGCCAACTGCACCACGGCAACAAACACACCAAGACCGCTATCTGTAACACGAGCAAAGGCACGGCAAAATTCTGCTGTCGCCAGGCGGATTTAATACTTAACTTCCGCAATAGAAAGGAGCAGGGAATGCCATCACTCCCGATGCTCTTCACATTCGAATGGGGCGCGCTGAACTGCGTTGTTTGTTAATGCGGCGATTTCAAGCAAGGCAGAGGTAAGCCTTGCACTCAATGCGGAATTACACAATTCAAGCAGTGCAAGACGCTTGGCAAATACCTCGGTTCGCAACTCTACATTGCGCTCAAGATAATAACGATGGTTCTCCAGTTCGGACTCCATCCGCTTCCTGTCCGTAATATCCAGCATTACCCCTTTGATAAATTCAGGGATTCCGGCTTCATTACAAACCACACTGGCCTCGTCGTGAAACCAGCGAATCTTGCCCTGACTGTCGTACAAACGGTAATGGCAACAAAACTTTTCCGCCGTATCGCAACTACGCTGCAATGTGCGCTCAAAACGGACAATATCTTCCTCATGCATCTTCTCCAGACGTAAATCGGGCTTATCCAGCAACTCATCCGTAAAAAAACCCAACCGACTGATCTGAGGACTGACATAAATAAGCCGACGGTCTTTTTGGCACGATGAGACATATGAAATCACCAACTGATGCGCGCTTGGCGTGATACCGGGGTAGCCGCGCATCCCATCCATATCCGGCACAATCTTGGCATCATTTGAGCTGTTCAACTCCAATTCAAGTCTGGCACCAAAGCTTTTCAGAATAGATATAGCAGGATCTATTTCCGCCGACAGCGGCGGAGTTAACCCGCGCCAGCCCACGGCATTTCTGGGAAAGTCCTTCACGCCCATACTCCGGAGTGCTTGGCGGACAGTCATGGCGGCGTTCCGCTCTCGTGCGGGAATTGGGTCTTGCTTGCTGATAGTTTTCATCTCGGCTCCGAAAATTCATTGAATTGGCTATTGCCACAAGGTCAATCGATGCCTCGATTTCCATGTTTTGAATTCTGCCGAAGGAGACTGAAAGGTGATATCGGAGGGTGACTATTCTATAGTCGTATTACGAGAAACGGGGGCTAGGAAAATGACGAGGGAGTTAAGAGAACAGCTTACCTTGTATAGCGTACCGCACTAAATCTGCAACACTTTTCAAGCCAAGCTTGGCCAATATATGCGCCTTGTGAGTACTGACCGTCTTGTCGCTGATTGATAATTCGTTCGCCATTTCCTTGATGCACTTTTCATCTACAATCAAACGAAATATCTGCATTTCGCGCTCGGACAAGATCAGATCAACATCGCCTTCAGGCGAAGGCGCGGAGGAAGAGGCAAAGGCAAGTTGTTCGGCCATATCCGCATCCAGAAATTTTCCGGAAACAACCACTTTTCGTATAGCCTCCAGCAACTTTTGCGGAGAGCTATTCTTGGTTATATAGCCCGATGCCCCGGCTTTCATCGTGCGAAGCACGGTCTGGGTATCACTGTGCATACTGAGAACCAGAATCCGCAAATTCGGATAGGCACTTCGAACTCTGGAGACTAACTCAACACCACTGATACCCGGCATGGTCAAATCCAACAACAACAGGTCAATATTATTAACTCGCAACTTCTCCAGCGTCTCTGCGCCACAACTTGCTTCCGCAACGACTTGAATGTCGGGGAGGGTCGACAAAAATTGAACCAAACCCGAGCGTATCAGCTCGTGATCATCCGTAACCATCAGACGCGCAACCAAAAGACCTCCTTTTAACTGTCCACTCTCATGCTGCGGATATATATACTGCATTACGGCAAAAATTACCATCCCTAAGCCAAGCGGCTATTTGCTACCATTGCACCTTGCAAAGGAGCGTCAAACTGGCCACCCCCGTTGAACTATCCCAATTTCTTGAGAATGCCGAGCGCCGAGCTTACAAGCAGGCGCTTTTTGCGGTGCGGAATGACCAGAATGCCCTAGATATCGTACAGGATTCAATGCTCAAGCTCGCCGAAAAGTACGGCGACAAGCCTGTCGAGGAGCTGCCGCTGTTATTCCAGCGCATTTTGCAGAACACCATACGCGACCATTACCGTCGGCAAAAAGTCAGAAATGCATGGACAACCTTGTTTTCCTCGTTAACGCCACAGGGAGCGGAAGATAACTACGAACCGCTGGATACGCTAAGTGATGACGAAAACCATAGTGCTCCCCCAGCACCTGATGCGGCGCTACAACAAAAACAGCTGATTGCCAAAATCGAACACGCAATAGAACAACTTCCTCCACGTCAACGCGAAGCCTTTTTGCTGCGTTACTGGGAAGGTATGGACATAAATGAAACCGCCGATATCATGGGATGCACTGATGGAAGCGTTAAAACGCATTGTTCACGAGCAAACCAGACCTTGGCCAGAATTTTGGAGAAGGAGGGAGTAAATCTGACATGAATATGAATATCGAACACCCCAAAGACCGTGGCTGTGAAGATAATCATTCACAAATTCCGCAACGAATTGCGAAACTCCTCACGCGTTCCACCGAACTGCTTGATGACGACACCACTGCTGCATTGCAGAGAATGCGGCTATCCGCGTTGAAAAGACAGACCCAGAAAGAGCCGGCCTTCACACTTGCCAGCGGAATCATGCATTGGGCCCTGCCACACTCGGGCCGTCAGTGG
>JBBQXA010000121.1:0-7197 GCA_038210095.1 Burkholderiales bacterium
TGGGTCAAGGGTAAGACCGTGGATCAGGCATTGCAGATCAAGAACACGGCTATCGCCGAAGAACTGGCATTGCCACCCGTGAAAATTCACTGCTCTATTCTTGCGGAAGACGCGATCAAGGCGGCGGTAGCGGATTACAAATCAAAGCACGGTGCGAATGTTGAAACGGCCGCCTGCACAGGCTCGAAGTAGGAGGGGACAATGGCGATCACGCTGACGGAAAAAGCAGCCAAGCACGTGTTGAACTTTATCGCCAAGCGCGGCAAAGGTGTGGGATTGCGCATCGGTGTGCGCACCAGCGGTTGTTCCGGCATGGCTTACAAACTGGAATTCTCTGACGAGATCGCCTCTGACGATCTTCAGTTCGACAGCAATGGCGTGAAGGTGCTGGTTGATCCGCAAAGTCTGCCTTATATCGACGGCATGGAACTTGATTTCGCGCGGGAGGGGTTGAACGAGGGATTCAAGTTCAATAATCCCAATGTCAAAGACTCCTGCGGCTGCGGTGAAAGCTTCAAGGTATGAAAACTACTGCGCTCGGCATAACTGCGTTGCTCATGGACTCGAAATGCTCATTTGCGATTAGTAAACTCCGCTTTCTTGCCCTGTCGCGCCTTGTTCTGCCTTCTCCCGCGATGTTTTCACCAGATTAAATGCAGTTCGATTTCCAGCAAAATCATTTTCAATTATTCGGTCTGTCGGTGTCCTTTGCAATCGACGCGACAGCACTGGATCAGCATTACCGCGCCTTGCAGGCGCAGGTTCATCCCGATAAGTCTGCCCATCTGTCCGAGGTCGAGCAGCGTCTCGCAATGCAGCATTCGACCCAGGTGAACGAAGCTTACCAGACGCTGCGCAATCCGCTGGCGCGCGGGCGTTATTTGCTGAAGCTGCAGGGAGTGGACACGCAGGAGGAGACGAATACCTCAATGCCGCTGGAGTTCCTGATGGAACAGATGGAATGGCGCGAAGCGATCACCGAAGCGCAGCAGGCCAGTGACCTGACAGGGTTGGACGAACTTGAAGCGAGACTGCGTCGTGAAACGCAGTCACTCGAAAGTCAGCTCGAAGGTAAAATCGATACCGAAAAAAATTATACGGATGCAGCCGGGCTGGTACGCAAGCTGCGTTTCATGGAAAAGCTTGCGGAAGAGATTCATTCCGCTTTTGACGCGATAGACAATTGAAAGGCAGACGTTAGTCATTAGTCGTTGTCGCCCGTTAACACAGATCCGCGCAGCGGACAGCGCAAACTAACGACAAGAGACTAGCGACCGGCAACTAAAATGGCATTACTTCAAATCTCAGAACCCGGTCTCTCCACGGCACCTCATCAGCACCGGTTGGCGATAGGTATTGATCTCGGCACGACCAATTCACTGGTGGCAACAGTCCGCAATGGCATCAGCGTGGTGCTCAATGGCGATAATGGGCGTGCGATGCTGCCTTCGGTGGTGCGCTACGCGGGGGATGGTGGCGTGACGGTGGGCGAGGTGGCGCAGGCTGCGCAGAGCCAGGATCCGGTCAATACCATTCTGTCGGTAAAGCGTTTCATGGGGCGAGGCCTGCGGGATATCGGCGACGTAAGTCGCCTGCCATACCGCTTTGTCGATTCGGAAGGCATGTTGCAACTGCGCACCGCTGCGGGGGCAAAGAGTCCGGTCGAGGTTTCGGCAGAAATACTCAGGGTATTGCGCGAGCGCGCCGAGGCGTCGCTGGGCGGTGAACTGGTTGGTGCGGTGATCACAGTGCCCGCCTATTTCGACGACGCGCAGCGGCAGGCGACCAAGGATGCGGCGAAGCTGGCAGGGATCAACGTGTTACGCCTGCTCAACGAGCCGACCGCAGCAGCGATTGCCTACGGCTTGGATAATGCCAGCGAAGGCGTGTATGCCGTGTATGACCTAGGCGGCGGAACTTTTGATATCTCCATTTTGAGACTGTCGCGCGGGGTGTTCGAGGTGCTGGCGGCCAACGGTGATTCCGCACTGGGCGGCGATGACTTCGATCAGCGAATTCATTGTTGGTTGCTGGAAAAAAATAATCTCTCCGTCCTGAATCCGCAGGACACCCGTTTGTTGTTGACCCATGCGCGCGCGGCCAAGGAGCAGCTCACCGAACATCCTGACGCGCGTATTACTGCGATATTGTCCAATGGCGAAGTAATTGACAACGTACTGACTCGAATCGAGTTTCAGGAGATGACTCAGAATCTGGTGCAGCGCACCATACAGCCGTTGCGTCGTGCTTTGCGCGATGCGAAGCTGGGCGTGGGGGATGTCAAAGGTGTGGTGATGGTCGGCGGTGCAACGCGCATGCCGCAGGTGCAGCAGGCGGTCGGAGAATTCTTCGGCCAGATGCCGCTGAACAATCTCGATCCCGATAAAGTAGTCGCACTGGGTGCGGCGATACAAGCCAATCTGCTGGCGGGAAACCGTAGCGGTGATGACTGGCTGCTGTTGGACGTGATTCCATTGTCGCTGGGTTTGGAGACCATGGGCGGACTGTCCGAGAAAATTATCCCGCGCAACAGCACGATACCGACCGCACGCGCTCAAGAGTTCACCACCTTCAAGGATGGACAGACGGCGATGAGTATTCAGGTGGTGCAGGGCGAGCGCGAGCTAATCAGCGATTGCCGGTCACTGGCAAGGTTTGAACTGCGCGGTATTCCGGCGATGGTGGCCGGGGCGGCGCGCATACGGGTAACTTTTCAGGTGGATGCCGACGGTTTGTTGAGCGTGTCCGCGCGCGAGATGAGCTGTGGCGTGGAGGCGCATATCGAGGTCAAGCCCTCCTATGGTCTGAGCGACGGCGAGATCACGCGCATGTTGCAGGAATCGGCCCAGCACGCACAGGACGACATGCTGTCGCGCGCCTTGCGCGAGCAGCAGACCGAGGCAGCGCAGTTGCTCGAAGCGGTGCAGAATGCACTGGGGCTTGATGGAAAACTATTGAACGAGGTCGAGCGTACCGTTATCCAGAGCAGGATGGATGAGCTGACGGCGCTGTTGCCGCAGGCCGATCATCAACTCATCAAGCGCGGTATAGAGGCACTAAATCAGGCGAGCACCGAGTTCGCCCAACGTCGCATGGACCTGAGCGTGAATGGCGCACTGGCCGGACATAATATTTCCGAACTGGAGGGTTGAAATGACGCAATTGATTGTTCTGCCACATGTCGAACTCTGCCCGAACGGGGCGTTGATCGAAGCTAATCCCGGCACAACCATCTGCGATGTACTGCTTGCCAACGGCATAGAGATCGATCATGCCTGCGAGAAGTCCTGTGCCTGCACCACTTGTCATGTCGTGCTGCGCAAAGGATTCGAGACGTTGGCTGATGCAGATGAACTGGAAGAGGATATGCTGGACAAAGCTTGGGGGCTGGAGCCGACTTCGCGCCTGTCCTGTCAGGCAGTGGTCGGTAATCAGGAACTGATCGTCGAGATTCCAAAGTACACCATCAACATGGTCAAGGAGTGACAACATGAAGTGGATTGATGTGCGCGATATTGCGATTGCGCTGACCGAAAGGTATCCCGATGTTGATCCGCGCACCGTGCGCTTTGTCGATCTGCATAATTGGGTGGTCGAACTGGACGGTTTCGACGATGACCACTCGCATGGCGGCGAGAAGGTGCTCGAAGCGATACAGGCAACCTGGATAGATGAGGCGGAATGATGTTCGAGCTACTGCAAAAGATTTCGAATCGTTGGCTGTATCTGGCGGGAGCACTGTTTGCCGGCGGGCTGATGGGTTTTGGTTTTTACCTGCAATACGTCAAGCATCAGGATCCCTGTCCGCTGTGCATGGTGCAGCGTGTGGTGTTTATCGCGATCCTGATATTGTTCGCATTCGCGGCAGTACACGGTCCCAAGCGTATCGGTCAGCGTATCTATGCCGCATTGATCGCATTGCTGTCGCTGTCGGGTATCGGCGTTGCGGCGCGCCATATCTGGATACAGAACCTGCCCAAAGACGAAGTGCCAGCCTGCGGCCCGGGTTTGGACTACATGCTGGAAACTATGCCGATGTCAGATGTGCTCAAGTCGCTGATGCATGGCTCCGGCGAATGCGCAGAAAAGGGCTGGACCTTCCTCACTCTCGGCATCCCCGAGTGGTCGCTGCTGTGTTATCTCGGGCTGGGTATCTGGGCAGTTCTGATCGCGCTGTCTGCCCGTCGTTGATGGTATGGTCGGCACCCATGGGGGCCGATCCGGAACGACTCAATGCCACGGGCGCTTTTTTGTGCGATCTCAATTGACCCGGATTATCCGTTAGAGCAGATGCCTCTAATAGGAGCATGCCCTGCATGCGATTTGCACGCAGGGCATGCTCCTACAAATGCCGTTGCGGCGGCTAATGGACAATCTCGGATTAAAGCGCCTGTTTTCATACTCTTGTTAATTTCATTATTCATTGCTGAGGTAGATTCATTCGCTGTGATGCGGTCGAAATTCGGGTAAAATTTACATCCGTAATGCAGCACTACGCCCCGTCATATTATTCGACAGAATATAGCCCGATCGGGAGTATTGATGACTTTCCCTAAAAAGAGTCTCGCTCAATATCCGCACGAAACAAATGAGTTCAGTATTTATTTTCCGGCGATTGTTAGCCATCGTTCTTGCGATAGTGCTTTCCGCATGTTCCACCTCCTCGCCGAAGCCGAGAGAGGTGGTTATCAAGCCGCCCGCTCCGCCAGCCCCCCGTGTTATTCCGCCCCCCAAGCCGTTATCCGGACAGGCATTGATTTACAGTTTGCTTCCTTCGTCGCTTACAGATCGGCGCGGCTGGGCGGCTGATATTCTTTCCGCATTTGAGGCAATAAAAATCCCTGCAGATAAGTCCAATGTGTGTGCCGTATTAGCTGAGATCGGACAGGAATCCTCGTTTCAGACTGATCCGGTCGTATTCGGGCTGAGCAATATGGTCAGGAAAGAGTTGGAATCTAATCGGGAAAAATACAGCATCCCACAATGGGTAATGGATAAGAGTCTTGCCTTTGACTCGCCCAATGGTCGGACCTATAACCAACGCATTGATGCGCTCAGGACCGAGAATGATTTGTATGAATTGTATGAAGATATGATTTCGGAGATTGTGCTGGGAAAGAAACTTCTGTCGGACTACAACCCCGTGCAAACCGTTGGTCCGATGCAGGTCAATCTGCGCTTTGCCAGCGAGTATGCGGCTATCAGACCGTATCCTTACCCCTATCGGGGATCGATTCGAAACGCGCTCGTCACTCGCAAAGGCGGGCTGTATTTCGGAGTGGCCTATCTGCTGGATTACCCGGCAAGCTACGACAATATTTCATTTCGTTTTGCGGACTTTAATGCGGGGAGGTATTCCAGCAGAAATGCGGCATTTCAGAATGCGCTGAGATATGTAACAGGTGTAGCGTTGAAACGGGATGGTGATTTGCTGCGTTACAAGGATGGGGTTGCGCTTGAGGATGACAGCCAGACCATGCGAGCCTTGCTTCAAATTGCTACCCGTTTGAATATGGATAAAGACGATCTATTTCGCAATCTTCTGCTGGAAAAATCCCACTCTTTTGAGCAAAGCCGCTTATATAAGAAGCTGTTTGTGTTGGCACCCAACTTGCCGCGAGCCTACATTCCGGAGATCGTAGTGGCCGGACCCAAGACATCCGGAAAATTAACGACAGCCTTGTATACCAAAAAGGTCTACGGACGCTATCAGCGCTGCATGAAAAAATAAGCAGGGTCGGTTCGGCGGTTGTCGTGGCACAGCATCGGCTACTTCCCGACGATGTATTCCTCGTCGCTGAAATTCAGCACGGCCTCGGGTTGGGAAACGGTGAATGCGGTGATCATCATGCCGGTGGCAAAGGCTTCCGTAACGACGATGATGGGGACGGCGATCAGATAGTTGTGCGCGATCGTTGCCCAGTTGTAATGGGTCAGCGCGAGCATAGTCAGGATAGATGCGGTAGAGGTAAGTAGCGTGGCGATGCCGCCGCACAGGAAGCCGTTTGCTAGCACATACAAAAATAGATTCTTGGGAAAATACGTGCGGCAGAAACGCAGCATCCCTTCGCTGAACAGAACCGGAATCACAATCATCAACAGGCCGTTGATGCCCAGCGAGACCAGCGCGAGGTCGGTGCGCACCCAGGTGGCGATCATGATCAGCGACATAGCGGTAATCGCAACCTGCCAGCCGAACATCAGCAGGAACAGCGTCGCCCCCAGAATATGATGGTTGAAGCCGGGGCGCACTCCGGCGTTGAGTTGCCACATGACGAAGGTGCCGAGCGTCAATGCGACCAGTGCGTTGGTGCGCGCTGCATTGTCCAGTGTCTCGCGCCACGGAGCCGACAAGGCGGCGCGTCCGAGTAGTACCACAAAGATCAAGTTGCCCAGCCACAGCCAATCGCTGGAAAAAAGCTGGGCAGGCAGGTTCACGGCAGCGGGTAGGGAGGGGGCTGGAATTGCAGGCGTGCGCCGGCAAGTGAATCAAGATGTATCGGGTGTGCGTCATGGCTGGCGATATGCACCACCGCCAGAACGTCGTAACCGCCGCCGGGTGCGACTGTCGCGTTGACGATCATGCCGCTGGACTGACCCTCCATGTCCGCGCTATGCAATTCGCTTCCCGGCTGCGGCGTCATGTCGCTGTCGATATGGGCGAGATACATGCGTCGCTTCGGCTTGCCCAGATGTTGCATGCGCGCGACGATCTCCTGTCCGGGATAGCATCCCTTCTTGAAACTTACACCGCCGATGACTTCGAAGTTCACCATCTGCGCGACGAACTGCTCCTGCGTCTGCGGCAGAATCACCGGAATGCCCGCACGGATGTTCAGCCAGTCCCAGCCTGCGCTGCTAACTACCTGCGCCTTGAGGCTGGCTTGCTGCCAGATTTCCAGAGCACGGGCCGGTGTGGCTGTGATCTGGTAGCGGTTATCGCCGAGCTTGATCAGGCTGGAATTATCGTTGCTGCTGGTGTCGTAAGTTTGCTGCGGAAGATTGTCGAAAAGCGTACTCAGGATTTCTGCGGCGTTCGTTCCGGACAATCCCAAGCAAACGATCTCGTCGCCGGCATCGCTGACCTTCACTTTTGCGCGCAATACATACATCGCGAGCTTCTTGCGGATTGGTTCGCACAGTGCGAGCGGAAGTTGCAGCAGGTAATCGGCTCCATCGCGCCAGATCAGCATGCTG
>JBBQXA010000122.1:0-7193 GCA_038210095.1 Burkholderiales bacterium
TCATCGTGGCTCTTTTTTTGGATTATTGGAAGCTTGCAAGGCAATCAATATTATACCAAACTTAGGGTCACATTTACCTTGTTATTCAATAAGTTAAATAATTTAAATCGGTGATTTTAAACCCCGAAACTTTAGTTATAAGCCCCATGTCACGCTTTTGCGTCATGCAAAATGGAGCGATGAGCCGTTGCCCGAAATGGAGGTAGTGCGCTGGCCGGTGCGGGATTTCGTACTGGTGCGTTCGCTGCGCGATGAGCAGGGTGCTTGCTATGAGGTGTTGGCGAGATTTCCGTTGTCAACCCGGCAAGGTGATATGATTTGCCGCAAATAAAGGCGCATGAAGTCGTGCCGCCTGTGAGTGTTCGATAACCGTAGTGGAAGAGTGTGTGACCAAAACAAGAGAATGTGGCGATGTCCTCGAACATACGCTTTGCGGTAATTGCACCCGAACCCTCCGCGTCAGGCATCCGCATGACCAATTGGTTTGTACGCTGCATCTGGAGTACGTGGCCGCAGATCATGCAGCCGATTGCGAGGATTATCTGCCGGGCCTGATCAATGCAACAGTGGCGGGGCCGGCCTCAAGTTAAAGCCGAATCCGGAGAAATATTGCGAATATGATGTTGAGCCAACCCGAAGTTATCAACCATTACCAACGCATAGGCGGCGAACACAAAATTCGCGCGCTGGTGCAGCGCTTCTACGAACACATGGACGAACTGCCGGAAGCCTACGGCATCCGCAAGATGCACGGTGAAGATTTGGAGCCGGTGGCCGACAAACTGTTCAAGTTTCTTTCCGGCTGGATGGGCGGGCCGCAGTTGTTCGTGCAGGAGTTTGGCGAACCCTTTCTGCGTCGCCGCCATCTGCCGTTTTCCATCGGCGATGCCGAGCGCGACCAGTGGTTAATGTGCATGGACAAGGCGTTGGACGAGGTGGTTGAGGACGCTGCATTGCGCGATGAGCTGTCAGCCGCCTTCGCCAAGGTGGCCGACCACATGCGTAATCGCGCAGGGTAGCGGGATGCTGCACGCCTTTACCCTCAACAAGGGACGTCTTAGTCGCATCCATTTCGAGGAAGACGACGACCTGCGTACCGACCAGCCAATCTGGATTGATGCAATAGATCCTTCCGACGAGGAGCGCGAATGGTTGGAGCGGACGTATAGCCTGACTCTGCCGAAACCCGAGCATCTGCGCGACATCGAGTCCAGTGCGCGTTTCTATGAAGAGGGCGGCGAGCTGCATCTGCGTTCGGACTTTCTCTACGGCAAGGAAAGCGGATCGCGCAGCGTTACCGTGGCTTACGTGCTGACCGGTACCACGCTGATCAGCGTGCATGCCGACGATTTGCCGCTGTTCCGCCTGATGCGTATCCGCAGTCACGGACAGGCCGGCGAGATCGAAAACAGTCGCGATGTGCTGCTTGAGCTGTATGCAATGGATGTCGAGCTTTCTGCCGATGCGTTGGAAGAAGTCTATGCCGATCTCGGGGAGGTTAGCGGCAGGGTGCTGGGAGATAAGTCGCCCAGCGATCGCGAAGCCGCCGAAGTGCTGGCCAGTATTGCGCATGGCGAGCATGTCAACGGCCGCATCCGCCGCAATGTGATGGACACGCGTCGTGCGATTTCTTTTTTGATTCGTAGCAAGCGCCTCGATCAGAACCAGCAGGCCGAGGCGCACCAGATCATTCAGGACATCGATTCGCTGGATGGGCACACCGCCTTCCTGTTCGACAAGATTAACTTCCTGATGGATGCCACCATCGGCTTTATCAACATCAACCAGAACAAAATCGTGCGCCTGTTTTCGGTCGCATCGGTGGCCCTGCTGCCGCCCACGCTGATCGCTTCCATTTACGGTATGAATTTCCACGACATGCCGGAATTGTCCTGGCAACTCGGCTATCCGCTGGCGCTGCTGCTGATGGCACTGTCGGTGGCGATGCCGTTCTGGATATTTCAGCGCAAAGGCTGGTTGAAGTAGTGCGCCTCTGGTCACTGCATCCGGAACTGCTTGATGCAAAGGGATTGGTTGCGCTGTGGCGTGAGACATTGCTCGCGCAGAAGGTGCTGGCCGGAAATACCAAAGGCTATCGTAATCACCCCCAGCTCATTCGCTTCAAACGACAGCCCGACTCACTCGCTGCAATCGGAACTTATTTGCGCGGAATTTTGCGGGAGGCTGAACGGCGTGGATACCACTTCGATGCGAGCAAGATCATCAGCGATGCTGCAACACCCATGATGTCAGTAAGCCGCGGTCAACTCGAATACGAACTCGCGCACCTGCAAGCCAAACTGAAAACGCGCGACCCGTCCGCCTATGCCAGCCTCTTAATGGTGAAGAAACCGCAGTCCCATCCGCTGTTCGATGTGGTCGAAGGTGCTGTGGAGGAATGGGAAATAGTGTGAATTAGCCGTGATGCGAGGGGGCGGCCACTTGCGGACTCCGTTCGCTGTTCGGCCATTGCACTCATTCGCCAGTGGCCGCTTTCATGCAAGTTAATTGAGGTGGTTGGATGACGGCATCGTGCCCATCCGGTCAGTTAGATATATCAGCCTTGTACAAGGTACAGGCAAATCAAACGAACCTTATTAGACGACCTCTGTAGCCAATTCAGGCCATGCAGATTAAATTTGTGACGTGTGACTTTTAATATCTATGGTGCGATACCGCACAGAAAAATTCCTGGGTTCTGGCATTGTTACGATCTTTAATTGAATGCTTTTGTGCGCACTTCTTTAGTGACCGTAGCTAACAAGGATCTAACTAATGAGTGCCGCTCATAATAGCCCGTTACAAAACCATCTCCTCGCGTCTTTACCTAAGGCTGAATTTAATCGTCTGGAAGAGCATTTGGAGTTGATCGAGATGACTCTCGGAGAAACTCTTCATGAGCCTCACGGCAGACAGACTCATGTCTACTTTCCCACAACAGCTATCGTTTCGCTGCTCTATGTCCTGGAGGATGGTGCATCGGCCGAAATCGCTGTGGTAGGCAAAGAGGGCATACTGGGCGTTGCATTATTCATGGGCGGAAAAACCACGCCCAGTCATGCTTTTGTGCAATGTGCAGGATATGGCTATCGCCTGAAAGCCACACTCCTTAACAAAGAATTCAACCGCGCAGGGCCTTTTCTTAGAATATTACTACGCTATACCCAGGCACTTACCGCACAGATGGCGCAGACAGCAGTGTGCAACAAACACCACTCCATCGAACAGCAACTGTGCCGCTGGCTATTGATAACCTTTGATCGCTCGTCCTCGCATACACTGACTATGACCCAAGAGATAATAGCGAATATGCTTGGCGTTCGCCGCGAAGGAATTACCCAGATCATGGGAAAGTTAAAGCGTGAAAATATTATGAGCCACTCCCGTGGCCGCATCACGCTACTTGATCGTCCGGGATTGGAAAAAATCGTGTGTGAATGTTACAACGTAGTCAATAAAGAGTACAACCGCCTGATTGCCGAGATTCCAAGGCATGATCCTCTGCATGTTCTCGGCCCATCCACTGCCTAGACCGTTAGGCTACGAAGCTATTTCTGTATAAATGAACGGGTCAGCATATTAACGTACGGCTCGTCCCCTTTGGTCAAGTCGTGCACCTTCAGGTTGATATTACGGATCAAAATTTAGCAGGTTTTAGGTGGGATTTACCCAATCTAAAAGATTGCCCAACTCTGCGCTGACTGTCGCCTGATGGGACTCTACTGCCAATGGCGAATGGCGAATGGCTGCATCTAATTGAGGATGATGACTGACCGGTTAGGTCGAAGAGCGGACTATCTGCCCAGTCTTTATCTCATTCACCTCTAGCTTCATGACGCATTATTCAGCAGTCTTGACGATCCGTTCCACACACCACGCTGCTGCGGCGAAGCCCATGGGGGCGGTGACGGTGACGGCTGAGCCGTAGCCGGAGCAGCTCAGGTCGCTGGAGCAGGCGCTGCTCTTTTTCGAGGGTTCTTCCAAATAGATGCAAGCCACATCGAACTTGCCGTTTTTGCGCGCCTGAATATTGAAATCCTTGCGCAACATGTTGCGGATGCGTGACAGCAGGGCATCCTGCGTGACGCGGCCGAGATCATCCTGACGTAATTTTAACGGGTCGCGCTTGCCTCCCGCTGCGCCGCAAACCATGAGTTTGATCTTGTTGAAGCGGGCATGGACGATGAGTGCGGCCTTTACTTTGGCCTCATCGCAGGCGTCTATCACCGCATCGTAGGCGTCCGCTGCTATCAGTTGTTGCATGTTTTCCACGGTGAGGAAGTCGTCTATGGTTGTTACTCGGCAATCCGGGTTGATGTCGCGGATGCGCGATGCCAGAGCCGAGACTTTGGCTTCGCCTAGTGTGCTGTCTAGTGCCTGTATCTGCCGGTTAACATTCGATACGGCGACATGGTCGAAGTCGATCAGCGTGATGTTGCCCACCCCGCTACGCGCCAGTGCTTCGACCGCCCAAGAGCCGACGCCACCGACCCCGATTACGGCGACACGGGCGCGATGCAGCGCCAGTCGTGCGCCATCGCCATACAGGCGATCTAGCCCGCCGAAGCGGCGGTTATGGTTGTCATCCAAGCAATGGCTCATTTCAGGTATTCAGGTATGCTGATGATGGTGTTCATGTCCGACATTATCCCTAAAAATGTCATTTGTTACAGTGCGCGAGTAACCGCTTCGTGAAACTCGGGTTATTTTAATGTCAGGGAAAACTCTCGGAATTTGTCTGCGGGTAGTGGCTTGCTGAAATAGTAGCCCTGTACCTCATTGCAGCCCTGCAAGCGCAAGTAGGCCAGCTGTTCCGCCGTTTCAACGCCTTCGGCAATAGTCTGCAAGCCGAGGCCGGCGGCCATGCTGATGATCGCTGTAACAATGGCTTTGTCATCCGGATCGATGGTAATTTCGCGCACAAACGACTGGTCTATCTTGAGCTTGTAAACCTTGAATTGTTTTAGATAACTCAGACTGGAATAGCCGGTGCCGAAATCGTCGATGGACATGCGAATGCCATGTTCATGCAACTGATTCATCATCGAAATCGCCGCTTGTGGATTGCCGATGGTGGCCGCCTCGGTCAATTCAAGTTCTAGCGACTCTGGTGGCAATTCTATTTCATGGAGGATGGCGGAGACCAGCTCCGGCAGATTTTGCTGGCGAAATTGTACTGCGGACAGATTTACCGCCATAACCATGGGCGGTAGCCCTTCATTTATCCATGCCTTCAATTGGCTGAGCGCGGTGCGCAACACCCATTCGCCGATTGGAATGATCAGTCCGCTATCTTCGGCGATAGGTATGAATTCGGCGGGAGAAATCATGCCCAGTTCCGGATGTTGCCAGCGCAGCAGCGCTTCCGCTCCCGTGATATGTCCATCCTGTATGGATAATTGCGGTTGGTAATGTAACTGTAATTCGTTGCGAACCAAGGCATGCCGAAGTGCGTTCGCCAGTTGCAAGTTGCGTGCAGACAGTGTTTGCATCTCCGCGGTGAAGAAACGGAAGGTGCTGCGTCCTTCAGCCTTGGCGCGATACATTGCCGTATCGGCATTTTTTGACAGCGCCTCCAGATTATCCCCATCGTCGGGATAGATGGCGATGCCGATAGAGGGGGTAATAGTTAGTTCCTGCGACTGGATATAACAGGGCTGTGAGAGAGCATGTATCAGCTTGAGTGCGACTTGAGTCGCACCCTCCGCATGGGTGCCGGGAAGAATCAGGGTGAACTCGTCTCCCCCCTGGCGCGCTACCGTATCTTCTTCGCGTAAAAGTGATTTGATACGCCGGCTCGTTTCCATCAACAGTTGATCGCCGATGCCATGCCCCAGCGTGTCGTTGATATCCTTGAAGTGATCCAGATCAAGGAATAGTACCGCGAGCTTCTCGCCACGGCGCTGCGCCAGGCTGAGGGCAAATTTGAAGTGGTCTTTCAAAACAATGCGGTTCGGCAGGCCGGTAAGCTGGTCGAAATGGGCCAGTTTTTCAATGCGCTCTTCAGTCTTCTTTTTCTCGGTGATGTCTTGTACTGTCCCCCTCATGGTCAGAGGAGTGCCGTCAGCGTCACGGACAATTTCGGCCAATGCGTGGATTGTTTTAGTTTGACCGTTTTCGAGAGTGACGCGGTATTCGATGTCGTAATCACGCGAGCCATCCAGTGCGTCGCTCAGTGCACGGTTGACCCGATCCCGGTCTGCGGGAACGATCAAGTTGAGGAAATCTTGGCGATGTTCATTCAGGTCGTGTTTGTTCCGCCCGAATAAGTGATAGGTTTCATCTGACCACACCGCCATGTTGTCGAGCACATCCCATTCCCAAAAGCTTATCCGTGCAAGTTTTTGTGCCGCGATCAAATTCGACTGAATTCGGCAAATGTGCGCTTCATCAAGCTTGTGTTGGGTGATGTCCACCATCAGTCCTCGCAGCCATTTTGGTTGCCCTTCTTGCGACACGACCGTCACCAAGTCGCGTAACCAGAGGGTGCGGCCATCTTTGGCTATCAGGCGATACTCAAATTCGTGGGGCTCCATCCTCAGCGTGCATTCGGCGCAAAAATCAGGGGCCCAGAGCCGATCGTCGGGATGCAACTGCTTGACCCAGAATCCAGGCGTTAACCACTCCTCCGTGGTAAAGCCGGTAATACGTTCGGCCTGCGCGCTGACGAAGGTGAAATTAAAAGTTTGTGCATCCGCCTCCCACACGACTCCATCCACCGTTGAGATCAGCACGGATAAGCGGGCCTCCGATACGGCGATTTTCTCTTCTGCCCGTTTGCGCTTGGTGATGTCCTGAAACGAGGTGACGAATCTGTTGTTGATAAAGGGAGAGGTTGTGATGGAGAAATGTCGGCCTGATATCGGGCTGATCATCTCGGCGTGGGTTGATTCAGTCGCATTTTTATGAGTTTCCCAAAACTGCAGAATGAATGCCGAATCCATCCCGTACAGCGTGGTGGCCAACTGCCCCCTGTTGGGGTCGTTTTTGACGAAATCTGCTACGCGGTAAAAAGCCTTGTTAACTTCCAGAATCCGGTAGTCGACCATTTCGCCCGCATGATTGAAAATTATCTCGTTCAGGGCAACGCCTTCCGACAAGGTGTCAAAGATGGCAGACAGGTGTTCCTTTTGTTTTTCAATGAGTTGAGCCTGATTATTCATGGGGCGCAAAATCGCCAGATAGAGCACGGG
>JBBQXA010000123.1:0-7104 GCA_038210095.1 Burkholderiales bacterium
GATCGAAGCTAACTTTAGCCAGTAAGTCCTGGAGTACGCTGTTGCATACTTGTATGTCTCCCACTACATAGATGTCAATTGCTACATACATGTTAAAATACCGCAAAAACCGACATAGCAAAGCACTCAGCAGCAACCCTACCCGCATCCGACAACAGCATGCCAAATATTGCCAAGAAGTTCTACCCGGAAATTCAGGGGATACGCGCCATATCCATCATGGCGGTCATCTTGTTTCATTTCGGCGTTCATTTTCTGCCCGGTGGTTATGTGGGCGTAGACATGTTTTTCGTTATTTCGGGATTTCTTATCACCAGCATGATTGCCGGTGAATTGTCTCGCAATACATTCTCTCTCGTAAAATTTTACAAGCATCGCGTAATACGCCTGCTGCCGAATTTATTTGTGATGATAGCGGCTACGCTCATCATCTCCTATCTGGTATTGCATCCTTACGATTTCATGCAATTCGCCAAGAGTTTGCAGTTCTCGGCTATCTACCTGACCAATATGGTGTTCGCTAAGCAGCAGGGCTACTTCGATATGTCTCGCGATGTGAAGCCGCTGTTGCACACCTGGTCGCTGTCGATAGAAGAGCAGTTCTACCTGATCTTTCCGTTGCTGCTTATTGTGCTCTACAAATTCAAGTCACACCGCATCACTATCCTGCTGTTGATCGCGGGGCTTTCGCTGTATGCCAGATTTAATTATGGTCAGCAGCATCTGCCGACGGAGGGATTCTTTTCCTTTGCGGGCAGGGTGTGGGAGTTTGTCATCGGTGCACTAGTCGCACTCATGCCTGCTGCGTTGAGGCAGAAGCTGTCCGGCAACGAAGTGCTGGCGATGCTGGGCTTGTTGATTGTACTGGCATCGTTGCTGTTGCTGGGTGAAGGCTTGCCTCACGCCGACATGCTCCTCCTTCTCCCCTGTCTGGCTACGGCACTGCTGATCGCATGCGGTGGGGGCACGCGCGCGGGACACTGGCTGAGCGGTAAGGTGCTGGTGTTCATCGGTGGCTTGTCCTATTCACTCTACCTATGGCATTGGCCGTTGATTGTCTGGTTGCACAATGTGGATCACGGTTTGAGTCGCTATGCAGAAATCGCCGTGCTGCTGATGTTAACGGTTATTGTTTCCTATCTGGCTTGGAAGTATGTAGAGGAGCCATTTCGCAATAACCGGGAACGCTTCTCCGGTAGGCAGATAGGCGGCCTTACCCTGTTGTTTGCCGTATTCTGCATCTCGTTCGGCGGCTATGTTTACGCAAACAAGGGTATGGAAGACCGATTTCCTAACTGGGTTGCGGTAGAAAAAAATCTGGCGGCGTTCGATTTCAAGGCGGTAACTGGTGCGGACCAACACTATGCCGCTTGTACGATAGGGGACGATGTACAGGCAAATTTGCGCAACTGTGCTTTCGGCGACCTGAAGTCCAATAAGCGCTTTTTGTTGCTGGGTGACTCGCACGCTTACGCGGCCTCGCCGGCCTTCAACGTGGTGGCGCAGGCCAAGGGTATGCAGGGTGTGGTAGCCAATCTGTCAGGTTGTCCGCCCATCTTCGGGGTCAGTAGCTACGATGGTGCAAAAAATATATGTGTAGAAAAATTCGACGAGCGCATTAAAGCCTTGATAGCCGCGGGTGGATTCGAGAAGGTCTTCCTCGTTTCTTGCTGGGCCGCTTATACCGAGGGCGACCCGAATAATCAGCCCAATCATTTCATTTCAGATGTGCAGACTTTGTCGCTGGATGCGGCATCCAGCAAGCGGGTGATCGAAAATCATTTGCAGGAAACGATAACTTACATGCAGGCACGCGGTATCGACGTCGTGTTAATACAGGGTGTGCCCTTGTTGCCCAAGGTGGTCCAGGATCTACCGGTCGATTTCACTCAGCCACTCGCCGATGTTCAGCGCAAGAATCAGTTCATGCACGACTATGCAAAACAGCACCCGAGTTTGGTGACGATAGATCCCATGGATGTTTTCTGCGACGACCAAGTGTGTCGCACCCGAGACGAGGGAAATGTATTGTATGGCGATGACAATCACATCAGCGCTGCGGGTGCGGCCTTGCTCATCAAGCTGATAGAGCCTGTGCTATGAAGCCTGCCGATAATAGGGTGCGCTAATGGCTAAGCAGAATACAGCACGGCGCGATATACAGTTTTTGCGCGCCTTTGCGGTGCTATCCGTGATCGCCTATCACTTCGAGCTTGCCGGTCTCGGCGGTGGATTTATCGGTGTAGACATTTTCTTTGTCATCTCCGGTTATCTGATATTCGGCAAGGTGCATGGGCAACTGGTGCGCCGCGAATTCTCGCTGTCTCGATTCTTTGAGGCACGCATACGACGCATCTTCCCTGCCCTTGCAGTAGTGGTAATTGCAACGGCCTTGTGGGGTTGGTACTTCTCTCTGGCGCGGGACTATCTCTATTACTCCAGAACGGCCTTGGCGGCCCTGTTGTTCCTGTCTAACCACGCATTCATGGGCTTGCAGGGCTACTTCGATGCAGCCTCTTTCACCAAGCCGCTGCTGCATACCTGGTCACTATCGGTAGAAGGGCAGTTCTATTTCTGGCTTCCGTTGATGCTGACGCTCTTTTTCAAGGCCAGCTTGGGTCCGAAGATACGTTATCTGTTGACGTTGATCGCCATCTTGTCTTTAGGCATTGCATTCTGGATGGCGTATCAAACGCCGGAAAGCGGTTTTTATTACGTCTATGCGCGGGCATGGGAGTTTGTTGTCGGCGCATTCTGCGCCCTCTTAATTCCCAGTCAGCATCGCCATGCCAGACTGATGCTGTTGGTTTCCGCCTTGGCACTAATG
Source organism: Burkholderiales bacterium (assembly GCA_038210095.1). Classification (GTDB taxonomy): domain Bacteria; phylum Pseudomonadota; class Gammaproteobacteria; order Burkholderiales; family Gallionellaceae; genus Gallionella. The sequence goes on from JBBQXA010000123.1 coordinate 2,828, forward strand.
GCCAGTGTGCCGTTACTGGGTAGCAGTGCCTGGCCCAATGTGTGGACGCTGCTTCCTGTCCTTGCCACCGCAGCGTTCATTTATTTTGCGGCCAATGCGCAGGACAATCCGGTGATCGCCAATCCTGTCCTGCAACTAGCAGGCGACATGTCGTACTCGTTGTATTTGTGGCATTGGCCTATCTGGGTGTTTGCCCGACAGCAATACGGCGAGCAGATTCCCTTGGCGGACAAGTTGCTTTTGCTGGCGCTGATCTTCGTGCTCTCGTGGCTGTCTTGGCGCTGGATAGAACGCCCGTTCCGGGATCGCACCGTGGTCACGGGAAAGCAGCTGAAGTGGGCCACCATCACCGTACTGCTTTTCACCCTGGCCTTTACGGCATTTATGGTTGCAAACAAGGGTTACACAAAACGCTTTCCGGATTACGTGGCCAGAGCCGCGATCCAATCGGCGCAGACCACGCCGCGCCGGGAATGCTTCCGCTTCGATCTCAACACCAAAGAAGCGCCCGAGCAGTTCTGCGTTTATGGCGCTTCCAATCAGGCTGGGGACGCAACTTCCATCTTGTGGGGCGATTCATTCGCCAACCAATATCTGACACCATTGAGCAATGCGAGCAAAGCGGCAGGCATCACCGGCCTGATCGCCACGATGTCGGGATGCCGTGCTTTCATTGAAACCGATACCATTCAGTATCCGGACAATGCCCACTGCAAGGATTTCAATCGCGAGGTATATGCATTCCTGTTGAATCACACCGAGATTAAGACTGTGGTTCTGGGGCGTGCATGGTGGAATAGCGACGAAACGATAGAAAGAACCGTTCAACTTATGCGCGAACTGATAGTGCAGGGGAGGAAAGTGATATTGCTGACACCGCCGCCGGAGCCGGGGATGGACGTTGCGACAGCCTGGGCCACCAGACAGATAAGGGCTGGACATGCCATTGATGAAATCAAAGTGGATGCGACGCCTCAAGTCACGCTTGGCGCGATATTGAACAAGTTGAAAGCGAAACTTAAGGCCGAGATTGCGAGCGGGGACGTCTACCCGATAGATCCAACGCGGCATTTTTGTGATGAAAAATATTGCTATATGGTGCGCGATGGCATGGCGACCTTCAGGGATGCGGGTCATTTGACGGAGCTGTCCGCACAAAAAATGGAACCGGATTTTCGTGCTGCGCTGCTCAAGGTTTTGCCATGAAAGAGGGCAATTCTGCAGTTCGCAATGTACCCAAACTGGAGTGTCGTTATGAAGTATCTGAATTCGCGGTGTGAGACCGTATCAATGAACTATGCTGTTTAATTCTTACGGCTTTATTCTCCTTTTCCTGCCTTTAGTTCTACTGGGGTTCTTTCAACTTGCGCGCGTGAGTCATGCTTATGCCGCCGCATGGTTAGCACTCGCGTCATTGTTCTTCTACGGCTATTGGAATCCGACTTACATAGGATTGCTACTGGGTTCCATCGTGTGCAACTACGCATTCGGCATGTGGATAGCGAAGGTCAGGATCAAGGATGGTGGAGCGAGGAGTGATGTGCGGGGGGAGCGGCGCAAGAAACATCTGCTGATTGCGGCGATTACAGGCAATCTGTTGCTGCTGGGTTATTACAAATATGCCAACTTTTTTGTTGAAAGCGTCAACACGGTCGCGGGATTAAGCTGGAATTTTGGCGATATCATGCTGCCGCTGGGCATCTCCTTTTTCACCTTCACACAGATTGCGTTTCTGGTGGATACCTATCAGGGCAAGGTCAGGGAATTCAACTTTGTACATTATTTGCTGTTTGTCACCTATTTTCCGCACCTGATTGCCGGCCCGGTACTGCACCACAAGGAGATGATGCCGCAATTTGCCCATGCGGCAACTTATCGCTTCAGCTACGAAAACATGGCGGTGGGCTGCACCATCTTCTTCATCGGACTGCTCAAGAAAGTATTTTTGGCGGACAACATAGGCTACTACGCACAAGTGGTATTTGATGGTCCTGCAGCGGGTCTTCAACTGTCTTTCATCGAAGCTTGGAGTGGGGCCTTGTGCTACACGCTGCAACTGTATTTCGACTTTTCTGCCTATTCGGATATGGCAATCGGCGTGTCGCGCATGTTCGGTGTGATATTGCCGTTGAATTTCCACTCACCTTACAAGTCAGTCAATATCATCGAGTTTTGGCGTCGATGGCATATGACGCTATCGCGCTTTTTGCGTGATTATTTGTACATCCCTCTGGGCGGCAGTCGCAATGGCAAGCTGCGTCGCTATCTGAATCTTGCGGCAACTATGCTGCTTGGCGGCTTATGGCACGGGGCAGGCTGGACCTTTGTGATCTGGGGCGGCTTGCATGGGCTGTATCTGATGATTAATCACGGCTGGCATTCCTTGCGTAGGGCGTTGGGGCAGGATCCCAAGGCCCGCTTATCCTGGCCGATGCGCCTGCTGTCCGGGCTGCTGACTTTTCTTACCGTAACCATAGCCTGGGTATTTTTCCGGGCCGATGATCTTCCGGTGGCGATAAGCATCGTGCATAACATGCTCGGTTTTAATGGCGTGGGATTTCCGAATGACTGGTTTTTGCATTTCCCGCAATTCCATGGCTGGCTGGACGCGCACGGACTACTGATGGCACACAACGGATTGGCATCGCGCGGAATGATAAACGCGCTGGTGATGATGCTATTGATCGTTTGGCTGGCTCCGAATACGCAGACCATCATGCAGAATTACCAGCCCGCGCTGGATATGCCGCAACCATCCGACAAAACCAGATTATTGTGGAAGCCAGCCGGAGTTTATGCCTGGATATCTGGAGCCGGAATCGGACTGGCCTTGCTGTCGCTGATCAGCGCCAGCGAATTCCTCTATTACCAATTTTGATATGACACGAGCTTATTGCATTAAATTCGGACTGTCGCTGCTGTTGGTTATTGCCGGGGCGGGGTTGGTTAATTGGGTTGTTGATCCTTACGGCATTTGGAAATCACCCATCATTCAGGGGGTGAATTCGTCCAAGTATTCGGGCTTTAATATTCGCATCCCAAAATTTGTGGAGTGGGCTAACTGGACCAAGGCACCGCACACGATATTGTTGGGTACTTCCAGAACGGCTGGCGGATTGCGCGCGGACCATCCGGCTTTCAGTGACGGGACGACCTATAACATGGCGCTTGGAGGTCAGCCCATGCGGGAATCACTGTTGCTGTTCAAGCATGCAATAAAAGCCGGGCATTTGCGGCGCGCAGTTATAGGTCTGGATTTTTTTGTATTCAACGCCTATTGGGCGTCCGATGTGGGCGACCCTGCAAGATTAAATCTAGGAGGCAATCTTGATCTGCTGTTTCGCAGCAGCACATTTTCGGACAGTGTCACCACCTTCCGCCAAAGCTGGGTAGCGAAAAAACATCTGAATATGGTTGAAAGTCAGCCCCGCAACACGCTTCAGCAACAGTCAAGAGCCGGCTTGTCGACTTCCAGGGCGCATGTGCAGCGGGCGTCGCTCATTCAGCATGGGGTCGCAACGCGACAATACTTTTTGAATGTGGAGCAAACCTATGTGACCTTCTATCGTCCGCCTCCATTTCATATCTATGAATTTTCCAATTTCAAAACCAAAGACGACACGTTGGAGGATTTCAGGGAGTTGCTAAGAGCGGCCTATGAGCATGATATCGAGGTTAAATTGTTCATATCGCCAGCACATGCATGGCATTGGCAAGGCATCGCCAATGCCGGACTGTGGGAGAAATGGGAAGCATGGAAAAGAAAGCTGGTGAAGATCGGAGCAGATGAAGCGAATCGAGCGCAAAAGCCGAAATATCCATTGTGGGACTTCAGCGGTTATAACAGCATCAATACAGAGACGGTTCCTCCCCGAGGCGCATCAATCCCCATGCTATGGTATACCGACCCATCGCACTATAATCCGGCTTGCGGCGACCTGATTCTGGATCGTTTAGCTGAGCATCCCCGTCTGGGCGCGCCGATTCCACAAGACTTCGGCATCCCGATCGGTGAGTGGAATATCGAGGCCCGTCTGGTAGAGATCAGGCAGGCTCGTCAACACTATGCAGGTAGTCACGTCCTTGATATTCAGGATCTGGCTAATATATCTCAACAGGCTTGGAATTAATAAATGCTGTTCAACTCATACGCCTTCATCTTCGCCTATCTGCCGCTAACTGTTGTCGGCTTCTTCTGGCTAGCCCGTATCAGTCATACCTATGCTGCTGGGTGGCTGGCACTGGCATCGCTGTTTTTCTACGGCTACTGGAATCCG
>JBBQXA010000124.1:0-7075 GCA_038210095.1 Burkholderiales bacterium
TTATACTTTGATCGTTTGGGTCTGGTGTCGCTGCTTGATACAACGCGACGACTCCAGTGTATTCAATGAACCGCCGGATGCGGAACCGCACGTCCGGTGGTGTGAGAGGTCGGCAGGGGTGACTCTGCCTCCTACTCGATGAATGTATTTCGTGCAGCCCCTTGCTCTCAACGGCTGTAAAGGTTCAACGGTCGTTAGTCTGGTCTGGCTATTTAATGACGTAGGGACGAATCGATATTTCGGCATCCATCATAGAAGTTGCCTCACCGCGAAAATTGCCAAGGGTGGGGGCGGCCTCTTGCGAACGTTGGGCGGCGGCGACTGAAATGTAGTCATCCGAGGTAATCAGACCACGACTCGGATCGAATCCGCGCCAGCCGGTACCCGGCAAATAAACTTCTGCCCACGCGTGCATATGACTATCGGCAGCCTCATCGCCATAACAGTAGCCGCTGACAAAACGCGCCGCGACACCGGCAATGCGGCAGATGTCGATAAATAGCATGGCGAAATCACGACATGATCCTTGCTGCATTCTTAGTGTTTCGCCCGGCGTCCAAGGGGCGCCATGCTCTCTGTGCATATATTCGATGCGGTTGGGTATTTCTGAGGCCAATCTGGTCAGGAATAAAACCGTCTCGAAATTGGCCGCCCGCATGAGTTCCTGAGCGAGTGCCGCCACTTCGGCGTCTTCACTTTCGCGAACGAGGTAGGGGCCTAGAGCCAGCGCCAAATGTGACGGATACTTGACCGGCAGACCAAGTGCTGCCGGGGCAGTAACCAGGAAGTTGAACGGATCGCCATAGTGAGTTTCCACCACGGTATGCGTCTCTATCAGCAGTTCATCGTGCAAGCCGCTGAACCAGATGGTTTCCGTGTTGTTGCCATCGAGTTCGGTACAGCGGGAAATTCCGCTGGGTCCGGGTGTGACCGTAATATCGTAGTTGCGCACCGTTTGCAGGGCATCGCTACGGGGACGCAGCCTGACGATCAGAGGCTCGAAGAAAACCGGGGCGCTGTAGTGATAGCGGGTGCGATGAAAAATTTCGAGCAACATGATGGCCGGCTTACTTTGCCGTATCCAACTTGGAAGTGGCGTCGCGCACCCACTCATCCGGCATATCCTCTACCGCGGTGCGCAACCTGTCCTGCCACCATTCCGGGATATGCTGAAGATCCTTACGCTCATAGCGGTGTTGCACGATGTCGTAGGAGTCGCGCCTGTACAGCACGATATCGATGGGGAAATCAACATCGACAGCGCTGATGCGGGTTGAATCAAATGCCAGATAAGCCACCTTGAGGGCAACATCCATAGAAGAATCGTAGCTCAGTACCCGGTCGATAATCGGCTTTCCATAGCTCGACTCGCCTATCAGGAAGTAGGGCGAACCCGGTGGAACCTCCACCCAGTTGCCTTCGGGATAGAGCATGTAAAGTTTGTGCTCTTTGTCCTTTTCCAGTTGCCCGCCGATAATCGAAAACAGGTTGAACGGCAGCCCAGCCTCCTTAAGTGCTTCTTTGTCCTCATCCGCGACACGACGCAGCTGTTCCGCAAATGCATTGACCGCCTTGTACAGTTTGTCGAACGAGGTATCTTCTTCTTCTATCAGTTCTTCGAAATAGGTCAGCGCCTTATCGCGCACCGAGCGCAAGCCGGAAGTCATCAGAAACATGGAGTGTCTGCCATGCTGGTGTATGGTGACCTTGCGTGCCGTAGTGCGGACAGAACCTGAAGTAATACGTGTATCAGAGACGCCAACCAGGCCGTCTTTAACTTTAATTGCGGCACAGAATGTCATAGTAGATTATTGCTCTTTGGTTAAATGAGACTGTTTTCCGGTCAAGGGACGCAGCGTAAAAAAGGTTTCAAACACCGCATCATCAACATGATTCAAACGGGTTTGCAATTGATCTAGGAACTCATGCAATCCGCCCTGTATCACCTCGTCAATCTGAGTATAGTTCAGTTCTGCAAGCAATCTGCCCAAGCGTTGTTCTGCCTTGTTACTGAATGTATCCAGCGGGCCGCCGCTGATGGCGTGCAACGATTCGTTCGCGCGGCTCAGGCATGAGAGCACAGAGCGCGGGAAGTTGCGATTTAACAACAGGAAATTCGCTACTTTGGCAGGATCGATCTGTTTGGAGTGCTTGCGGTACATCTCTAGGGCACTGGCCGACTTCAACAGCGCAGACCATTGGATGTTGTCTACGGTTACACCGATAGCCTTTTCATCCGGCAAGAGGATGAAATACTTCACATCCAGAATGCGCGAAGTTTTGTCGGCTCGTTCCAATAACTCTCCGACTTGCAGGAAGTGCCATGCTTCACCATGCGACATCGTGGCTTCAGTAATGCCGTCAAATAAATGGCTCGCCATTTTTATGGAAGTATAAAAATCGTGAGGGTTATTCAACGCCGACTGATTGGTCTCAGCATCTTTCACCATCAGATAAAAGTGATTTGCCTGCTCCCACATTTCAGAAGAAATAATTTCCCGCACCGACCTTGCACTTTCTCGCGCATTGCGTACACAGCTTAGTATTGAATTAGGATTTTCGCGATCAAAGGTCAGGAAATGCAAAACGTTATCGCGCGTAGGCTCGCCATAACGCGCAGAGAATTGCTCACGATCCCCCGAGATATTAATCAGCGGCCCCCACTGTTCGCCGAAATCCTCCGGCATATCAAGGCTGAGGTTCAGGTTAACACCGATGAAACGCGCGACATTTTCAGCGCGCTCCATGTAACGACTCATCCAGTAGATTGAATTGGCAACTCGGCTCAACATATAAATGTTCTCCTGTGAATATTCATTGAATGGATAATTACTTGCTCAGCACCCAGGTGTCTTTGCTGCCCCCTCCCTGGGATGAGTTGACCACCAGCGAACCCTTGTTGAGTGCGACGCGAGTCAATCCACCGGGGACTACATAAATGTCCTTGCCATAGAGAATGTAGGGACGCAGATCGATGTGACGCCCTTCAAAATGATCGCCAACCAGCACAGGGGCGCGCGACAGAGCCAGTGTCGGCTGAGCAATGTAGTTGCGTGGATTTTTGCGGATCAATTCGGCGAATTCTGCCTGTTGTTCCTTGGTTGAATGTGGCCCTACCAGCATGCCGTAACCACCCGATTCATTGGTCGCTTTGACAACCAGCTTATCCAGATTGGCCAGCACATATTCACGCTCTTTTTTATCAGCACAAATATGAGTGGGAACGTTGGGTAATATCATGTCTTCGTTCAGGTAATACTTTACGATCTGGGGCAAATAGGCATAGACCGCCTTGTCATCAGCAATGCCGGTACCCGGGGCATTGGCAAGCGCGACCCGGCCATTGCGATATACCTCCATCAAGCCGGGCACACCGAGTGCCGAGTCGACTCTGAATGCTTGCGGGTCGATGAAATCATCATCAATTCTGCGGTAAATCACATCCACGCGCTGAAAACCACTCGTGGTGCGCATATGGACGAATCCATCCATCACCACCAGATCGCTACCTTCCACCAGTTCCACGCCCATTTGTTGCGCGAGGAATGAATGCTCGAAATAAGCCGAGTTATAGATTCCCGGGGTCAAGACCACAACCGTGGGCGAGGGGATATTATCGGGAGCCAGAAATTCGAGCGTTTCCAGCAGGCGGGCGGGATAGTCGTCAACGGCGCGGACGCGTGAAGCTTCAAAAGCAACGGGCAGGGTGCGCTTCAGTATCTGCCGATTTTCCAGCACATACGACACCCCGGAAGGGCAGCGCAGGTTGTCTTCCAGTACATAGTGCTGTCCGTCCTTGTCCCTTACCAGATCGGTGCCGGTAATGTGACACCAAATACCGCGGGGAACATTGAGTCCGACGCATTGGGGACGGAAGGAGGGGGCGGAAAGTATCATGTCCGCAGGAATGATCTTGTCCTTCAGGATTTTTTGATCGTGATAGATGTCGTCGAGAAACAGGTTCAGCGCGTGGATGCGCTGTTTCAATCCGCGCTCAAGATATTCCCAGTCGTTGGCTTCTACGATGCGCGGCACGATATCGAAAGGGAAAATCTTCTCGGTTCCCTCATCACTGCCATAGACGGTAAACGTAATGCCCATGTTGTACATCGCGGCCTCGGCAGCCTTCTGCCTGGCCAGCACCTCGCCATCGGGCAAGGCTTCAATCCGGTTTACCAACACCTTCGCGCCCGGTCGGGGCACCCCGGGAGACTCGATTAATTCATCGTAAAAGTTTCCCGTATCATATGAATCGAAATTTAATGGCATAGAACTCAGCTCCCGTGAACGTGAATTGAATTGACCGCAAACTGTGACAGTCCAAACGCGGATTTTATTGAGACAGCAGCATGAATGACGCTTAAATTTTCTGCACTTACTATACACCGATATACTCGCCCTACCCCCAGCTCAGGTGAATTTTCCGGTTGATGGCATCAAGTTTTGGTCTGTTTTTGCGGGTAAATTTATGGGCTGAGAGTGGCTTTATTGCGGTTGCTTTCGGGTCATGGCTGGGGCATGATCAGCGCCGCTCAAATCGCAATAAACGGCTAGGGCCGACGCCCTCTGAGCGTAATGAGGCGGCGGTCTGTAACTCTATGGAAACGTAATAATGAATGCATTCTGGATACTGACTTTTTTGATTGTTCTTTCCGGCTTTTTTTCTTTGGCAGAAATGGCGCTAGCCTCTGCGCGGCGAGCCAAGCTCGCACAGATGGTAGATGAAGGTCATTTGGGAGCCGCGGCTGCCATCGTCATCAAAGAGCATCCCAGCCGACTGCTGGCGGCAACGCAAACCGGTATTACCGCGGCAGCGTTGCTGATGGGTATCTATGGGCAGACGGCATTGTCTGCCTCCATACAAAATGCCATACCGAGCAGCATTTCCTGGCTTGCCGCATGGAGCGAGGAAATTTCGTTCACGATCACGATCGCGTTGGTAACGGCAGTCACCATCGTATTCGGTGAGATCGTGCCCAAACGCATTGCAATCGCACACCCCGAGCGGGTGGCTGTCATGTGCGCCCCGTTCATGACACTGTTTATTCGCCTGCTATCTCCCGCTATTCATTTACTGTCATGGTCGGCAGATCGTGTGCTGGCCATTCTGCCGATTCAGTCAGCACCCGCCGTGACCAGCGTGGAGGACATCCTCGCTTTTGTGGATGAAGGCTTCAAGGGCGGGGCTATTGCGCCCGAGGAAAGTCATCTGTTGGGCAACGTGTTGCGACTGGAGGATAGTCGGCTTGCCTCCATCATGACGCCGACCGCCGATGTGGCCTATTTGGATTTGCGCGCACCACGCGAACGCAATCTCGCGCTGTTGCAAGAAGCCCCCCATTCTCAGCTACCCGTCTGCAACGGCGATTTGCAACAAGTTATCGGTATCGCCGAAAGCCATGACATATTGCAAGCGGCGATGAGGGGCGATGTGGACTTTGCTGAAATTCCGCTGGCTATCCCACTGTATGTGCCGGGCACGCTGACATTGATCGACCTGTTGCGCACCTTGCGTCAGCAGAAAACAACGTTTGCATTTGTCGTCAGCGAATTTGGCGTTACCGAGGGCATCGTTACGCTGGATGATTTGATGCTGGCTTTGGTTGGCGACATGATGCCGCTGGCCGAAGATGCGGAAGAGGCTCTGGCTGTGCGACGCCCCGATGGCTCCTGGCTGCTGGACGGGCTGCTATCCATAGAGGAAATGAAGGACAGGCTGGACATTCGCGAAGTGCCGCACGAGGAACTGGGAAACTTTCACACCATGGGTGGTTTCGTACTGGCCTCATTTGGCCGCATCCCGCGCAAGTCGGAAAAGTTCTCATCCTGCGGCTGGGAATTTGAGGTGATGGACGTGGATAGAAATCGAGTTGACCAAGTGCTAGCCCATAAGTTGACCGAGAATTTTTGAATTGCGCATTAGCATCTGACTTCTGGTGTTCTTTGTTGTTAAAAAAGCCCGGCGATGCCGGGATTTTTTATAACGAATCGAGATATACCCTGAATTGTTCAGGTAAATAATTTGAGTCTGTTTTTTTTGATTTCCCCTGTGTGTGCTATCAGCCAAAGCGGCGTTGCGCCTCTACCGCGAGGCCGGCACCGACGCTGCCGAATAAGTCGCCTTCCATTCGTCGGGAGCGGGGCAGCATTGCGGCAATGTGTTCGCGTAGCATGGGTACACCGCTGGCACCGCCGGTGAAAAAAACCGTATCTACGGCCTCGCTACGCACACCGGCGTTAGCCAGCAAAGTGCTCAGCGTGGCGCCGATCTTTTCCACCAGCTGTTCCGCAGACTGCTCGAACTCGATGCGGGTCAGCGTGTGGCGCATGCCCGGTGCCAGCCTATCCAGCTGCAGGGTGGTGCTATCGCCGTTGGATAAGGCGATCTTGGCTTCTTCCACCTGCACTGCCAACCAATGACCGGCGCGGTCGCGGATCAGCTTTAGCAGGCGATCCATGGCTTCAGGCTCAAGGGTGTCCAGATACAGCTCCTGCAGATCGGTCCAAGTCCGGCGGGTATAGGCCTGATTGATGGTGTGCCAAGTGGCAAGGTTCATGTAGCAGCTCGAGGGCATGGTCAGGCCGCGCTTGAGCAGGCTGCCATGACCCAGCAGGGGCATCACGCCATGCAGGCTTAGTTGCCGGTCGAAGTTGGTGCCGCCGATATGTACGCCGCCGTTGGCTAGCAGATCGTCGCGGCGATCCGTGACCAATGCCCGTTGCGGCGAGAGGCGGATCAGGGAGAAGTCCGAGGTGCCGCCGCCGATGTCGGCGATCAGCACCAGTTCTTCGCTGCGGATCTGGGATTCGTAGTCGAAGGCGGCCGCGATCGGCTCGTACTGGAACGACACATGCTTGAAGCCGACCGCCTGCGCCACTTGGGCCAGCGTGTCTTCGGCCAGCTTGTCGGCTTCTGCGCTGTCGTCGATGAAGAACACCGGACGGCCGAACACGGCCGAGGTGAACTCGCGCCCGGCCGACAATTCGGCGCGGCGCTTGATCTCGCCGATGAACTGGGACAACAGCATACGGAAAGGCAGCGCACGGCCGCCCACCTCCGTCTGACCGTCGATCA
>JBBQXA010000125.1:0-7059 GCA_038210095.1 Burkholderiales bacterium
CCCTCGCGCGCCTTGTCGGGCTCGGTGAAGTAGTCGGAGAAGTCGGTGCCGATCAGTTTCTCCCGCGCCACACCGGTTGCCTTGATCGAGCCCTCGTTAACGTCGGTGATCTTGCCTTCGGCGCTGATTGTAACCAGCGGATCGAGACTTGCCTCGATCAGGCTGCGGGCATATTGGGAGGCCTGTTTCTGATCGGTAATGTCACGGGCGGCAGCGAAGACGCCGAGCACATTGCCATCCACATCTTTGTACACCGACGCGTTGTAGAGCACGTCGGTGAGATGACCGTCTTGGTGGCGGATGGTGAGCGCGTAGTCGGTGACGAAACCTTGGGCGAACACCTGCTGGTAACCCTCGCGCGCCTTGTCGGGCTCGGTGAAGTAGTCGGAGAAGTCGGTGCCGATCAGTTTCTCCCGCGCCACACCGGTCGCCTTGATCGAGCCCTCGTTAACGTCGGTGATCTTGCCTTCGGCACTGATTGTAACCAGCGGATCGAGGCTTGCTTCGATCAGGCTGCGGGTATATTGGGAAGCCTGTTCTTGCCGTCTTGACTGCGAGAAAAATCCCATAAAGCCGATAACGACCAAACTGATGAGTGCCACTACGATGAATGCGATCAACGTACTTTGGTAACGCTCCTGTGCGTCCATTAGGTGCAAACCAAGCAGCTGTAGCTCTTCCTGCCTAATTTCCGCTGCCAGTGCGTAGATTTCCTCGCTCTTAGTTCTTCCAACACCATTTTCTATGATGGCGGCGGCAGCAATTAGCCCGTTGCTTTGGCGCTGTCGCACTAGCTCGTGCATGATCGAAATGCGCTCTGCTATCAGTTCATTGAGATGAAATCCACGGCGTTGCTGATCCGAGTTGTCCGCGCTGAGTTGCATGAATTCTAGGGTGGCAACGCTCATTTTTGCGAGCATCTGATCGCGGTCTTGCAGAAATATTTTCTTACCGGCAAGCAGGTAGCCGCGCTGGGCAGACTCCGCGCGCCCCAGATTTTCTGTTACCTCATCGATGGCGTGGTTCACTTTCAGCGTTTGGTTGTTGGCCCAATGCGTCGATTGACTGGTTTCAATGGAGGTGCCATAGAGCACCCAGCCCAGAATTACAATCATGATGGCCGCAGTACTGAATGCGAAATGCGCAAGATATTTGAGCTTGAATATTTTCATGACCGCGTTTGGGAAAGCAAGGTGTGGTTGGCGAACTGAGTCACTTTTTGAAAAAACCCTATTCACTGAGCCGTTCGTTCGCTCGCGCTCATGGTGTAGAGCAATCAGTTTATTTATCGTATCAGTCATAGCTCGGTTTCATTTCGTAGGGTGTATTCATGTGGCAGCCTCTGAAGTAGGGCGAGTTCCAGCGTTGATATGTTTCATCGTGCAGATCGAAAGTCCCCGTTTGTCACGCTAGTACCCTGTCAGGTGAAGATTTATAGCCGCTTTGACGGCAGTGTTCAGTACTGCAGCGCACATAAGGAATAATTAAGCTGACATTTTTAGCCGCCTGATTGATGGCGATGCAAAGCCCTGCCACAACTGGCGCATGATTTTCCACGCCACGCGAAATCCGGTGAATTTTCAGGGCACTAGCAGCTTAAATATACGCGCGAACGATGCATTTTCAATGCGTGCCAGCGTACAGAGAACGTCGGCAGAGTCGGAGATAATTGACATGCTGAGGGCGTTGACGCAGCGAGATTCAGCAGGTGTACAAGGACACGAAAGACGAGGTCGATAAACGACCTTCTGGTGTAGTGCTTCGTTCTTTTGGAACGTATACCCGCCCCCTCTACTGCAAAGCACTGTGCTAGCCGGCAACCCTGAAATAACGCAGTCGTTATTGTCGAAGCAGTGAACAGAAAAGCCCTGTATCCATGCACGCTCCAGCCTAACTCACCATTGAAGAGATTCCGATGAGCAAATATGAAATAAGAGCACTCGTTGTTGTGATCGGTCTGGCCTTGGGCAACAGCGCGATGGCGCACTTTATGTCCATAGATGAATACAGTTTTTACTACGATAGTCTCGGTGTTGAGTTCAACGCTAGCAGAGTTAGCTGCGATTCGTTGGCAGCCAATGCGAAAGATGCCTGTGTGGTTGACGCGCATGCTCGTCAACAAGTTGCTCAGGCTGAACTTGAAGTCGGCGACAGCCGCGCCGGTGACAGGCGTTATCAGGCGTTTGTTGTTGCTGCTAATGCCGATTACCTTGAGTCCAGAAAAAAGTGCGACAACAAGGCCGGAAATGCACAAGATGACTGCGTAAAAAATGCGAAGGCGTTGCTGGCTACGGCCGTAGACATAGCAAAGAACCCCGCCAAGACGACACTGGGTATGGAAATCGACGACAGTGTGGTGACGACGAAAGTTAAATCCGAGTTGATTGCTGATCATCTGGTTAAGAGTTTCGATATCAAAGTTGTGACGCGCAAGAACGAAGTTCAGCTCAGTGGTTTCGTTGACAATCAAGCCCAGGCTGACCGCGCCATTGCAATAACTCGTGCAGTGGAGGGCGTCATGGCCGTTGAAAATCATATGACGCTCAAGTCGGGCACGATGAGTCTGGGCGGCAATATGGACGATGGTATCGTTACCGTCAGGGTGAAATTCGCCTTGCTTTCGGCGCAGAGCATCAATAGCTTTGATGTCGGTGTTGTCACCCGCAAGGGATGGGTTCAACTGAGCGGCTACATTGACAGCCGGATTCAGATCGATCTTGCGATAGAGCTTGTCCGAAACGTGGAGGGTGTGCAGGGCGTCGTCAATGAAATGAGCATCAAGAAGTAGCAGACTGGTCAACTGGTGAGTGCAGGTTGAGTGGCTATGTGAGCCTTATTGTGCGGTATGGAACAGAGCGAATGGTGGAACTGGAGGACGATCGCCACAGGTGTTCATTCCCCTCCATCTATGGAGAACATCTGAAGTATCTGGCCCGATAGCGCTAATAACGTCATCGGGTTTTTTTGCCGAGCTGTCGTGCGTATCGTCAGGATACGAGACTGGGATTGGAATTCTGGTTTTTTCGCTTATATGTGGGAAAGCGCACAGAGCGAGCTTGTGCTAACGGGCATTATTGCTGCGATCAGCGGGGTGAAATTATTAATTCCGACAATATTGAGAGGAAATCAATCATGCTTTATACCATCGCGGTTGTACTCGTTGTTTTATGGCTCTTGGGAGTGATTACTTCCTACACCATGGGTGGATTTATTAACATTCTGCTGGTGATCGCCATTGTCGTTGTGCTGCTGAGGGTCATCAGCGGGCGCCGTCCGCTATGACGTTCAGTCGTGGCGAACGCTCGACAAAAAGGAGAACGTGTTGATCAAAGCAATAGCGTTAGCTCTGCTCGTGGGCGGTATTCTGCTCACGGCTTTCGGCGTGAATGCCATGAATTCCGGTAGTTCCGACATCTCCCGCTTATTTACGGGTGCGCCAACCGATCGGGCGATTTTGATGCTGGTCGGCGGTATCGTGATGCTCGTGGCTGGCCTGGCAGGGTTAATTCCTTCGTCCGGCAGACGCTGAATTTCTGCCCCGATAACATGGTAAGGGGTAAGGATGAAAACAACACGGCTGTGTGGACTCAAGGGCTGTTCAGGTACCCAAAGTTAGTATGAGTAAAAATATTCAGTTTTCGGCGCGCCTTGCCGTTGCGCTGGTTTCGCTGCTGGTAAGCTCGGTGGCACTGGCATTTGATCCGCTGAGCGAACTGATGAGCGAGTCCGGTAGCGCAGGGTTGGGCACCGTGGTGCGCAGTTCACGCTCCCCCTATATCGGCGGCGGACAGCGCAATGATTCGATTCCACTCTATTTGTACGAAGATGAGCGGGTATTCCTGCATGCCACACGAGGCGGCATCAAGCTGATAAATACCGATGAAGTCCGCGTGGAAATGTTTCTCGGTTACCGCTTCGAGGGATTTCCTTATGATCATATTCCGGCCAGTCTGGCCGGTATGCAGGCGCGTGAACCGTCTGCCGATCTGGGCGTATCTGCGCGCTATCGTTCTTCCATGGGGGCATTCGGTCTGGAACTGGCGCATGACGCGTTGGGAATTAATAACGGCAACGAAATGCGCGCAAGCTATAGCGTTGGATGGAAACGAGGCCGGCTGCGCTTGCGTCCCGCACTGACGGTGTCGCTACGTAGTGCAAGCCTTAACAACTATTATTACGGCGTTCGTCCACAGGAGGCCACTGCGCTGCGTCCCGCTTACCAGCCTGGTGCCGGCACCCGTACCGAACTGGGACTTTATGGCGTTTATGCTTTGAGTGATGGCTGGCGACTGTTGGGCGGCATCGGGACGAGTCAGTTCTCGGCTAATGTGCGCAGCAGTACTATCGTGCAGAGTGGTACGCAGTCGGAAATGATGTTTGGTGCCGCCTACGACTTCGGCAGTTACCGCGATTCGCATGAGGAGGTGGCATCGCCGCTCTACGTGAAAGTGCTCTATGGGGCGTCGACTGGCTGCAACTTGATAAGTATCTGGCGCTGTGCGTCGACCACTACCGTGGACAGAACACGAATCGCGGCCATCGAACTGGGAAAGCCCTTCATGCAGGAAGTCAACGGCTGGCCGCTGGATTTTGTCGGTTACGTGGGTTTGCTGCGACATGATGAAAATGGCTTGCAGGCCAATTCTTTCGATTTAAACGCCTACATGAAAGCTTATTATTACGGCTTTCCCTGGAGTGATCGTGTCAAGACGCGTCTTGGATTTGGAGTCGGACTGTCGCTGGCGCAGCGCGTGCCCTATGTTGAAGCGCGCGACCAGGCTCTGCGTGGTCGCAATACCTCACGGGTGCTCAACTATCTTAATCCCAGCATCGACTTTAGCGTTGGCGATCTGATAGGTAGCCAGCGTCTGAAAAATACGTTTCTCGGTTTTGGCGTTTCCCATCGTTCCGGTATCTTTGGCAGTTCGAAGCAGCTCGGCAATGTTAACGGCGGATCGAACTACGTCTATTCCTATCTGGAATGGCTGATGTAGCTTCGCGTCAGCGACAAGTATGTATCGTTTATCCACCGCCGGCTAACTGGCTGGGTGGCCGTTTCGAATACCCCGTGTTCGTTACAGAGAAGGCGATTTCCGACACCCGTTTGGCCACCATGCATCGAGTACCTCAACCATTCCTGATCTGTGAGTTCATCAATGTCCATAGATGGTCGCTCTGTGCGCTTTCGTACATACGGCGGAAGATTATCAGCTTAGTCTTTCCTCAATATGGCAGCTTGTGAAGATTTTGTTTGTGTCCTTTTCGCACAACTTCGCTCGGTCTTCACCCGCTGAGTTAGTACCGCTCACCTATAAACGGCATTGCCGTGAATTGGAATTCTATGCATACCGCTACTATCAAAGCCGAATACAATTTGTTGCAAGTCTTGCGTATGTTGGGATGGATGGCAGCGGCGATAGCTGCATTGATATCATCGGGTTGCAGCAACAATATGATCAGATCGAATACCGAGCAGCTGACTTCGATGACGCAAGTACACACGGCTAAACTGCAAACCAGTGACATACAGGTTGCCGGTATTGCTTTCATCACGCCATCCTCGTTCACCGGTCAAGAGGAAGACAAGCAGGCGCTGGCGCTCGCTTTCACCGAAGAGCTGCAAATATTGCGTCCCGATCTGCGTTGCATCAGGCTGTCCGATACGCTTAGTGCCATCAATCGCTCCGGCCTCACGGTCGAATACCGGCGTATGTTCGAGGATTCGCTGCTGACTGGGATATTCGACCGTGACACGTTGAAAAAAATAGCGAGCGTGACTGGGGCGCGCTACTTGGCGCAACTCAAGCTGGGTGCATTCAGTCAGGATTCCAGAGGGCGATGGGGCATGCTCGGGGTGCGTATGTTGGATACTAAGTTATCCAACATCAGGCTGTTTCTGCAGATATGGGACAGTGAAGATGGGGCGATTGTGTGGGAAGGTTCGCAGGAGCTGACGATTGCCTACGAGTCTCTGGCAGAGGAAACCATTTCCCTGCAAAAAACGGTGGGTATCTCGGCGCACGAAATCATGAAGCAGTTCCCGGCATCGCAGTTGGCCAAGGCTGAATCGCCAGAACCCAAGCGCGCCAACACAGACGGCGATAATGTGTTTCTAAAACCCACGCTGAACGCGGCTAAGTGAGCCGGCTCATTGCTTGCCAAGACCTGATGCGCAGTTCCGGCGACAAAAAAACGCTAAAAGTAGCGCCAAAAAGCTATCACCATGCACGCCGGCGCGCATGCAGATCATGGCGTTTTGCGCAGGGGAGCGGAATGTGGATTCAGCAGCCCGCATCGGTCAAGTCCCTATCGCGTGATGTGCGCTGGCGAACAGACGGAATACGGTACAAGCTATAAATTTCGCTAATCTGGCGCGTTCGCTTGATTTGATAACAGGAGATATAAATGAATATTAAAAAAATGCAATTGGCCGCTGTCGCAATGACATTTACTTTGGGGTTGGCTGCTTGTGATAAACCAGGTCCAGCTGAGAATGCCGGCAAGGAAATTGATCAAGTGACTGAAAAAGCTGGCGAAAAAATCGATCAGGCTATGCATAAGGCGGGTGACGAAATTGATCAAGCCTCGAAAAGTCTGAGTGATCAGGCCGCAACAACGGGTGTAGCGCTGGAAGATTCCGCAATTACAGCGAAAGTAAAATCCGTGATTCTGGCGGAGCCCGGCCTGAAAAGTTTAGAGATCAGTGTGGATACGGTGGGCGGGGTTGTGACGCTTGCAGGTCAGGTCGATTCGCAGCAAAACAGTAAGAAAGCAGAGCAGGTTGCTGGTGGAGTTGCGGACGTAAAAAAGGTCATCAACCAGCTCATCATCAAGTAAAGGGTTTGGCACCTTTGCTGGTGTTGATGCGGATTGGTAGTAATTCGCATCTAGTACGGTAATGCACGCGCTGAAAAAATTCTAGCTTGGTGCGTTGGCGTACAGAAAAACTGTTTGATAGCGTCTATAAGGTCGATTGATTTCAAGGAGTGCCGCGGGCACTAATTGTAGAGATCACCTGAATCAATAATGGAGAAAGCCATGAAAAATATTTTACAGCAC
>JBBQXA010000126.1:0-6979 GCA_038210095.1 Burkholderiales bacterium
AAGGGGCAAAACGGAGTTGGTTTGGGGTTGAATTCGTCATGGGCAGAGGCGGTTAGTGTTTTACGGATTGCCGGCTTGGTAACCGCAATTATATTAAACACTTACATGCATTTCTGCCCTTTTTATGCAAAATTCAGGCTACATTGCGCTATCAGGTAACAAATTCAACTGGCGGGTGTTACAGGTGGCTTGCGTAACGACCACAGATACTTTGCATAACCCGACAGTGCATAAATCAGAAACAGGCCAAACAGGACGCCCGGCGGGTAACTGGAGATCAGGATAAAGAACAACGCTATCAGGAAGATCACCAGGAACGGCACGCTCTTGCGCATGTTGAAATCCTTGAAGCTGTAGAACGGCAGGTTGCTGACCATGGACAGTCCGGCAAATACCGTCAGCGCCGCGGCATACCAGCTCAACTCACTACCCTTGAAGCCGTAATCCAACATCACCCAGACGAAACCGGCAACCAGTGCTGCCGCTGCCGGACTGGGTAAGCCCTGGAAATAACGTTTATCAACGATTTCGATATTGGTATTGAAACGCGCCAATCGCAACGCCGTTGCAGCACAGTAAATAAAGGCGGCAAACCAACCCCACTTTCCCAAGCCCCTGAACGCCCACTCATACATCACCAACGCGGGGGCGACGCCAAACGACACCATGTCTGACAGACTGTCGTATTCGGCACCGAACTCGCTCTGGGTATGCGTCAGCCTCGCCACACGACCATCCAGACCATCGAGTACCATCGCAATGAAGATCGCCACGGCGGCATATTCGAAGCGCTGGTTCATCGCCTGCACGATGGCGTAAAAACCGGCAAACAGCGCGCCAGTCGTAAACAAGTTGGGCAACAGATAGATGCCGCGCCTGCGCAGGTTCATCGGCTTACGTGTATTGAGTTCATCCATGGGCGCAGGCTATCAGCTTTGCGGCAGAACAGCCAGTATCGTGGTGGTCGCCGACACCTTGTCGCCGATGCTGACCTTCACGCTGGCATCCAGCGGCAGGTAAACGTCCACGCGCGAACCGAAACGGATGAAGCCGTAACGCTGACCGCGAGCCAGCACATCACCTGCTTTGATATAGCATAGGATGCGACGGGCAATCAGCCCCGCCACCTGCACGAAGGTCACCGTCTGTCCTGCATCCGTAGTGAGCACGACTGCATTGCGCTCATTCTCACTCGAAGCCTTGTCCAGATCGGCATTGACGAACTTGCCGGGGAAATACTGTACCTGCTCGACTTTGCCATCCACCGGACTGCGATTGGAATGCACGTTGAACACGTTCATGAACACGCTGACCAGAATCGCTTCGCGTTGTCCATAAACATCCTTTGTGCGCTCCACCTTGATGACGCGCCCATCGGCCGACGACAACACCAAACCTGCTCCCTGTGGAATCTCACGCGGAGGATCGCGGAAAAATTGCAACACGAACAGGGCGATGATCCACAAGGGGATAGACCAGACTGCACACCAGACGGTAGCAGCAACGGCCAGAACCAGCGAAATCGCCAGAAACGGCCAGCCCTCGCGGGCAATGATGGGATGAGGATAGTTATTCATGGGAAGTAGGTCAGTAGAGAGAGGAAAGTGAAGAGTGATGAGCGGAGACTTTCCACTCATCACTTCATACGTTCTACTGCCTAGTTTTTGGATTGATCGACCAGCTTGTTTTTGCCGATCCAAGGCATCATCTCGCGCAGCTTACCGCCGACAACTTCGATTGGATGCTCAGCATTCAGACGGCGACGTGCAGTCATTTCCGGATAGTTGGTACGGCCTTCCAGGATGAACTGCTTGGCGTAGTTGCCGTTCTGGATGTTGGTCAGGCATTCCTTCATCGCAGCACGAGCCTGATCTGCAATCACGCGATTGCCGGTGACGTACTCACCGTATTCTGCATTATTGGAGATCGAGTAGTTCATATTGGCGATGCCGCCTTCGTACATCAGATCAACGATCAGTTTCAACTCGTGCAGACACTCGAAGTAAGCCATCTCTGGTGCGTAGCCGGCTTCTGTCAATGTTTCGAAACCCGCCTTCACCAGCTCAACAGCACCACCGCACAATACAGCCTGCTCACCGAACAAATCGGTCTCAGTCTCTTCACGGAAGTTAGTCTCGATCACGCCACCCTTGGTGCCGCCATTTGCAGCAGCGTAGGACAGTGCTACATCCTTGGCCTTGCCAGTCTTGTCCTGGTACACCGCGATCAGGGTAGGAACGCCACCGCCCTTGAGGTATTCGGAACGCACGGTGTGGCCTGGGCCTTTGGGTGCGATCATGATGACATCAACGTCAGCGGGTGGAACGATCTGGTTGTAATGGATGTTGAAGCCGTGAGCGAATGCCAGCGCAGCGCCGGACTTCAGATTCTTTTGCACATCGGCGTGGTACACCTCAGGCATGGTTTCGTCTGGCAGCAACAGCATTACCAGATCGGCACCCTTAACGCCTGCGGCGATTTCAGCGACCTTGTGACCAGCGGCTTCAGCCTTGGCCCAGGAAGCACCGCCCTTACGCAGCGCGACAGTCACGTTAACACCGGAATCTTTCAGATTCTGTGCGTGGGCATGGCCCTGTGAACCGTAACCTACAATGGTTACCTGCTTGCCCTTGATCAGGGAAAGGTCTGCGTCTTTGTCGTAATAAACTTTCATGTTGCCCTCTTTGGTAAAAATAAAAAAACAATTGTTTAGTTGTTAGTCGTTAGTCGTTAGTTGGTTTTGTCCGCTGCGCGGTTTTCAGCTAGCGACTAACGTCTAACGACGGCTTTTAACTTACAGCTTCAAGATTCTGTCACCCCGCCCTATGCCGGAAGCTCCTGTGCGCACGGTTTCCAGTATCAATTCGCGCCCGATAGCCTCCAGAAAACTGTCCAGCTTAGCACCCGCTCCAGTCAGCTCGATGGTGTAGGTATCGTTCGACACGTCGATGATGCGCCCACGAAAAATATCCGCCATGCGCTTCAACTCTTCGCGATGCTCTCCCACCGCCCGCACCTTGACCAGCATCAGTTCGCGCTCCAGATGATCGCCTTCGGAAAGGTCCATCACCGCGACCACATCAATCAGCTTGTTAAGCTGTTTGTAGATCTGCTCTATTATCGCATCAGAGCCGCGCGTGACGATGGTCATGCGCGACATGGTCGCATCTTCAGTGGTTGCCACCGTCAACGACTCGATATTGTAACCGCGTGCCGAAAACAATCCAGCCACACGCGACAACGCACCCGCCTCGTTCTCGATTAACAGAGAAATGATGTGTCTCATTACAGATCCTCCGCCAGTATCACTTCAGACAAACCCTTGCCGCCGGGAACCATGGGAAACACGTTCTCGGTCGAGTCGGTGCGGAAGTCCATGAACACCAGGTCGTCTTTGCGCGCGAACGCCTCCTTGATTGCGGGCTCGACATCGGCCGGACTATCGATGCGTATGCCGATATGACCATAAGCCTCAGCCAGTTTAACGAAGTCCGGCAGCGCATCCATGTAAGACTCGGAATAGCGGTTGCCGTGGAAGAACTCTTGCCACTGACGCACCATACCCAGATAACGATTGTTCAGCGCCAACACCTTGATCGGCAGACGGAACTGCTTGCAGGTGGACAATTCCTGAATATTCATCTGGATACTGCCTTCGCCCGTCACACAGGCCACGGTTGCATCAGGATTGATCAGCTGCACGCCCATCGCGGCAGGCAGGCCGAAACCCATCGTGCCCAAGCCGCCGGAGTTGATCCAGCGACGCGGCTTGTCGAATTTGTAGTACTGCGCAGCCCACATCTGATGCTGTCCCACATCGGAAGTCACGAAGGCATCGCCTTTAGTGACCTTATGCAGCGTTTCGATCACGTATTGAGGCTTGATGATTTCACTGGAGTTCTTGTAGCGCAGACCGCCACCCTTGACGCGCCACTCATCAACCTGTTTCCACCATGCTTCCATGTCGGCAGCATCAGGACGCTTCTTGCTGCTCTTCAATACTGACAGCAATTCATTCAGCGACAGTTTCAAATCGCCGACGATGGGCAGATCCACCTTCACACGCTTGGCGATGGAAGACGGATCGATGTCAATATGAATAATCTTGCGCGGCACTTGCGCGAAGTGTTCGACATTGCCGATTACGCGATCATCGAAACGCGCGCCCACGGCCAGCAGCACGTCGCAATTCTGCATCGCCATGTTGGCTTCGTAAGTGCCATGCATGCCCAGCATGCCGACGGACTGCTTGTCGCTGGCGGGGAATCCGCCCAAACCCATCAGCGTGTTGGTACATGGCGCACCTAACAGGTGAGCCAACTCGATTAACTGCGCAGATGCATTGCCCTGCACCACGCCGCCGCCGCTGTAAATCACCGGACGCTTAGCCTCCAGCAACATCTGCGCAGCCTGACGAATCTGTGTACTGTCACCCTTGCCTACCGGATGATAAGAACGGATGCTCACACTGGACGGATACTCGAACACCGCCTTCTGATTGGACACATCCTTGGGAATATCCACCAGCACCGGCCCGGGACGACCTGTACGAGCCAGATAGAAAGCCTTCTTGATAGTGGCAGCAATATCCTTGGGGTCTTTGACCAAGAAGTTGTGCTTCACGCAAGGACGGGTGATACCCACGGCATCCACTTCCTGAAAAGCGTCTTCGCCGATCGCGAAAGTCGGCACTTGACCGCTGATGACCACCATAGGAATCGAATCCATATAAGCGGTCGCAATCCCGGTCACCGCATTGGTCAGACCAGGACCGGAAGTCACTAGTGCGACGCCCACCTTCTCGGACGAGCGCGCATAACCATCGGCAGCATGCAAAGCCGCCTGCTCGTGACGAACCAAGACGTGCTTGACCTTATCCTGCTGGAATAGCGCATCATAAATGAACAACACTGCTCCGCCGGGATAGCCGAATACATATTCGACCTGTTCCTCTTGTAAACAGCGGACTACGATTTCCGCGCCGGTCAACTCCATCACAAACACCTTAAATTTAAGCCAAAAAGACCGCGTAAGATAAAGCTTGGCGGCGTTTTGGTCAACCTTTGGACAACCCTGCCAACAGAAAGGACTGAATTTCGGACGCTAACAACCAGCTCCCTAGAGCCGTCTCCGCCCGACCTTTCGGCGACACCAACAAAAAATCCCGGAGCAACCCGGGATTTTTTGCAACCTCCAAACCGGATGACTTAAGCGAAATTCTTCGCCACAAACTCCCAGTTAACCAAGTTATTCAGGAAAGTCTCAACGAACTTTGGACGCACATTGCGATAGTCGATGTAGTAAGCATGCTCCCACACGTCCACGCACAGCAGCGCCTTGTCACCAGTGGTCAGCGGCGTACCGGCTGCACCCATATTGACGATATCGACCGAACCATCGGCCTTCTTCACCAGCCAAGTCCAAGCCGAACCGAAGTTGCCGACGGCGGAAGCCTGAAACGCCTTCATGAATTCATCCAGAGAGCCCCACTTCGCATTGATCGCATCGGCCAACGCGCCAATCGGTGCTCCGCCGCCATTAGGCTTCATGCAATTCCAGAAGAAAGTGTGGTTCCACACCTGCGCGGAATTGTTGTAAACGCCGCCAGCTGGAGCCTTCTTGATGATAGCTTCCAGATCGAGGCTTTCGTATTCCGTGCCTTTAATCAGATTGTTCAGATTGGTCACATAAGCCTGATGATGCTTGGCGTAGTGGTATTCAAAAGTTTCCTTGGACATGTGCGGTTGCAGCGCATCCATCGCGTAGGGCAAAGCTGGCAGGGTATGTTCCATTACTATTCTCCATGTGTACTATGAATCGGGTGGGGGAATTCTAGCCAATTCGTGCCCGCGGGACAATGGTTGATTGAATTTATCGGATTAAAGGCGCCACTGGCAAATTTTCTAGGCCGCCGCAACATAGCCACCCGGCTGAATAAACCATCCGCAATACGTTCACCAAGTGACGGCCGCGAGCTCAGCGATTCCGTGCACACAATACATAATCCAACCCGCACTCAGGAAGATGATGTAGCCGCCGCCCCGTCCATCTTTGCAATCAGACGATACATCACCATCTCCCCCTTTCCCTTGACGGAAATGATGGCGGGAGGTTCAAAGACGTAGTCGTGCCGAATACGATTGAAAGTGATTTTATCCACCTGAATCACGCCACCCACCGCCTCGTTAGTCAGGCGACTGGCAATATTCACCGTATCCCCCCACAAGTCGTAGATAAAGCGTTTGGTGCCAATCACTCCGGCAACAACTGGGCCAGTGGCAATGCCGGTATGCAGACCAATTTTATACCGGGTTAATTCAGGAGCAGTGGCAACGAACTCGCGCATATCCAACGCCAGATGGGCGATATCACCAGTATAAGTATCGCGTTCGCGATTGAATCCGCCTACCACCATATAGGCATCGCCTATGGTCTTGATTTTCTCCACGCCATGCTTCTCACACAGACTATCAAAGCCGGAAAAAACAATATTGAGCAAGGCAACCATTTGTTCAGGCGAAAGAGATTCCGTAAGTTGCGTGAAATTTACCAGATCAGCGAACATCACTGTTACATCCGCATAGCCATCCGCGATCAAGCCATCGCTATCCTTCAGGCGCCTCGCGATGCTGCTGGGCAGCACATTAAAAAGCACACGCTCGGATTTTTCCTGTTCTTCGACTAGCAACTGGTGCTGCTCGGCAAGCTGAACCTTGATTCGATCCATTTCCACTACAAAGTGGCGCACCAGAAAATAGATAATGGAAGACATTGCCGCGAAGTTAAGTGCAAAGAAGAACCCTATGGTCTTCATTGGCACCCCGCCAGCCCCGCCGCTGCTAACCTGAATTTTGCTTAAAAAGGGCAGAAATGCATGTAAGTGTTTGATATAATTGCGGTTGCTAAGCCAGCAATCCGTAAAACACTAACCGCCTCTGCCCATGACGAATTCTACCCCAAACCAACTCCGTTTTGCCCC